>JAFGKV010000138.1 GCA_016928395.1 Candidatus Fermentibacterota bacterium | reverse complement strand
GATCAGAAACACAAACCCCCTGCAGCCCAATGCCTTCCGTCCCCTATTGGTAATCGAGAATCAGCTAACCCGGAAACTCAGGCTAGATCACCGCCTTCTCTTTGAGCGCGGCGATATCACCTTCGGAGTAGCCCAATGACCCGAGTAGTGCGGCGGTGTGCTCCGATAACCGCGGTGGAGCAACCTCCAGCCGGCCCGGGGTCCTGGAGAACTTGGCCGAGAGCGAGAAGAACGGCAGTTCGCCGATTCCGTCGACCTGAAGGGTCTGCAGCGTCCCGCGGTGTCTGATCTGCTCCTGCATCAGGGCCTCCTCTAAACCTATGACCGCCCCGGTGGGGACGCCTATCTCGTTCAAGACCTTGACCCAGTGGGCCGTGGGCTTCTCGGTAAGCTTCTCCTCTAGGAGCGGGGTAAGGAGCTTCCGGTTGGCCTTGCGAGTATCGCGCTCCTTGAAGCGTGGATCCTCGATGAGTTCGGGAACGTCAAGAGCCTTGGCCAGATTCTCCCACTGCACTTGCTGATTGGCCGCGATATTCACGCAGCCGTCCTCCGTGGCGAAGGTGCCCGAGGGCGCGGCGGTGAAATTGTCATTGCCCATGAGTACCGGCTGCTGGTGACCGATCAGTAGATTGGCCGCCACCCATCCCATAAGAGGCATGATGGAATCCAGAAGTGCGATGTCGATCATCTGGCCCTCGCCCGTGTGCTCTCGATGATAGAGAGCCGCCATGATGGCGAAGGCAGCGTTCAGGCCACCCACGGTATCGCACACAGGGAAACCGCACCGTAGCGGGTTGAGACGCTCGTCACCATTGACGGCCATGACCCCAGACAGGCCCTGTATGATCTGATCGTATGCGGGTTTGAATGCATCAGGGCCGGTCTGGCCGAAGCCCGAAATGGCGCAGTAGATGATACGGGGATTGCTGGTTGAGAGGGCCTGGTATCCAAAGCCCAAGCGTTCCATGACACCGGGACGGAAGTTCTCGACCACGACATCGGCGGTCGCCACCAGCTTGCGGAACACCTCCTTACCTTCGGCGGACTTCAGATCCAGTGTGACGGATTTCTTGTTGGCGTTCTGGGCCAGGAAGCTCGTGCCCATGAGTTGCTTGTTCAGGGCGGGTACATTGCCCAGCTTCCGCGCCAGGTCGCCGTCTTTGGGATTCTCGATCTTTATTACCTCGGCACCCAAGAGTGCCAGGTGTGCGGTGGAAAAGGGGCCGGACAGCACGTTGGTGAGGTCGAGAACGCGGATTCCATCCAGGATCTTCTTCATGGGAACTCCTTCATACGGGTGCGGCCGCCTTCAGAGGGCCGACCTTGTAGACGTATCCGGGCAGGTCTCGCTTCAGGAAGACTGCGGCTTCTCTTGCCAAGGCGATGAGGTCAGCCAGATCGATGTCGGGACGCTGCCCCGAGCGCTGCAGGTAGTGGACAAGGTCTTCGGTGCACACGTTTCCCGAGGGTTGCTTGGTGAACGGGCATCCGCCCAATCCTCCGAACGCAGACTCCAGCGAGCGAACCCCGCTCTGCAGTGCCACATGGCAGTTGGCCAGGCCCAGCCCGTAGGTATTGTGGAAATGACAGGCGAGTTCGACGCCGGGGTCGAACATGACGATCTTCTTGAACAGGGATCTCACTCCGTCGGGATTGGCATGCCCCGCGGTGTCGGCCAGGGAGATGGTGCGAAGGCCAGCGGCGAGATAGCGTTGCACGATATTCAGCACTCTCTCGGGCGGTATGGGACCCTCGAATCCGCATCCGAAGGCGGACTGCACGGAAACCTGCACCTTCTTGCCCGCGGCCACGGCCTTCTGCGCCATGGCGATGATGCGGTCGGTTGCTTCCGCCGAAGACATGCCCGTGTTCTTCATGCTGTGGGTTTCTGAGGCGGATACTCCCATACAGTACATCTCAACGCCACACGCCTCGCCGCGCTCCAGTCCCTTCTCATTCAACACGAGCCCCGAAAGGACCACGCTCGCGGGTTTGCGCCCGGGACTCGCGAAATAGGAGAACAGTCTGTCCGTGTCGGCCATTTGGGGCACCTTGACTGGATGCACGAAGGAGCCGATTTGGATGATATCGATTCCGGCCTTGATGAGTTTCTCAATCCAGGAGACCTTTGTCTCAAACGGTACGGTGCCGGACTCCATCTGAAGTCCGTCGCGCATGCCTACTTCGTGAATGACGATCTCTGGCATTTTGCTCCTCACTTGGGAAATCGGGTGGAGGTTTGTAGGCTACACGCGGAGGCCGTTGCGTCAAGCGCTTCGTGACGATCGTCATCGCCGTCAACCATTGCCTTCGATGGTAATGGCCGTACATTGCAGTGCCGCTTGGTATCGTCGCATGTGCGAGCTTACCCTCCCATCCGGGACCATAGGAGGTGTGCGTGGTCGACTCATCCTTGTTTCGGCGATGGCGTCGGCCACCTCCTCTTCAGTGTGCCGGGCTGATACTGCTTGTGTCCTGTTTCGCCGAGGCGCAACCGGTGGCCCCCGCCCGGATGTGCGCGGAGTGGGAACCCGCAGTGGGCACACTCATCCGCTGGCCTCTGGGCATACCTTCCACTCTCGCCGTCGAGCTGGCCAGTGACGACAGCCTGTATGTCCTCGTCGAGACAGAGAGCCAGGAGAATCAGGCCCGGGCCACCTTCGGTTCGTGGGGCGTGAATCTGGACCATTGTCGCTTCATTTACGCGAATACCTATTCCCACTGGACGAGAGATTGGGGGCCCCATTCGGTATTCGATGGGGCGGGGGAGTGGGGCATCGTCGATCCTGTGTTCACGGGCTATCCCTGGGTACCCGGGTGCAATAATCTGACCCGGGGCTGTGGGGACTTCCAGGAATCCCCTCGGCAGGGGATGAGGGGGTACGAGGAGGATGATGGGGTCAATGCCGTACTCGCCGGAGTGTTCGGATGCGGGAATTTCGAGCTGCCTGCCTTTCTGACCGGAGGCAATGTCATGGTGGACGGGCATGGCACCGCCTTCTCCACCCAGCAGATGCTGGATGAGAACGCCATATGGTGGACCGAAGTCCAGTTTCGAGCCCTGGCCTCGAACTACCTCGGCGTTTTTACCTACCATTTCGTGTCCAACCCCGACATCAACGGTCTGCAGCACGTCGATTGTTGGGCCAAGCTGCTGGATGAGGAGACCATACTCGTCAAGGAGCTGCCATCATGGCACCCTGAGTATACCTGCATTGAGGAGGTGGTGGATGAGCTTGCGGCTTTGGTGTCTCCCTACGGGAGGCCGTATCGGATAGTCCGGGTGTTCTGTGCGTCCTACTCCGGGAACTCCACGGCCGCCTACACAAACTCTCTCATCCTGAATCGCAAGGTGCTGGTCCCGCTGTTTGGCATCTCTTCAGACGCCCAGGCCCTGGAGACCTATCGGGGCGCCATGCCCGGCTACGAGGTCATCGGCTTTCCCTGGAGCGCATGGTACTACTACGATGCCCTCCACTGCCGCACCATGGGCATCTTCGATCGTCACATGTTGAGGATCTGGCACAGGCCCCTGGGGGAAGAAATCTTTGAGGCCCCCGACTACCCCCTCACCGCCATGATCGACGACCGCAGTGAGGAAGGGCTCATACCGGATTCACTCAAGGTCTACTGGCGGGTCGACGAGGGGCCCTGGTCGTGGATTCCGCTTATGTCGGCAGCGGGGCCGGACTCGTTTGTCGCGGCCATCCCGGGCCGGCCCATAGGATCCACGATAGACTACTTCATGGCCGCGGCGGATTCCTCGGGCCGCCGCGAGACTCTGCCGCGGACCGTTCCCGAGGGGTTCTTCCGGTTCACCGTGGCACCGTCTCTGGACGATGTCAATGTAACGTTCCAGGAGGCGGGAATCGTGCTCTCATGGGTGCCCGTGGCCGGCGCGACGGGCTATCTGGTCTATTCCTCCAGCGACGCCTACCACGGTTTCGCGGTGGACGAAAGCGGCGTGTTGAACGCGACGACCTGGGTGGCTCCCGTGCCCGAGGCGCCCAGGTTCTACCGCGTGACCGCTGTGGCGCCCTGAGCCCTGGACCCGGGCCCGTGATCCAGCGCACGGCATACTTCGCCGCCGCTTCCCGCGGCACCGAGGGGATCCTCGGGCAGGAACTCAGAGAACTGGGTCTGCCCGTGGTGGAGGAGTTCCGGGGAGGTGTCGCCTTCGGCCTCACTCTCGAGCATGCGTACCGGGCCTGCCTGTGGTCCCGGGTCTCAAGCCGGATCCTTTTTCCGCTGACCTCCTTCAAGGCCGAGCATGCCCAGGCGCTCTATGAGGGTGTGTACGCCGTCGATTGGACGAGTCACCTGAACTCGCGCCACACGGTGGCGGTGGACGTGGCGGGAGGGCATTCGACCATTGGATCTCCGCGGTTCATGGCCCTGAAGACAAAGGATGCACTGGTGGACCGGATCCGTGCCGATACCGGCGCCCGGCCCAATGTCGACAAGGTGAATCCCGATGTCCGCATCAGTGTGCATGTGGCCGATACTTCCGTGACGGTGAGCGTTGATGTCGGGGGTAGAGGGCTTCATCGGAGAGGCATCGGCCGGCGTTTCGCCGAGGCGCCGCTGAAGGAACACCGTGCGGCCGCGATTCTCCGCATGGCCGGATGGCACACGAATTTCTCCACGGAGCCGCTCCTCGACCCGCTATGCGGCTCGGGCACCATCCCCATGGAGGCCGCGTGGATGGCCCTCGACGTCGCGCCGGGCCTTCAACGCGACACGGTACGCGCTGGTGGCTGGAGGGGCCATGATTACACGCTCTGGAATCGGCTCTGCACGGAAGCGCGGGACAGGCGAGCCGCCGCGGGCCACAGGCAGATCAGGATTGCAGGTTCGGATGTCTCCGCATCAGCCATTGCGTGCGCCAGGGGTAATCTCCAGCGTGCCGGGCTGGCAGGCAGTGTTCGTCTGGCCGTGTGCGACCTGCGGGATGTCGAGCCTCCGTGGGCCGACGCGGGCATCATCGTGACCAATCCTCCGTATGGCGAACGCATGGGTGAACCCGAAGAGCTTGGGCCGCTGTACGAACTGCTTGGTGATGTACTGCGGCGGCGTTTTCTGGGGTGGACCGCGTGGGTGTTCTGTGGCAACAGCATCCTGGCAAAGCGTATCGGGCTTCGAGCGGCCTCCCGGCACGTTATGTACAATGGGCCTATTGAGTGCCGGCTTCTCCGGATACCCATCGCATCGTCGCCGGCAGTTGCGGAAAGGCCTTACTGGCGAAAACCCAGCGAGGAATCGAATGCGTTCAGGCGAAAACTCCGGGCGAATGCTCTGGAACGGGATGCATGGGCACGGGAGGAAGGTGTCACGTGCTACCGGCTCTACGACAGTGATTTGCCGGAGTACAATCTGGCCGTCGACCTGTATGACGGAGCGGTCCGCGTCGAGGAAAATGCGCCACCGCGCAGGGTGCCGGCGCAGCTGGCTCAGCGGCGCGTACAGGATGCCATGCTGGTGGTTGCCGAGGTGCTGCGTGTCGATCCGGCGGACATAGTCTTGAGGGTACGGAAGCGGCGGGCGGCGGGGGAGCAGTCCAACAGGCGCGGGGATCAGAGACGCCCTCACCTTGTGTGGGAAGATGGCCTGCGGTATGAGGTGAACCTGACGGATTACCTGGATACCGGTCTCTTCCTGGACGATAGGATTCTCAGGCGGCGAATCCGCTCCATGGCCCACGGTCGCGACTTCCTGAACCTGTTCGCCTACACCTGCACCGCATCGGTGGCCGCAGCAGCCGGACGTGCCCGCTCGACCACCAGTGTTGATCTATCCAATGTCTATCTGGCGTGGGGCAGGAGGAATTTCTCCCTCAACGGGTTAGGGCAGCAGAACCACCGATTTGTGCGCAGCGATGTCGTGCGCTGGGTCCAGCATGCGGGGCCTCAGCGATACGGGCTCATCCTTCTGGCCCCGCCATCATTCTCTAGGTCAAAGGCCATGCGTCACGACTTTGATGTGCAACGGGATTACCACACGTTGCTCGTCCATTGCGCCCATCTGCTAGCCCCGGGCGGCGAAATCCTGTTCACCACAAACCTGAAGGTGTTTGAGCTGGTTGAGGCTTCCATTCTTCCTCTGAGCGCTCGCGAGATCACCAGAGAGACCACCCCGCCCGACTTTGCCCGGCGCCCCCGCATTCGTGCCTGGTCTATTCGACGGTCAATTTCGCCAGGTGAGGGGGTTGGCGGTGCACAGCTATTCCGCGCGGAAGCACGAGGTCGTGATTTTCGTTCGGATGCGAAGTCATCCGGCGGGTTTGTCCCGTTGAGCCACCCGTAGAAGGTCGCGCCATCGATCGGCAAAAGACGGGCAGCGGCTTGCGAGGGCCATGATCTCCCGCGGCTTGGCCGGCATGACTCCCAACGGCTCTCCGGGATCGACATTCGACTCCTCCAAAGGCCAGTTCAGGGACATCACGTACTCACCGCTGGAGACTGCAAGGTAGTCGTCGAGAGTCGGCGGCTGGAACCTGAACCGCTTGGTCAGACCCATCGCTGCCGGGCTCCCGGGATCCACCGACGCAGGTTGGGCTTCAAGCCGAAGCAACTCGCCTGGATAGCGCTGCAGGATCGCCGAGGCCAGGTCAATGGTTCGTTCGAACGTCCGGGGCGTTTCGCCTGGGATGTTCAAGAGAAAGAAGACGTGCAACGGAAATCGGAGCGAGGCCATGGTGTCCAATGCATGGAACAACTCGTTTAGGACGGTCCTTTTCGACGCCAAGGCAGCCAGGCCTGACCAGGCCGACGTAGGGGAGAGGGCGATGTATGAGCGTGCTACGTCGAAGGTGGCAGCCCACGCCTCAAGGAGATCATCGCCTGGTACTGGCCCCCACGATTCATTCGCCAACCCAACCGTCACGCCTGAACTGCGGACCACGTCGAACAAGGATCTCCAATACTGATCGTCCACGCTGAAGAGGTCATGGGTCAGGTGTACAGCCTCCACGCCGGTCCGCGCCAGCCGGACGATGTCGGCTGCCACATGGTCTGGAGGGCGAACAAGAACACGTTCTCGTCCGAACAAGCGGGCCAGGCCCGGACGGGATCCCCCGCAAAAGAAACATGAGTGAGGACAGCCTCGGCCGGTGAGCAGCCAACGGTTGCGGTAGGGGAGATCTGAGCGCTCGAAATCCTCCAAGTGTTCCAGCCATCCCATGTCCACATGGTCAAGCCCGTCAAGGGTTTCAGCACACCACGCACGTTCCGGAGGGATGGTTGACTCCCCGTGACGCCGCCAGAGGTTGGGCACCGCGTCGAGAGGGCTTCCTGAGCGGATCTGCTGCACTAGCATACTGAGCGGGGCATCCACCTCACCGGCTAGGACCATGTCCACCACGGGCCACCGCAGGAGGATTTCGGCGGAGAAGGCGGTGGCAGTGAGACCTCCCATGACCACCGGAACGCGGGGAAGCGCAGTCTTGGCCATGCGCGCCGCGCGGCGCGCACCATGGGTATGCACGTACCAATGCAGCTCCACGAGCACGAGATCCGGCGCCTGCCGTTTCAGCCAGTCCTGAAGGGCAAACGACGGATCAAGTCGCAGTTCGATGGCTTCATTGATACCCACCAACTCTGTCCCGCTGCGAACCAGGTTGTTCAACGCGCAGGTAAGCCCGGCAGGCTGGTTCTGGAATGCATCCAGGGGTACACGGGAGCGTTCAGCCCGACCGTGGGGGGCCGGATGAACATATGCAACTTTGAACGTGCCCACGAATACCTCCGGTTCAAACCATCTGCTCTCCGCCGGCGCCAGATCATCACGACAGGGCGACAGGCGATGGCGCGCGGCGAAGTCGCGGTGAGACCGCACATGGCTCATCGAATATGGCAGGAGGGAGGAACCTGTCAAAGACGAAGTGCGGCGCAGGCCCGCTCACATCCGGGGTGTGCGGAGGGACTCCATAGTGTACATTGCCGTCGCTTCAATGACTCATGCCGGTTCCGGAAGACTGCACGAGGCAAGAGGTGGGTGTCATGATTCTAGACAGTGGCTCGGAAGACTGGGAACAGCAGAGCGTTCGGCTCATCCCCGCGGCCGAGCCACCTCCCGCCGTCGGTCCCACACTCCCGCCCGGTTCCAAGCAGTGCCACTACCACCCAGGCACGATCGCTCCGTTTCTGTGCACAGCGTGTGGCAAGCTTCTGTGCGAGGAATGCGCCCCCGATCGGCTCATGAGTGGAGAGCTTGTGCGATTCTGCGCTCACTGCGGCGGCATGTGCACGGACGTCGAAGAGGATGCCCCCTCTGCTGCCGCTGCGCCGGCCCCCGGGTCGACTCGGCGCTCAGGCTCGATCCGCAAGCCCCCTCCTCCTCCTCCGATGCCTGAGCCCCCACCTACGGATCACCAGCTTTTCTCGATTCTGGTCTATCCCTTTGCAGGGCTCGGGGCGGTATGGCTCCTGGCGTGGGGCGTGTTCAACTTCGTGGCTTGGCCTGTGGCATTGTTGTTCTTTATACCTTACCTGTGGGCCCTGTATTTGGCGGCGGAGCATGAACGGCCTCGGCCGCCCGCCCCGTGGAGCCTGGGAGGAGGACCCGGCCTCATCGCGGGTCGGCTGATGAAACTCATGATCTCGCCAGGGCTACTCGTCGTGCTGCTCTACGTGGTGCTCGTTCCCAGCGGCGAGCCTGCTCCCTCGGGCGAGGCCCAGCCGTCGGCGTCGTATTCGGGCATTTTGTCCATCGCGCTGTTGGTGGCTCTTGCCGGTCTGATCGCTCTCATGCCTCTTATCATCGCGGTTCTGTTTCGAACCGGGAGTCCCTTCATGAGCCTGGATCCGACCGTTCTTTTTTCGCTCATTCGCCGTAGTCCCTCACGGTACATGGCCTGCCTGGTATCGTTGGTCGTACTCGTCGGATTTGGCCTGGGGGTCTACCTGCTGCTGGCGATGATTCCTTTTCCCAGAGATCTTCCCGGCATCGAGTTCATCCAACGCCCCGGCCCCGCGGCGATGCTGGCCGGGATGCTGGCCTTGATTTGGGCGGTGACTGCCTTGGGCCGCTATGGCCGGTGGGTGTCATGGTGTCTTGATGAGGAATAGCGCGCGCAGGGTCTCACGCGTGAGCTTCACCGAAGGAGTCGTTATGAGTCGCTTCATCTTCCTGTTACTTCTTACCGGTACACTCAATGCCGCCGAGTACGCCCCCGGCAGGTTCATCGCCAAGGTGGATCCCTCCATTGCCGCTCATCTCGTATCCGGCGCCGGAACAGGGATTGAACCCCTGGACAGGCTGATCGACGAGTTGCAGGTGGGTACAATCCGCCGAATCGCACGCCCCCGTGGCGACGGTATCAATGCCTCGTTGCGCAGAGGCTTTGGCTCAGACGGCCTCATTGCTGTTCGGTATGGTGCCGCAATTGATCCGCAGGATGTGTGCGGGGGGCTGCAAGCATGCCAGGGAGTGATCTACGCCCATCCTGATTACTACGCCACGTTGACGGCGACTCCGGACGATCCATTTTTGCCCGAGCAGTATGCCATGGCACTCATGGCCATGCCAGAAGCGTGGGATGTCGAGACTGGCTCGCGGAACGTCGTGATTGCTATCAGCGATACCGGGTGCGATTGGGATCATCCCGACCTCGCTGCGAATATCTACATCAATGCCGCTGAAGACGCCAATGGCAACGGTCGCTTCGACAACTATCCCGCGGGCGAGGGCGGCGATCTGGACGGTGCCGACGCCGACGGCAATGGCTATGTAGACGACGTCATCGGGTGGGACTTCATCACCGGTGAGTATCCTGAGCCTGGCGAAGACGGTTTTCCTCCTGACCCCGATCCCATGGATTTCGGCGGCCACGGTACCAATACGGCAGGCATCGCCGCCGCGGTGAGCGATAATGGCCTCATGGTGGCGGGCACTGCCTGGCATTGCGCCATCATGCCGCTCAAGATTCTCTACTCCGCAACTGAGGGTTCGGGGGGCATCACTTCCGACATAGTCGAGTCGTTCTACTACGCGGCCGATAATGGCGTTGACATCCTGTCCATGAGCTGGAGAAACCCTGACTGTGAAGCACTTCACGAAGCGGTTCAATACGCTCATGCCGCCGGCGTTTTCCTTGTGGCATCGGCCGGCAATGACAACTCTGATAACTGGCAGACGCCATCGGCATATCAGGAAGTGCTCTCGGTAGCCGCCACACAGTGGGGCGACATCAGGGCAGATTTCTCCAATTTCGGCCTCTGGGTCGGCATCGCGGCGCCGGGAGTCGGCATTTGGACCACGGCGTTTGACGACGCCTTCATTACGGATTTCGCAGGCACCTCGGCATCATGCCCCTATGTGGCTGGTGTTGCCGGTCTGGTGCTGAGCCGCTACCCGGAGCTTTCCAATACCGAACTGTATTACCGGCTGACCGGCACTGCCGATCCCATCGATATCATCAATCCCCAGTATCGCGGTACGCTGGGTTCGGGCCGGGTCAATGGCTATCGGGCTCTTGTCGAATCACCGCACCCGACACTGCGTCTCATCGAAGTCGTGGTGGAGGATTCGGCCAGCGGCAATGGTGACGGCCTTCTCGGACCGGGCGAAGCAGCGGCGCTGAACTTCCGTGTCAGGAATTTCTGGGCGCCCGCCTCAATCGTGACGGGGTATCTCAGCACCGACGATCCTCACGTTCATGTCGACAGCTCCGCCGTCAACTTCGGCGCCATCGAGACTGATTCGGTGGCCGTGGCCTTGCAGGGAGTGGCGGTCACCGTGGATGCCGATGCCGAAGTCGGGTACCATGTGCAGTTCGTCTTGACCCTGTATGCCGACGGGGGCCACAGCGAAGAACTGCCTTTCTCCATCCCCATGGCGGTGCAGCTCTTCGCAAACGCGGCGTCTGACTGGGGCTTGGCAACTACGAGCAAGGCCCATACCGTTGCCTTCGCAGATATGGACGACGATGGCGACCTGGATTTCTACCGTGCGGCCTGGAGTTTTGACCACGCCCTGTACCGTAATGACGGCGACACCCTGGTGAACGTCATTGCTCAGTCGAATCTCCCGATGACTGGCAAAGGGCAGGGCGCCTCGTGGGGCGACTATGACAATGATGGCGTTCCCGATCTACTCCATGGCACGATGGCGGGGCTTGCGTTGTTCAAGAACAACGGCGCAGGGGTCTTCACCGATGTGAGCGCCCAGGCCGGGATTGCGTCAACCGCTCAGAAGAACTTCACCCCAGTGTGGGGCGACTATGACAATGACGGCTGGCTGGATTTCTTCATCGCTCACCAGGAACAGCCGTGGCAACTCTTCCATAACAATGGCGACGGCACCTTCACGGAGGTCTCGTCCGCAGCCGGCGTCGCCGGTACGGTGAGCGCATACGCCGCCGCGTTTGCAGACTTCGACCGGGACGGAGACCTGGATCTGTGTGTGGCTAACTGCGGCGCGGGATATGGCGGGGCGCCCAATGCCCTCTACGTGAACAACGGTGATGGGACCTTCACGGATTGCGCCCTGGAACTGGGTCTCGGTGATGATGCGCTGGTTTCCACGGGGTGTGGGTGGGGCGACTATGACAATGACGGGTGGCCTGATCTTTATGTGACCAATATCGGGCCATCCTTTAACGGCGGCGAGCCCAACACGCTCTACCGAAACATCCGAGGCAGAGGTTTCGTCAGAGTCGTCGATTCCGGTCTCGAGGACCTGAGAAGCTCATCCTCAGCGGCCTGGGGCGACTTCGACGGTGATGGGCTGCTGGATCTGTACGTGTGCAATGTGCAGCGAAACGCGCTCTACCGGAACCTCGGGAGCACATTCGGTGACGCCACCGAGAGCGCGACAATCACGAACCAGGGCTGGGTGGTTACCTGGGCGGATATCGACAATGATGGTGACGAGGACATCTACGTTGGCCGCGCAGGCGGCGATCAACTGCTACTCAACCTGAGTGAGAGTCCGCAGTCCGTACGTGTCACACTCCAGGGGTCGAGCAGCTCCCGCGACGGGCTTCTCGCCGGGGTCACGCTCAGCGGCGATGTCTCGTCGCTGGGGCGGATCGTGGGCGAGGGGTGCGGTCTTGGGCAAGGACCGCCGGTGGCGACGCTGCCATTGGGGCCAGTGGGCGCCAATCCCGTGATCACCGTGGCGTGGCCCAGCGGGCTTCTGCAGCGCCTGCCCGCCGTGCCGGGTCTGCTCAACATCTCCGAACAACAGCCGGTGAGAGACGCGGCGCTTCGGGCTATGATATTGCCGTTGGACAGCGGTCCTGAGGGAACCACGGTGCGGGGCATGGTAACGCTGTGCGACAACGGCGCGGAGAACGTGGGTCTGGTGCCGGTCACAGTGGAGGTCACCGAGGAGGACGGCGACGAGGTCTATACCACCACGATGCTGGCTGACCCCGAGGAGTCGGGAGTTGTGGAGTTTCCCATCGTGCCGGTTCCTCCTGCCGGCGCACGGTTCAAGGTTCTTTTCCGCGCCGAGGCTTTGGGCGACGGAGAGGCATGGAACGACGAGATCTGGTCGTGGTTCACCTCTGGGCCGGTGGGTGAGGGTTTCGAACTCCCGCCGGTCTACTGGAATCTCTCGGGTGCCTGGCGCTGGGCGACTGCGGACGGAGTCTATCCGCCGGCCACCGGGCGGGGGCTTCTGGTGCTGGATCCGGCAGTCTCGGGCAGCATGGCCACCATGCCGCCGATGTCCTTCGTATGCGGATCCCAGGTCAGGCTCCGGTTCCAGGCCTGTTGGTCTCTGGGACAGGATACTGTGCAAGTCAGCGCGAAAAGAGGCGAAGAGACGCTGGCCCAATTGACGCTTACGGGCGACCAGAGCAACTACACCGAACTAGTCCTGCCCTTCACGATAGAGACCGAGGGCGGCAACATTGTGTTCGCCTGGTCGTGTGACGGCTCGGGATCATCGGGGTTTTTCTGTCTCGACGATGTCGAGCCGGTGCTGGTGGCAGCCGGCGATGGGTCTGCGCCGCTGGTGGAGGCGTTACGCGTCGAGGGCCCGTGGCCCAATCCCAGCGACGAGAGGCTTTCGTGGCTGCTGAGCGTGCCCCAAGAGTCTGCAGTTCGCCTTGAGATCTATGACCTGTCGGGCCGGATTGTCCTGTGCCATGGGTTCGGGACCCTGTCGAGGGGTAACCACTCTCTGGGTGTCGTTCCCGAGAACCTGCCCAGCGGAGTGTACCTCGGCAGATTCGTCACCGGGGCAGGCACTTCCGAGAGCATGGTGGTGCGGCTGCAGTAGGACGACATCGCGTCGCGGATCTCCCGCCCCGGGAAAGGCTGTCGACTATCAACTGGCAACCTCGGGCTTGTTCACTTCTTCGTCCCCGATTTCTCGACCCGGTGATCGTCTCGGCCGGAACCGCCGCAGAACGGTTCACATGCGCAGGGGGGCGACCCGTCATGCCACACCAGGGCTCGCTCGAGCGCCCGTGGTCCCAGTACTCCGCCGCTTCGATACGCGGAGGCTATCCGGGTTCATGTATTCCGCGGCTTTCGGTCATTGATTGTGATGAGGGAGCTTCAGGAACGGATGGAGGTGGGTGGATGCGGGGGACGGGAAGCGATTCATGACACTGGGTGCCGCCAAGGGATGGAGCGGGAAGGTATTTCAGGCAGTGGGGGAGGCGATGCCACCGGCGATACGGTTGGCAGGGAAGCCTGGGGAATGAGGGGGTGACGAAATGGTGTGCCACGCTCAATTTGAAGCGCTGGGACTCGTTGTACGGATTGAACCTTGAAGTCCATAGTGTCGAAGATGGGCTCAGCGCACACACACGAGAGCGACGCGCCGAGCCGCTTCGGCACCTGCGGTCACACCGCAGAAATAGACGCCGGATGCCACGGCCGAGCCCGCATCGTCCGTGCCGTCCCACACGATGCTGTGTGGTCCCGCGGGCCATTCGCACCGGCACAGGCTTCGCACGAGCCGGCCATTCATGTCGTACACGGCAGCCGTCACGGTTGCATCGGTGGACAGGTCACATAGCACGGTCGTGTGCACGGCGAACGGATTCGGCCATCCCAGGCTGAGTGTGAGCCTCTGAGGAATGGCCGAGGCGCCCTGGCCGGGCGGTATGGCGGCTGAAGGGTCGAGTGCACCCAGCACCCAGCGCCCATCGCTGATGACCCCGTTATTGCCATTGGCCGATCCATCCAAGGCATACACGCCATTGCCTTCATTGAAACGCCAGTAGCCCACTAGCTCGGGTTGACCACCGGTGAGCCCGTGGAGACGATCGGCAGCAATCTCCTGCGCTGTCCTCGCCACGTTCCAGAGCCTCACCTCGTCGATGGCCCCGTCGAATGTGTTCAGGGATGCCGGATTGGTGCCTATCAGAAGATCGATTCCCAGATTGTCCTTTATGGGCCCGGCAGGTGTGTTGACCTGATTCAGGTCCTGGCGCATCCCGTCCAGATAGACGGCGGCCTCGCTCGTGGCGGCGGTGTAGGTCGCCGCGACATGCTGCCAGGCATCCAACTGAATGCTTCCCGGGGGTGTGGTGAGTACCACCGGAGGGCCGTTCGTGTTGCGCAGAAGGAACACCATGCTGTGTTGATTGTACGCACTGCCTTCCCCGTGCAGGTAGAGGGCGAAGTTGGTCTTGTCGATGATTCGGCCGAATCCGGTCGTGGGCACTTCTCCCCAGCCTTGAGGTTTGATCCACGCCTCAGCGGTCACTGCGTCGCTGATGGCCATGCTGGGGGAGGCTGGACAGCGGACGTTGCCCGAGTTGCCGTCGAACGCCACGGCGCTCTCGCCAGAGAACACGTTGACGCAGGCTTCCTTCTCGATGATGGCGGCAGTCAGCCCATTGGATGCCTCCAGTGTGACTGTGAACGATCCCGGCGAGTCATAGATCCAGGCCGGATGTTGTACCTGTGAGTCGGTGATCCCGTCACCGTTGAGATCCCATGACCACGCGACGATGGCGGGTTCGGCGTAGGTGAGATCGGTGAACTGCACCGCCAAGGGGGCGTGACCTGTACACGGCGCTGCCTCGAAGTCGGGGACTACGAAGGGTGGTACTGGCTTGAGATTACTGAAGATGCGGGTCTGACTGGCGTCGGTGACTGCAAGATCCAGATCCTTGGAGTGGCTGTAGGAGACTGTGAGTGTATCACCGGCCTGGGGGACCATTCCCAGAGAAAGCCACCCCTCCACAGGGTCATGGCAGAACTGGTCGAGCGGAAGCGGGAGGCCGTTCAGGGCCACCCAGTTTAGACGGTGAATGGGCCGATGGTCGAGGTAGAAGAGCCCCGACGCCCCATCGGCCGTGATCGTCGACACCGTGTCGACCAGGTAATCACCATCGAAGTCACCCCAGGCGAACTGCTGTACGCCGCAGTTGTAGGACCAGACGAACGTGGAGGAAAGGGTTCCGTTCACATTCTCGAAGATCCCCATGGGAGGGTACCATCCGCCGGCAGCCAGGTCGAGATCCCCATCACCATCAACATCGGCCCAGGCAACGGCCGACGGCTCACCGCCCGCAACGGCCGACCAGGAAGGCGTGGTCTCCAGGGTGCCGTTGATATTCCTGAACAGGAAGAAGCTCTGGGCGCCGCCGGCCACGGCAAGGTCAAGGAATCCATCGCCGTTCACGTCGCCGAAGGCCATCTGACGGCCCGTGATGACCGCGCTGGTTTGCCAGGAGGGCGTGGTTTCCAGAATGCCCTGGTCATTGAAGAAGATTGCCAGGCCGAACGAATTGCGTCCTCCCAGCGCCAGATCGAGGTCGCCGTCACGGTCGACATCCGCGAAGGCGACTTCCGCGCTGTGGAGCAGATCGGCGGTCTCCCAGGTCGGCGACTGGCCGAAGTCACCATTCTCATTGAGGTAGAGCACAGTCTTCTGGAAGTGATTGGTGGCGAAATCACCCTGGCCGAACGCGATGTCGATATCGCCGTCACCGTCTACATCACCGCCGGCGCACGAAAAGGCATTGCCGGGCAGCGAGACCCAGTCAGGATTTGGTGGGAGCCCGCCATTGTTGAAATAGATTGTATGGGGCACCGGGGGCAGGCCCTGAGACGTGATCCCCAAACTCGAGACCGCAAGGTCGGGATCTCCATCATTGTCTAGATCACCGAGGAACACATTGGCCGAAGGCAGTGAGGCTTCGGAGATCCATCCCGGTGTGAAGGAGAGGATTCCGTCCGTGTTGAAGTACACAGCATCGGGGCTGGCAATCACATCGAGCCCATGGGTGATTACCAGATCCAGCCAGCCGTTTGCATCGAAGTCAGCCCAGCCGACCCCGGTGGGGATCGTCCCGGTCACCTGCCACACCGGATCCGGCGACATGGCGACATGGGTAGCGAAAGCCGGACCTGCCAAGGCGAGGATTAGCATGCCCATCAGCAAGGGCTTGAGTGGGGACGGGCAATAGCGACAGGGTTCTAGTCGACAGGCGCGTTCCATTGAGGCCTCCAGATGGTTGCATGGACCAGTTCAGTAACCGGGCCGCGAAGGTGTCGACGGGAGCACGGCGATCGGGCACCTCTGTACGGCCACCGAGAAGGGATGGCCGATCCCAGGAGAGACCGAATAGATACCATACCGGCAACTTCCGTGCCGGGGGTCCCTACTGGCGTACACGGAGACTCGAGGTACCGCGTTCGTCTTTGCAGTCCGGTAATGGACATCAGGTGTGCGGCTGCGGGCACTGAAACCAGGTTGCTCCCACAGGGATCGGCACTGCGTGTGGTCTCGGCTCGCTCCAGGGCCAGCCGTCCCAGATCGCGCCTCGTCCTGGTCGCACATAGATTCCGCCGGAGAATGCCCATTGAGAGAATCTATGCCCCCTGTCACACTCGGGCGGTTTCGGTGTCCAAAGGGAGGAGCGACGTGGGAGGGAGGAGAACCATGGACGATTCACTGGTGAATCTGCACACCAGAGATGGCGAGGATCGAGCGCTGGTCTCCAAGGCTGTGGGCGGAGACAGGCAGGCGCTGGAGGAGTTGATCCACAGGCATCAGAGCTGGATCGACAACGTCGCGTTGCGGATGGTCTGGCTCCCCGAGGATGCAGAGGACGTCACGCAGGAGATCCTCATCAAGATGCTGACTCGGCTGGTTTCATTCCGGGGGGAGAGCAGTTTCCGGACATGGCTCTATCGCATACTATCCAATCATGTGGCCAACATGCGCAGACGCCGGTCGGAGCGGGTGTTCTCTTCGTTCGCGGCTTATGGAGCAAGCATCGACGCGACCCCGGACATGGATCCGCCCGATCCAGAGGGCCTACCCGTCGACGCTGGCCTCATCGTGGAGGAAGTGAGACTCTCGTGCATGATGGGCATGATCCTGTGTCTGGATAGAAGCCACCGGTTGGCGTTCATTCTTGGCGCCATGCTGGGCGCCGACGCCGGCACGGGATCGGCGATCATGAGCATCAGCAGCGAGAATTTCCGGCAGAAGTTGAGCCGGGGCCGCAGGAAGATCTCGCAATTCATGGATGAGAAGTGCGGGCTGATTCGTCCTGAGAATCCGTGCCATTGTGCCCGGAAGGCTCAGGCACTGATTCTGGCAGGTCATATTTCGCCTGGCCGACTGCTGTTCGCTTCCGGCGACACGGCTCGGATCAAGGAGATGGCCCGTCATGAACTCGAGGTCATGGACGATGAGGCCTTGGCCAGAAGCGAGGAATTCATCAGAGATCAACCGTTCTACCGTTCCCCCGATTTCGTCCGGATCCTGCGCGATACCATCGACCAGATCCCTTTCCAGCGGGTCCTATCCTACAACTGATATCCCACACCGCCTTTGGAGGAGACCATGCGCCTCATCGCTCTGTTCCTTGCCGCATCCTTTGCCATCTGCGCCGATGCGACGACCAGATATGTCCCTGCTGACTTCACGACGATTCAGGCCGCCATCAACGCGTCGACCCACGGCGATACGGTTCTCGTCGCACCGGGTGTTTATCGGGAGAACATCAATTTCCGCGGCCGCAACCTCGTGTTGGCCAGCCACTTCATCGTTGATGGTAATCCCGATCATATCATGCAGACGATCATCGACGGGTCGAATCCCGCGCATCCCGACACGGCAAGCTGCGTGCTCATCGTCTCGGGCGAGGATTCGACGGCGGTGCTGGAGGGCTTCACGCTCACCGGGGGTACCGGCACCGTGTGGAGGGATACCCACCTTAGCCAGGATTACCGCGAGGGCGGCGGTATTCTGGTGGAGCTGGCCTCCCCGGTGATTCGCCACAATCTCATCGTGGACAATGAGGCTACGGACGATACGGGGCTGGTAAGCGCCGGCGGAGGCGGCATCCGGTGCGGCGACGCGAATCCGCTGATCACCGGGAACGTCATCGCGGGAAACCGGGGACGGTACGGCGCCGGCATTGTGATGAACTTCTGTACCGGGAGCATAGTCGGCAACGTCATCTGTGACAATGAAGGCGGCGAGGATTACGGCGGTTCGGGCATTTGGCTGTACGAGGTGGGGCCTACCATGGTCGAGGGCAATACCATCACGGGCAACATTTCGGCGCTGGAAGGCGGGGGCATCCGGGTGTGGGCCACGGCCATCACGGGGAGTCACAATATCCTCTGGGGCAATACCTCCGGTGCATCCGGTCACCAGATCAGCCTCTCAGGAGGCTCGGCCGATCTGACCTACTGCGACGTCCAGGGAGGATGGGAGGGTATGGGCAACGTGGATGCCCACCCGCTCTTCGATACGATGAATCTCTACCTCACCTATTCCTCCCCCTGCGTGGATACCGGCGATCCCGCTTCGATTCCTGATCCCGAGGATCCGTCTTCTCCCGGAATGGCCCGCTATCCCGCCATGGGAGGTCTTCGTCGCGACATGGGCGCCTACGGCGGACGTCTTTGGCCGCTGCTGGCTTCGTTCAGCAGGCCCAGAATCTCGCTGCCTGCCTCGGAGTTTCGGTTCTCGTTTGTCGAGCCTGGCTCCAGGGATACCCTGAGTATCCCTGTCCAATCGACGGGCAGCGGAGCGGTAGTCATAGAGAGAGCTGAGATAAGCGACGATGTGGGCGAGGTGATCACCGTCATTTCATCCATCCCAGCGACTATCCCGGCGTTCGATTCCCAGACCGTGCTGAGTGTCTGGGCTCCCACGCAAGCCGGTCCCATGTTCGGTACGCTGTCACTCTATCATAATGACCCGGCAACGCCCAATCCGCTGGAAATCGCGTTACGCATCGAGCAGTTCGCCGAGGGCGCGTCCGGCATCCTGGCAGACGACCAGGGTGATTCCCGCAGCGTCAATTGGATCGATTTTGACACCGATGGCCTTCTGGATCTCTTCATCACCAACGGCCCCCAGGGCGGTCAGAACAACAGGCTCTATCGCAATGAAGGAGGCGGGGCGTTCTCATCGGTGAGTGGCGATCCCATTGTAAATGACGGGTCCAGCTCCGTGGGTTCCTCTTGGGCCGACTTCGACAATGACGGCGATCTTGATGCCTTGGTGGTGAATTGGTACGGTCAGAACAACCTCCTCTATTCCAACAACGGCGATGGTTCGTTCTCGCGGATCTCCGCTGGTCCGGTCGCTACCGATGGCGGGCACTCAGAGACCTGCGGATGGGCAGACTATGACAACGATGCCCTGCTGGACGTCTTTGTTGCCAACTCGGGACCGGATGAAGCGGAATGCAACTTCCTGTACCGGGGAAGCGGTGGCGCTTTCACCACGATCACCGAAGGCGCCATCGTGACCGACCTCTTCCACTCCCGCAGCGTCAGTTGGGCCGATTATGACGGCGACGGCGACCTGGACCTCTTCGTGGCCAATGAGGCCAATGAGTACAACTCCCTGTACCGCAATGACGGCGACGGTTCATTCACGATGATCCCCGACGGGCCGGTGGTCACCACCCGCGGGCGGTCATTCGGCAGTTCTTGGGGTGATTTCGACAATGACGGCGACCTGGATCTCTTCGTGGCCAACTGGGGTGACCAGAACAACTTCCTCTTCAAGAATAACGGCGACGGCACCTTCGCCCGGGTCATGTCGGGGAGCGTCGTCAATGACCGCGGCTACTCCATCGGCAGCGCCTGGGGCGACTTTGACAATGACGGCGATCTGGATCTCTTCGTGGCCAATGGTTTCAGCCAGGATCCAGGCGAAGACCTGGCTGACTTCCTCTACCTGAACAATGGCGACGGCAGCTTTGCCCGGGTCATGACGGGGCCGGTAGCGGCGCATCGCGGATGGGGCTATGGGGCAGCCTGGGGCGACTTCGACCGCGACGGCCATCTGGATCTGGCGGTTGCTCGCTGCTTCGGCCGCACGGAGACTACCTCTCTGTTTCGCAATACCGGCACGAAGAACAACTGGCTGACCGTTCAATGCCGGGGTACGAGGGCCAACTCCTCTGCCATAGGCGCCACGGTACGGGTCAAGGCGAACATCGGCGGCCAGTCTGTGTGGCAATTCCGGGAGATATCCAGCCAGACCGGCGCATGCGGCCAGAATCAGATGGCGGTCCACTTCGGCTTGGGTGAAGCCGGCACGGTGGACTCTCTGGTCATCTGCTGGCCCCGGGGCGGCATGGAGGTATTCACAAACCTGCCGGTCAACCGGCATCTGGAGGTGGCGGAATCTGCCGTATCCGGGCAGTGTCAGCCCCGGCCTGACGCGGTCAGGTTGGGCCAGAATAGACCGAATCCATTCCACAGCCGTACCACCATTCTGGTGTCGGTGCACGGGCCGTGTCTCCTGTCCCTGGGAGTCTTCGACCTCCAGGGTAGGCGGGTTCGACAGCTACGGGGCGAGGAGTTCGCGCAGTCGGAGAGTATCGTTCATGAATGGGACGGCGCGGACGAGTCGGGTCGGTTCCTGCCCTCCGGAATCTACGTGTGCCGGGCGGAGGCTGACGGTGTGACCGCGACGAGGCGCATGACTCTTCTTCGGTAGCTGTGCCCCCAGAACGACGCGGGCGTAGGGCAAAGCCTCGCCCCGTCGACTGGGCCGAAGGCTACCGACAGGATGCGTCCGGACGACGCAACGAGAAAACAGCAGAGGCGGGAAGGAAAGTCCAGAATCAGGCGCCGTGGTGTGCGTGTAACTGCGGCGTGTGTTCGGGAGTCCAGTAGTCGTGCAGCTCCCTGCGCAGGAGCATGACGAAATCACGTTCGGTGAGAATCCCCGCAAGCCGTCTCCCACCGTTCGTGAGGATCAGCAGGGCGCCGGTGGGTTCGTCAAGAAGCCGCTGTGCCGCTTCCGCTATCTGTGCGGATGGCGAGATGTGGGGTATGCCTGGCGACATCACCCCTTCGATATCCACAAAATCATCGAGAAACTGCCGCTGCTCGTCTTGGCTCACGCCGAAGGTTGCGGAGTAGGTGAACCGAAGGATGTCGTATTGCGACAGAAGGCCCACCGGATTCCCGTTGGTCATCACGGGAAGGTGTCGAAACCCTCCCTTTTCCATGAGGGCGAGGGCGTCGGACAGGCTTGCGGACACGTCGATAGTCGTGGGTTCCTGGGTCATGACGTCGCTCACTGAGATTCTCTTCCGAGCGATTGCGGTCTTCTGGGGCCTGCCAAACTGGTCACGGCTGCGGGGAACATCGGCGACGTAGGTCAGCGTATCTCGGACCGTCACGACTCCCAAGAGGTTGTAGATATCGTCGACCACGGGGACGCAGTAGTGTTTCGTGGACTCCATGGCCTCCAGGGCATCGAGAAGCGTGGCGCTGGGCGAAAGGGCAACATAGTCATTTCGGCAGACATCGTCTAACCGAACCACTTGATCAAGAAACACGGCGTTGACGTTTGGCCTGTCCTGGAAGACGGCCGACAGCGAATAGCGACGGAGTTCCCGATCGCTCAATAGCCCGATGAGCCGCCTTCCGTCGCATACCGGCACATGACGGACATGGCGCTCCTGGAAGAGCCTGAGTACTGCGCTGAGACGCTCATGGCGATCGACCACCGGGGGGTTGCCGTCCATGATTTGTGACAGCCTGGGATTCGGCAGCACGACTATTCTCCTTGCAGACGAGAGCTATAGGTTCACGCACAATGTAGCAGCTCGAGCCACGGGAAGCCAGGTCGCTATTGCGGTGAGGTTGCAGGGCTGAGGGGTCAGTCGGGTCTCCGAAGGCTGGGGGGCGTCAGGTCTTCCGGGGTCGACGATGCCGCCAAGAACATCGGGTGGTCAGTCGCCCTCAAGTCCGTGGGCCGGCACAGAATCCTGTCACTATGGAGCCGGCAGTTCACTCCCACCGCAGGGGCGACCGTCCCTTGTCGGCCGAGGAGCGGAGGCAGGGATCGCCATTGCTATTGCACGGCTATTCTCCGGGGATTCGCGTGCGATAGCGATTGCCATGGGATGAAGAAGGAGCGCAGCCACCGGATTCGGGTACTCTCACACAAGGAGAGTGAGGCGCGACTACGAGACCTTACCCGTCAAGTGGCGACTGGAATGTCTCATCCGGTTGTCGATCCCGCAGTCGAATGCCGGTGGCGAGGAACCAAGGTGAGCGTGTCGTGGGTATTGACGAAGAGGTACGTTCTGCCCTTATTCTCTTTTTCGCAGGCTATTACTGCGCGCGAAGCCTGCTCGACCCAGTCCCCAAGTGTTGCCCGAAGCAAGGGGGAACAATGTTCAGGACCAGGAAGCGCTCGGATGAGGAGAACGGCACTCAGGCGGGAAAGACGCCGATTGCTCCTCAGGAATTGCTCGCCAAGGAGGCTGCCATGGCCGAAAGACTGCTGGGGGATCTGATTCCTGAAGAGCCTCCAGCCAAGAAGGAGCCCGAGCAGCCAAAGCCCCCGGCGCCGGAGGGTATGCCTCCGGGTGCCCCAGGAAGCAAGCCAGACATGAAGGCCGTGGAGCCGCCTCCGATACCACAACCCGCGACGGAGAACGCTCCCAAGACAGAGGAGAAGCCTGTGGACGAGAAGCCTGTCGAGCTAAAGCCCTCCGAGCCTAAACCCGAAGGGGACCAGCCCGCCAAGGACGACCAGCTTCCCGAGATGTTCCAGAGAATCCAGACTCTGGGCGTGGAGTTGGTTCAGATCCGAAACGAAATCATGGCCGCTCGCGAGAAGTACTCCGGCAAGACCAAGGAGCTTGAGACTCTCCAGGAGAAACTCAAGGGCCTGCTCGGTCAATTCAGTTAGAAGCCTCATCGGCCGGGGCATTTGCCTCGGCCGATACCGTACGCCAGCGCGACGTTGTCTTTGCGGCCTACCTGCACGTCGATTTCCAGGGCCGGTCGCATGCGCCGTTTCGCCAAGAACAGCCTGCTCGATCGCAGGTGTGTTGCCGCTCAAACGCCACGAGGGGCGCAGGTTGCGCGCCCCTCGTGGCGTTGGCGTTTGACTAGAAAATGCTAATGGGATCCCTGGCCCAGGTGCACCACAGTCGACAGCGTGAAGGCGTTGTCGGTTATGGTGTTTGTGCCGTATGCGTCGTCAAACTTCAAGGTGGTTCGTGCGAAGCATGCATCCAGCGTGATGCTACCCATGACGAGCCCAACCCCTACAGTGAACGCCTTGTTCTTCAGCTGGTCGCCATAGACCGGGTTGTAGGCTGAGTCAACTCCCTCCACCTCTCTCTCCGGGAGGGGTTCAACGAAGTAGCCAGCCCGCAGCGGTAGTACCGCGCTCTGGCCGATCAGGAGATACTCAACTCCTCCCCGGAGCACCGTGGCGTCAGGCCAATCAACCTCCTGACCGTCGAGCTCGACCTTGGACCAGGCATGGTGACGGATGTCGAATGCTAGCGTGGTATTTGGCATCGGTTTCACGGCCAGGCCGGCCCCGAAGAAGGCCGGGAGTCTCTGTTCCACATCATCACCTACCGCACGACCATCGATTTCCTGGTCCTTGATCTTGAGAGTCCAGGGAAGCGATGCAACGGCCCCCACTCGGATTTGCGACGAGAGATCGGCCAAGACGCCCAACTCCCCGGTGAAGCCAGAATACCCATTGCTGGCGGTCGATTCGTCCTGATATGAATCTTGGAATCCATAGTAGTAGTCGTAGTAGGTGAACGACTCCTCAGTAGTCGCGTCGCGGCCGCCCGTCATGATGCTGGCAGTGGCTCCGATGGAGAACCGGGGACTCAATTGCACCGCAAAGGCGGGCGTCAATGCGGCAACCGCCCCCGAGACATCGTCCACGTACTTCACCTGATCGGTATACCCGTCTACGTATCCATCCCCGTCGACGTCGACCGGGATCTCCTCGAAATAGGTGAAGGTCTGCGTCGTCTTCTGGGTGAAGTCCCAGTACCGGCGGTAGGCTAACGCTCCGACCGCGTGACGTGTGCCAAGGTTCAGAGGATAGACTCCGCTGGCGAAGTTGAGGGTCAGCTTGCTGTCCATGTCGATATCAGACATGAGTACATCCCCGTACGTGTCACCCAGGCTGAGATCCCATCCTCCCGAACCGAAGGTCACGGCTGCACCCACTTCGGGAGTATCCAATCGGGTCAACCCTGCCGGATTCCAGCTTATGGCTGTGGCATCGTCGGCAACTGCGATGAAGGCGCCTCCCATGCCCATGGCTCTGGCGCCGCTGCCGGTGAGGGATGCTTGATACGCGAAGGCTCCGGTCGCGCTGAAGATCAGGCAGCATGTCATGAATCTGATCACTGGGACCTCCTGTTGAGAGTGATGCGTGGCAGCACGGGACCGACCACAGACGAGGAACGCCACGGAGACCAAAACGATACCTCGATTGGGTACTGCCGTCAAGCCGGGAGAGCCGGCTTGCGCAACGGGGCGCCCTCACCTACTTGGAGACCATGGAGGATGTCGACGTGGCCGGACTATGCGCACTACATCACACGGCTTTGCGCCTGTGCGCTCTGGCGGAGGCGGGCGAGTCGTGTGCTGTTCATCATTGCCTTGAGGGGCTCTCTGTGCTCAGACAGCGATTCGTGGCCAGGCTGATGGGTGGAATCGCCCACCGCGAACCAGGCGCAGTCCGAGTACTGGAAGAACTGGCGTTCAGCGCCAGTGATGATGTGCGCGCGGAAGCCTATGACGCACTGGGGAGATGCCCTGCAGATCTGCTCGTCTCGCCGACGGAACGCATGAGCCTGAGGCGGGAATCGGAACCGTGGGTGGAGGTCAGCCGCATAAGGGCTTTGGGGGCCGCGGCCACCCGCGTGCCGATCAGGGTCTCACGGGCTCTGGAGGTTGCTGCGGAGACGCCCCACGGGTGGGTCCAGCGGGAGGTGTTCTTCGTCTTGGATGCGTGCCTTGCCAGTGGGGGAAACGGTATTTTCCACGGAGTCGAAGGGTGGTTCCAGAGCCAGGTCGCTGACGTGCGGGAGACCGCGCTTCTGTGGATGGGGTCGCTGGTGGAACCGCCAATGGAGGTGCTTCTGCCCGCAGCGATGCGGCTCGCGACTGACGCGTCTCCCCTGGTGCGTGCCGCTGCTGCTCGCGTGCTCAGTCGTCATGGGATGCGGGATCCGGAGGCGGCGATTCCCATGCTGAAGAGTCTCGCGGCTGATCGGTCGCACCACCTGTCGCGGATGGAGGTGGCGCGCGGTCTCACCCACTGGCAAGTAAGCGCACCCTTCGAAGCACTGACGATTCTCCGGTCCCTACTCAATGATTCAGTTGGCGCCGTGCGTGGCGTGGCCCTGCGCCGGCTCTACCGCCTCTCCAAGGAGCATCCCGCCATCGCGTTGGGAGTTGTCCGGGAGTGGCATGCTTCCCGCGATGTGCGAAGACATGCCGTGACCACCTGCCTGCGCGCGGTCGGCCGGTCACGCGACCCCGTCATTGCCTCGCAGGCACGGCTGTTGCTCAACGAGATCACACGACGTTCCGCATAGTCTGGCAAGGAGAACCGCCCCGTCAGCGGGGCTACTTGAAGCGGTAGGTGATTCTGCCCCGAGACAGATCGTACGGCGAGAGCTCTACAGTCACCTTGTCGCCCGGGAGGATGCGAATGAAGTGCTTGCGCATCTTGCCGGAGACATGAGCGAGAACGATGTGGCCGTTTTCGAGGGTCACACGGAACATCGCATTGGGAAGGGGTTCCGTCACGGTTCCCTGCACTTCGAGGGCCCCCTGTTTGGCAGGGCGCTTCTCCTGTTCATCAGTTCTGTCGTGCTTTCGTTTCGCTGGTATCGGCGATCTACGCCTTTTTTGCATAGAGTTCACACTCCTGTATCACGAGGGACCTTACTGAGACGACGAACCGATTAATTAGCAGGATCCCGGTACCCCCAGTCAAGGATCCAGGTGCAGTCGTGACCTCATGCCCCTGATTCGTGCCGGGATGCCAGTAGATCAAGAGCCTGTCTAAGGCCCTGATGGACTCTCTCGATGTCCTCCTGCTTCCAGGTGCCGGGATCCTGCCGGAGGAAGGAGGTCATGTCGCTTCGGTTGTCCAGGCAGGCTATCGGGAGATGGAAGACCCTGCCTCCGGCATCTACGGTGACCGTGCCGGGACGCTGGGCGTTTTGCTCGAGCCATTCTATGTCATCGCACCCGTAGTCCTGGAGCATCACTTCCGTGGGTACGCCATGGTGGAGGATGGATCCGGGATTGTCGGGGTCGGTCCTCTCGCGGTTCTTGCGGCGCGATTCTTCGGGCGTGACCCAGACATAGAGGACGACCGCGTGCCGGAGAATCGCTTCCGACAACAAGGACAATGAGTAACGATAGCCGAAGGGTGCCGGGAGGGGCATCGTCGAGCCTTGGGGGCCTCCCCGGGCGAATTCGATGATCAGTGTTTTGCCAAGAAGCCCTCCGGTGTGCCGGGCCTGGCGGTGTCCCAGCACCTCCTGGCATTCATCTTCGATGGCGCACAGCAGCATCTCTCGAATCGTCGGATCCAAGCCCTCAATCCGTGCGGGAATACCCACGGGCAGTGCGGCCGCATCTATGCGGTGGCAAATCACGGCGGCGGCAGATGGCGGAGTGGGCTCCAGAGGCGCAAGGATGGCGGCATAGTCGTCGTTGAGCAGGTTGATGAGAGTGCCCCAATCGCGAGGGTCGAGAAAGGGCCGGTCGTCGGCCTTGAAGAAGAGCCTGGAGAAGCCCTGGGAGGCCAGAACGTTGTCGATTCGCCGCATCAAATGGACATAGGGAAAATCGTCGAGCTGGACATCCTCACCGAGGTGCAACTCCGCGGCGCGCCTCTCCGGAGAGAGGAACTCAAGGTAGCGACGGACCTCCGATTTGCCGGATGCAGGCAATGCCAGCAGCAAAACAGTCTGTAGTATCTTCTCAGCCATGTCGTACCTCCGTCCGTGTTTCGGAGTCTTTCGGGGAAGACACCCGATGTAGGGAATGGGCATGCCGGATTCCCGCTCAAGGCGGTGTCTGGTGTTCACCGCCGCCTGCCGACGTCGTAATGCGTTGACCGGGAGTTCCTCGACCTCACGGCATGGATGCCTCTTTGGTCCATCGACATCCACGGGTCAGATGAGCGGGTGGGGCTGAGGATAGTGCGGTAGTGCGGATGGGGCAAGCCCACGAGCGTTCCGCCCATCGGCACAGACCGCAAGGCTTCTTGATGCCTCGACATCTGCCGTCGGCGCATTGGTATTCGCCCTTGCGAGTTGCTCCCGTACTTCCATGGGTCTAAGTTAGCGGCGACCATGCCGTACTTCACGGCATTCCCATTCAGCTCTCCCACACCTGCTGGAGGCGCGGTTGAGGCGCATCATGATACGAGCCGCCCAGGCCACACGGTGGCCAATTCTGGCGGCGATGCTGTGGGTGGGGTGTGGCCCTCGGGAGCGAGGGATCACACTGTTCTACACCAATGACATCCATGCGACCTACGGACCATCCCCGGCGGTGTGGGTCGACGGCGAGCCTTTGGTGGGAGGCTTCGTCTCCCTTAGGCGGCAGTTTGAGAGGGAACGGAAGGGCGTGAAGCACTGGCTGCTTCTCGATGGAGGAGATCTGCTTTCGGGTGGCCCGGCGGGGGACCTGGTCTACCGTGGCGTGCAGGGGGGTCACATGATTCGGTTCATGAACGCGCTGGGGTATGATGCCATGAGCCTTGGGAATCACGATCTCGACTTCGGTGCAGACAATCTGTCTCGAGCGCTCTCGCTGGCGAGCTTCCCGGTGCTGGCCGCCAATGTCCTCAACGATACGGGCACACCGCTGACCGGCGCGGGCTGGGTCGTGTTCCGACGGGGAGGCCTCCGCGTCGGGGTTATCGGCGTGGTAACCAACAGGCTTGAGCAGCTGGTGTCTCGAGCGACGTCGGCACGGTTCGAGGTGCTGCAGCCCGGGGTGGTGAGCGATTCCTTGGCACGGTTTCTGGATCCCCGGACAGATCTCCTGGTGGTGCTTTCTCACTGCGGCCTGGAAGTTGACCGGTATCTGGCGAGACGTCTTGGCCCAGTGGTCGACGTGATCGTGGGCGGTCACAGCCATGACCGGCTGGAGACGCCGGAAGAGCACAATGGAGTCATCATCGTGCAAGCCGGAACCAAACTGCGCTACCTGGGTCGCCTCGATCTCGAGGTGCGCGAGGATCGCGCGGTGAACTATGAAAACCGGCTTATCCTGCTGGATGACACCGTTTCGGCACCCTCTGTTCCGGGATCGCTGGCCTGGTTGGCTGACTCCCTCGATGCCTCCCTGGAGGCCGCGTACGGCGACACGGTGGGCGAGATAGCCACCCGTATGGGTCGTTCGTATCACCGGGAAAGCGCTTTGGGCAACTGGGTGGCGGATGCGCTCCGCTGGTACGCGGATGCCGACGTAGCATTCGTCAACTCCGGCACCTTCCGCTCCGATGTGCTCCCCGGACCACTCACGATCCGGCAGATCCGCGAAGTCGTACCGTTTGCAAACACTGTCGTGACGTTCTCCTGCACAGGCCGCGAGCTGGACGTGATCCTCCGCCACAACGTCGAGGCGGCCATCGCCGAGTCCCACGGCATTCTGCAGGTCTCTGGGTGCTCATGTCGCGCCACAGTGGTGGGAACCGACACCATCATGGAGACGGCCCTGGCCGGCATGCCCATCAAGCCGGATTCGATCTACAAGTGCGCCACGGTCGACTTCGTGGCATCAGCTCATTCCCAACGATACCTTGGCATGGTACCCAGTGACGTGTACGACCATTCGATTCTTCTGAGCTCCGCCGTGGAGCGAGCGGTCCGGGCAAAGGCCAGCTTGGGATCCGTTGTGGAGGGACGCTTGGTGCTCGATGGAGTCGAGGCCAGGAGAGGAGAGAAATCATGAACCTACAGCCCTCCAGCGTGTGGGAGCACTTCGAATCACTGTCGCGGATTCCTCGTTGCTCAGGCAATGAGTCGCGTGTCGGCGATTTTGTCGTGGAGACGGCGCGCGAGCTGGGCCTGGAATCAAGGCGAGACGCATGTGGCAATGTGGTCGTGAGGAAGCAGGCCTCTGAGGGAGTATCGGCCCCGCCGATAGTCCTTCAGGCGCACCTTGACATGGTGTGCGAGAAGCTTCCACGCCATGGCCATGATTTTGGCACGGATCCCATCGTGCCGTTGACTGACGGAGACTGGGTTCGCGCCCAGGGGACAACCTTGGGGGCAGACAATGGGATTGGTCTGGCCATGGCTTTGGCCATACTGGAGAGCACCTCGCTGCGACATCCCCCTCTGGAGTTGCTAGCCACCGTGGAGGAGGAGGTCGGGCTCAAGGGCGCAGCCGCCCTTTCCGATGATTTCGTGCACGGCCGCAGTCTTATCAACCTCGATGCCGAAGATGAGAATGAGATTCTGGTTGGATGCGCCGGTGGCGTCGAGATCACGGCGCAGCGCGACATTGCCTGTCTTCCGGACATGATGCTCGACGGAATTCCCGTGCGGGTCGTGATGGAGGGGCTGCGCGGTGGCCACTCGGGCATCGACATCCACACGGGCCGCGGCAATGCGGTAAGTCTGCTTGCTGCCAGCCTTATCGATCTCGCGGGCACGCATCCCGAATTGCTGGTGGCCGAGTTGGTGGGCGGTACGAAATCGAATGCCATTCCCCGCGATGCCCACGCCGTCGTCCTTGTGCGCGACAGGGCGGATCTGGACGCCTGGGCGGATGGGCGGACCGCGTGGTGGCGCAAGGCGCTGCAAAGTCGCGACGATGGCATAGCCGTTCGAATTGAGCCCGCCGACAGAGGAACCCTCGTCTTCTCCTCCGCCTCGACGCATCGCCTGCTACAGTTCGTAGCCGGCTTTCCCCATGGCGTCTGGGCAGTGGATCCTGACCTTGGCAACATGGTGGAAACATCCGCCAATCTGGCGGTTGTGGAAGCTCTACGCGGTAATCTCCGGGTCCTTGTCTCCTTGAGAAGCTCCGTGCCCCATGCCCTTGAGCATGCAGCGGCGAGGGTTGAGGCCTTGACGAGACTCATCGGGCTTGAGCCAACCAGGACCAACGAGTACCCTCCATGGCCTCGGGCGGCAGATTCCCCCCTTCTGTCCGCCGCGTCGGAGACGTTCGCCAGGGTCCATGGGAAGACCCCGGTCATCGCCACGGTGCACGCGGGGCTTGAGTGCGGCATTCTCTCGCAGAAGCTTCCGGGATTGGATGCAATCTCCATTGGTCCGACCATTGTCAATCCCCACTCTCCCGATGAGCGGGTGCACATCGGGTCAGTACAACGTTCCTTTGCTTTTCTCGTGGCCCTTCTGGCCAGGCTTTCCCTATGATTTCCAAGGCGGAACTCTGTCCCGAGCTGTTTGAGTTCTTCACTCGGCATCACCGGCCAGGGCGCATCGGATTCGTGGGCACCACCGACGCGGTAGGTACCGCCATTCGGGATGCGCAGAGCCGAATTACTCTGGACGGCACGCCGTCCCGGTGGTCCCACGTGTTTCTCATGGGCGAGGAGCGGGCTGACGGAGAGATCTACATCTTCGAGAGTGATCTGGAGCCTGATTTTGACCGACCACAATTCCGCAATGGCGCGCAAGAGAGCAGGCTTCGCAAGTGGTCGGTGGATGCCGTGGAACACGCCGCCGTTCTGGAGATCTCCGGCGCGGAGGACAGGGTCTCTGCTCTCCAGGCAGCCGCCCTGCAATTCGTGTACGGGCAGCAGGTTGCCTACCCCATCATGCAGCTCGTGGGGACATGGTGGCAGATCGTGGCCGCGCGAGTATGGCGCGCCAATCCATTCCAGGAAGCAACAGCTCTCTACTGCTCCAGCTTTGTTCGCCATTGCTTCGACGAAGTCGGCATCCGGTTGACCCCCAATCACATCCACCTGAGCAACACGGCGCCAGAGCATCTGTGGCAAACCACTCAGGCCGCGGAACGGTATGCGTGGCGGAGGCGGGAGAGCAGCGTCGGGCATGCATAAGGCCCACCGGGTGAAGGCTGCGGTGGGCGGCACAACACTCGCTCTTGAAACGGGGTGTATCGCCCAACTGGCAGACGGCGCCGTGGTGGCCCGACAGGGTGATTCCATGGTGGTGGCGGCGGTGGTAGCGTCGCAGGATGTCTCGGAAGACCATGGTTTCTTCCCGCTTACGGTGGAGTATCGCGAGAAGATGGCTTCCGCGGGTCGAATTCCCGGCGGGTATCTGCGCCGTGAGTCCAGATCTACCGAAGGCGAGACACTGATTTCGCGCCTCATCGACAGGAGCATCAGACCATTGTTCCCTGCCGGATTCAGGGGTGACACCCAGGTAAGCATTACCTTGATGAGCCACGAGCCGGATATCGATCCCGGCGTGCTGGGGATCAATGCCGCCGGTGCGGCCCTTCTCTGTTCGGATCTTCCCTGGGACGGCCCGGTGGCGGCTGTCCGGATGGTGAGGATTGGGGAGAGGCTCGTCGCGGCGCCCACCGCTGCGGAGCAAGCCAAAGCTTCACTCAATCTGGTGGCGTCATTCACCCGGCAGGGGCTGGTCATGGCCGAAGGCCGGATAGATCAAGAGCCCGAGGAGCGGCTTCTGGAAGCTCTAGACTGTGCCTGGGAAGCGGCCGATCCGCTGCTTGCCGCTTTGGAGCAGTTGGGGGAGGTGGCCGCCGTGGAGACCAGGTCATACCGACTGGGGTCAGCCCACGAGGACCTGGTTCGCGCAATGGAAGAGCATCTTATCCCTCATTTTGCGGCCATCACCGGCGTCTCGTCGAAGCGTCAGCGGCAGTCTCTCCAGCAGAGCGCCCAGGCCCAGGCCCTGGTCGCCTTGGAGGGCCTGGCTTCTCCTGAGGTGCTTGCCCAGGCCGCCCAGACGGCGATGCGGCGGCAGCTCAGGGCGGAGGCTCTGCGGGGCAGGCGTCTGGACGGCCGACGCCTTAACGAGATCCGCACCATTTCGGCAGAGACCGGGTGGCTTCCGCGAGCCCACGGATCCGCAGTGTTCACCCGGGGAGAGACCCAGGCGGTGGTGACATGCACGTTGGGTACGAGCCGGGAGGGGCAGGAGATCGAGACGCTGGACGGGTCGGTGCGGCGGCGGTTCCTGGTTCACTACAACTTCCCACCGTATTCGGTAGGAGAGGTCAGGCCTTCGAGGGGGCCAGGGCGCCGCGAACTGGGGCATGGCAGCCTTGTTCGAGCGGCTCTGGAGCCGGCGGTGCCTGAGGCATCCGCGTTTCCATTCACCATCAGGGTCGAGTCGGAGATCACCCAGAGCAATGGATCCTCCTCCATGGCCAGCGTCTGCGGCGGGTCCTTGGCGCTCATGGATGCCGGTGTTCCCATTGCGGCAGGGGTGGCCGGGGTGGCCATGGGGTTGGTAATGGAGGGGGAGTCCCATGCGGTGCTTACCGATATCACGGGTGATGAGGATCATGCCGGCGATATGGACTTCAAGGTGGCAGGCACCCGCACGGGCATCACCGCCGTGCAACTGGACAACAAGCTGGGCGCGGTGCCGACCGCGATTCTGGCTGGCGCACTGCGCCAGGCACGGCAGGCACGGCTGCAGATTCTAGATGCCATGGGGGCAGTGTGCGACAGACCGCGGACGAGGCTGGGTGGTCATGTGCCGAGGGTGGAGGTCATCAGGATTCGCCCGAACCGGATACGAGAACTCATCGGGCCTTCGGGCAAGACTATTCAGGAGCTTCAGGCGGCCACCGGAACGCGGATTGAGGCGGGACGCGACGGCACGGTTCGCGTATGGGCCGAGGGCGAGGCGGATCTCGCACAGGCTCTCAGCCGAATCCGGGACCTCACCGGTCTCGCTGAGGTCGACCGCGTGTACCAGGGCACGGTGGCCACCGTGACTGAGTACGGGTGCTACGTAAGGCTGTTCGGATCAGTCGAGGGTTTTCTTCCTGCGGGGTATGAGAATGCCTCGCCTTCGGCAGGGGCGCGTGTGACAGTGCGAGTTGTGGGTGTTGACCGCCGAGGCAGGATCGAGTTGGTCCCACCCGGCGACACGGGCGAATCGGGTCAGGGCGGATAGCGGCGCGTGATGAGCGAATTCCGAAGGGGCTTCCACGCCTTGGATCGTGGCGATCATGACGAAGCGGCGAGTCTTCTGGCTGCCTACGCGAGCCGGCATCCGTCCGACTGGAAGGCACGCCTCTGGCATGCGCGAGCCGCCGCTGAGGCGGGCCGGGTTGACGAGGCCCTTGGGTTTCTGCACACTGTGGCCGAGCGCCGCCCACACAGCGCGGTCCCGCGGTCCTTTGCCGCGTTGATTCTGTTTGACGCACGGCGGTTTCCGGAGGCACAGGAGGAAGCACGGCAGGCGAACCTGCAGCGCCGTAACGCCTTGGCCCAGGGGATCGAGCTTCTGGCCGGAGTGTGGCAGGGGAAGCCCCCGCCCGAGACGATGGTAAGGATTCTCCAGGGTGCCAATGCCGACCTGAAGGGCCGCGCCCTCCATCTCGTGGAGACGCGGCGAGCAACCCTGCCAAAGCCGGTGATCCGGGATGTCATGGATGAGGTGGGCATCGGATGGCCGGGTTATCGCGTCCCTCCTCCATGGTTCTTTAAGTCGGGACCCGAGCGTTCCGTGTGGCGTCTCCTGGCCAGGGGCCTATCTGATGACGCATTCCAGGAAGTATGCACGTGGGCCGGCGCGCCCGGCGCCGGGAAACGGGCGACCACCATGATCGCCGCGGCCATGTGCGCTGACCGCTGGGACAAGGCGGAGGCGTGGGCAGGCATGATACCTCACTATCGCGCCTTCATCGAGGGCCGTCCGCCTCGCCGCGGCCTCAATCACTTCCAGGTTGCGTTGTTCCGTGGTGTCTGCACCCTTCTCCGCGGCGACGCGGACGGGAGCATGGCTGATCTAGCACAGGCTGCTGCCCTGGATGGGACTTCATACCTGCCGCGGTACTGTGCGGGGCGCGCCGGCGTGGCTCTGGGACGATGGCACGAGTCGAGGAGGGAATTCGTTGCCGCATGCGAACGACTCAATCCCGCCTTGGCAGTCATCCGATGGAAGGAGTTCCTACGGGCGATCTAGCCCACCAATGGGCCATGGGCGTGGACGTGGGCGGAACGCTGCTCAAGCATGGCTTGGTCTCCGGCGACGGCACGCTTCTATCACTTCACACACTACCCAGCAGGTCGTCCGATGGAGCCACGGCGATGATGGGGCAGCTCGCGATGGCCGTCGCTGGGTTGCAGGCTGAGGCGGATCATCGTGGTGTCACGCCGTGCGCGATCGGCATAGCATGTCCCGGAACCATCGATCCCGTGTCAAGAACCCTGACCGGCGCTCTCCCCAATATGCCCGGACTGCGCGGCATGCCCATTATTGCCCGTGTCGAGGAGCTTATCGGCCTGCCCGGGGCGGGTGACAACGACGCCAATGCCATGGCCTTGGCGGAGGCAATGGTAGGTGCCGGGCGCGGCTTTGATTCAGTGCTGGGCGTCACCGTCGGCACCGGCATTGGAGGGGGTATCGTCCTCGGGGGAGAGGTGTATCGGGGCGGGGGAGCATCCGGCGAAATCGGTCACATGAGGATCGTCCCGCAGGGAAGGCTTTGTCCCTGCGGCGGCGCCGGATGTCTTGAGCAATACGCGTCGGGGCCCGCATTGAGCCGCCTCTTTTTCGAGAGGAGCGGCCGACTCGTTGATGCCCGGGCAGTGCTGCAGCGCTGGCTGGGCGGCGATGCCGACGCATGTTTGGCGGTGGAAGAATGGGCGGGCTGGCTTGCCCAGGGCATGGGGTGTGCCTTGACCCTTCTGCACCCGGAATGCCTGGTGCTGGGTGGAGGCATCATGGAGGCGGGGGATGCCCTGCTGCGTTTTCTGGAGCCCAGGATTCGAGGATGCTGTCTTGATCTGGTCGCCACGACCGTGAGGATTCGTCGGGCCGAGTTGGGAACGGGCGCGGGAGTAATCGGTGCGGGGCTGCTTTCTCTCCGTGCGTGTGTTGGGGCGCCGAATTCTCCCGAAAGGGCATAGGGTGACAGTCTTGTCATCATCGAACTCAAGACTCCGTGGCATCCAGTTTGACCGGTACCAGCGTCTCGCGGCTCTGGCTCGGCTCGTCGAGAAGACCGTGGCGCCCGGAGGCCGGGTGCTTGATGTCGGTGGCCATCCCTGCGAGCTGCGGTTTTTCCTCCCTGATTACCGGGTGGTTGTGGCGGACCTTCCGCGGGATGGGGCGGGGTGGTATGTCTGCGCCGATGGCGTAGGCCTTCCTTTCGCGGATGCGCGGTTTGATGCGGTGGTGAATTCCGATGTACTGGAGCATACCCCCGCTGCCGCGCGGATGGCATTCGCGGAGGAGTTGTTCCGGGTATCCCGGCACTGGGTGTTTCTCGGTGTACCCCGCGGTGACGCCGACGTCCATGCCGCCGAGAGCTGTGTGGACCAGTACTACCGAATGCTCCATGGGAAAGCCCATCCCTGGCTTGCTGATCATTTCGCCTTCGGCGTCCCGGACCGGGCCGAGGTTGAATGCCTCCTCAGGGCTTGCGGGGCGCGATTCGCCCGGTTTCCCAACGGCTACCTCCCGCGGTGGACTCCTGCCATGCTGATGAACAGATACCTGGAGACCACGGAGCAGGCCGAACTCGCGCTGAGGCGGTTCAATACTGCCTACAATGACGTCTATGCCGAGGCCGACTCGGCGGAACCGGCCTACCGGGATATCTATGTGGCCACCCGGGGCGCCCACCCTTTGCCAAGGACGGCAACGGCGGAAGGGAATCCCGGCATGGATCCTCTGTACGAGGCCTTTCTCAGGTCCACACCCGGAAGTGATTTCGAACTCCCGGACAGGCCGGCGGTTACCGTGGTGGTGGTTACCTACAACCATGGAGACCGCGTGGAGGAGTGCATCCGCGCCGTCGCAGCCAGCGTCGATGGTGTGCCGGAGATCATCGTGGTGGACAATGGATCGCGTGATGAGAGCGCGCGGCGAGCGCACGCCGCAGGAGCAATGGTCGCGCGCACAGGGCGGAATTTGGGTTTCGCCGCCGCGTTCAACATCGGTTGGCGGCTGGCCAGGGGTGAAGTGATCGTGTCAATCAACCCCGACGTCCTTGTCTTCCCGGATGCCTTGCGGGAGCTGGTGCAGGCATGCCTGGAGGATGAAGACGCCGTCGTCGTCGGAGCGACGCTATGGGACGAGCGCGGACGCTTCATTCAGCACGCAGGAGGAGAGATACTTCCCAACTACTGCACTCGTCACCTTGGCCGTGGCGAGGCCTCTGCGCCAGTTGAACAACGGGACGTCGACTACGTGACCGGCGCTCTCATGGCGGTGAAGCGCCGGGCCCTTCAGATGCGTGACGGTCTGGACGAGAGCTACTGGCCAGCCTATTATGAAGAGACGGATTTCTGTGTGTGGGCTCGGGCCCAGGGGTTTCGTGTTCTCTACTGGCCATGGGCGGCGGGGCGGCACGCCGAATCCACTACCCTGGGCGCGGGGAGTCGTGATTTCTACTCCGCGTATCATCACGGGAGGTTGCGGTTCGTCGCGTCCCATCTGACGTGGAGGGATCTGAAGCCGTTCCTCAAGGCGGAACGGGCCTTTCGCGCCGGAAGGAGTCATGAAGATGTGGAGATGGCGGGATTGCGTCGTGGATGGCGAGGCTGGTGGTGGCGTCTGCCCTGGGCCGCTGCCACGCGGTTGGTGAAAGGAAGGATCCGGTGGCGACGGTTGTAGTCCTCGGGATGGCCCCTCTCCCCTGGGAGCGACGTACGAAGCATTTTGGGCTGGGGACCCGCACATGGCAGTTCACTCAACCCCTCCTGGATGCGGGTCATCGCGTCGTCTTGATGGCCAAGATGATGTTCGAAGCGTATGACGCCGATGACGCCCAGCCTGAGTTTCCATCTCTCAGCGTCACGCGGGTGGATGCAGATTCCTTCCACGACATTCCTGCCATGCGCCGCGCTATTGCCGACGCTGATCCGACATGCGTGGTCGGCGTGAATATGGAGGCTGCCTCGGTGGCGTGCAGAACCGACGTCTCAGTTCCCATCTGGGCAGACCTCAACGGCTACAGCATGGGTGAAGCCCAGGCCCGACACAGGATCGTAGGAGAGGGCGACGATCCCTTCAGGATGTGGATGCAGCTGACGCCCATTCTCATGAGAGCCGACATTCTCAGCGCGGTGAGCGCACCCCAGCGTTGCGCGCTGGTAGGAGAGCTGGGCGCCGTGGGCCGGCTGTGCGGGCCCACCTTCGGTTACGAGTTCGTTTATCATATTCCCAATGGCGTTGAGCCACCGCCAGAGCCGTGGGATGTCGTCTCCCCTCTGGAGGGTCTCGAGGTTCCGGACAATGTCCTCTGGGCGCTCTGGTCGGGCGGCTTCAACACGTGGGCCGATCCCCTCACTCTCGTGGATGGTCTTGAACTGGCGATGGATCGGGTGCCTGAGTTGTATTTCGCGTCCACCGGAGGGGAACTGGGCGCCCACGACCCCGTTACCTATCGCCGGTTCAGGGGTCTAGTGGAGGCCAGCGCATATCGTGATCGTTTCCATCTCCTGGGATGGCTCGATTCCGATCGTGTTGACCGCGTCATGCGCGAAGCGCATATAGGCCTCAATGTGGACAGCCTCTGTTACGAAACCGAGTTTGGAGCCAGGAATCGCCTCAATGCGATGATGCGCTACGGCATGCCTCTCATCACGACCTATGGTAGCGAAATCAGCCGCATCATCGAACGCCATGGGCTCGGAATCGTCATTGGCTGTCATGATCACAAGGCTCTGGCGGGCGCTCTGGTGTGGGCTGTCCGCAACCGGGATAGGATGCGTTCGATGGGGTTGAGGGCGCAGGAATTCGCGCTGGAGAAGTTCTCGTTCTCTGCAACGACCAAGCGCCTCGTGGCGTGGGTCGATTCTCCCGAATTCGCTCCGGACAATGCCGCCAGGCGCCAGGGAGGAACCGGCTCGGCCACGGAGCTTCAGCGGCGGATGGCGATACTGGCTGATATCCCCGGGCTCGAAGAGGATCGCGCGGAGCTGCTTCGCATCCAGCGCACCACCGCCTTCAGGATGTATCACCGGCTGCGTCAGCTTCGCGCACGATGAGCGAGGTCCCGGTGTCGCACCGACGAATCCTGGTGTTCTGTCAGGATATACCACCGACGTGGGGCAATCCGACTGCCGGAGGCGGTGTGCGGTGTTGGGGGCTGGCAGAGGGCCTCGTCTCTAGGGGGCACGAGGTGCTGATCTCGGTACCCAGGGCGAATCTACACGACATGCCCAAGGCGCCACCGATCGCCATGGAGATCAGCCACCTGCCCGGGGAGCTCATGGCCGTCGTGCGTGATACTGCCCCCGACGTGGTCTTGACCATCCAGTGGCCTCTGGCCAGCATGCTGGATGGTCTGAATGTCCCTTTGATCATCGACCTGTATGGTCCCCTTCTACTGGAGAATCTCTACTACTCATCGGTGCATTGGGAGAGCCTCGTCGCGCGAAAGATGCGGGCATTGTTCCTGGGAGACTTCTTCCTGTGCGGAAGCCAACGCCAATTGGCCTATTTTCTGCCGTGGCTCCTCCAGGCGGGTGTACAACCGGATCGGGCGCCGGTGCATGTCGCACCTCTGACCATGCCGCCCGGGGCGAAGGTGGCGCGAGTTCGACCGGAGGGAGAGCCTCACTTCGTGGCTGCCGGCATCTTCTGGCCGTGGCAGAATCCCACCCCGGCGCTTATGAGACTACTGGCCGCCCTGGATGAGGTGGGCCGCGGCAGGCTCACGATCGTGGGTGGGCCTCATCCCCAGTGGAAACAGGGGGTCTTTCCCGGGGAAGCCCCGGCATGGCCCAAGGAGCTTCTTCAACATCCCCGCGTTGTCCACCGTGACCTTCTCCGATGGGACCAGCTCAATGATCTGCTCGCCACCGCCCATGTGGGCGTCGATCTGTCTCTTCCCAACATTGAGCGTTTCCTGGCCGCGCCTACCCGGGTGTACCACTATCTCTGGCGAGGACTTCCGACGCTTCTGAGCAACTACCTCGAACTGGCTCCGGTCATCACCGCAGCCGGCGCAGGGTGGGAGGTGGACCCTACGAACGGGGATGCGGTGCGGGCAGCGGTGCTGGCGGCGGTTGCCGCGATGGATGAGTGGGAGGCTCAGAGTGCACGGGCAACGGCGCTGGTTGATACGTGGGAGGATCATCCCGTGCCCTTGTACGATTTCTGCGCTGCACCGGCGATTCGACCGAAGACACTCTCATTGGAACAGCGAATGGTCGGGGAGTTGGTGAAAGTGTACAAAGGCTTGGGCAATGCCGAAGCTGAACTCGAGCACTTGCGCAAGGATGTGCGCGATCGTGATGGGTGGCTGATTGACGCGAACCGGCGTCTGCAAGCCGCTGAGGAGCGGCTCTCCGAAGCCGAAGAGAAGGTGCACGGTTTGTCCACCAGCTTGTCGGCCGCGGAAGACCGGTTGGCTCGGGTCCGGCGCTCCGTGCCATACCGGCTCTACCGTTCGCTTCAGGTTCTAATGCAAGGACCCGATGAGGTGCGCGCTGAGCGGGTCAGACCCCGCCGCGGTCTCTCCCGTTGGGCATTGCTGATGGGATTCACCATGGTTGGCATTGAGCATCTGGCTGCACAAGGAGTGAGGAAGTGGAAAGACGCACTGGGGCATCGGGCGAAAATGCTCCGCGCCTCAGCATTCTGATGGTGCACCCCCACGATCTCTACTCACCCCAGGAGCCGTGGACGGTGCGCATTCGCTTTCTCGCTGAGGAGTTGGCTCGTCAGGGTCACAGGGTGATTCTGGCCTACCATCGTTTGGGGGCGACCCGCCGCCAGAGAGGCAGTGGTTTGCCTGGAGTAGAGTTGGTGGAGCTGGGCAGAAACGTGAGCGCGCTGGTCCGCAATACTGCGCATCTGGCGAAAATGGCGCGGGCCTGCGACGTGGTGCATGTGCAGAAGTGCATGCCCCATGCAGCCATACCGGCGCTGTGGGCCGCGTACCTCAATAGGCTGCCCATCCACTACGACTGGGATGACTGGGAGTACAAGATCCAGGACATCGAGACCGGCGGGAAGGCGCCTGGCTGGCTTCGATGGATGGAAGAGCGGCTGCCCGGGCTGGTAGACACGGTTTCCGTGGCCAGCGGTCTCTTGGAGGCGTTGGCCTTGAAGGCCGGCGTGCCCAAGGACCGGATTTTTCGCGCGCCGGTGGGTGCGGATCTAGTGGCCTTCAACCCCGCAGTCTCCGGGGAGCGGATCCGGGCGAGACTGGACGGGGCGGGCCCCGTCGTGCTCTACCTCGGCCAACTCCACGCGACCCAGTACGTCGGGCAGTTTCTTCAGGCAGGAAAGCTGATCTTAACTAGGCATCCGGACGCAAGGCTGGTGGTCGTTGGCGCAGGCTGGCGTCTTCCGGAGCTTGAGGAATTGGCATCCACCCTGCACATAGTCCAAAACGTGGTGTTCACCGGTGCCGTCCCGTACGCCGAGGTTCCTGAGTATGTGGCGGCGGCGGATGTGGCGGTGGCGTGCTTTGACGACAATGAGGCGACGCGAGCCAAGAGCCCGCTCAAGGTGGTGGAGTATTTGGCCGCGGGAAAGGCGATCGTTGCCAGCGCGGTGGGCGAAGTGCAGAAGATGATAGATCAGGTGGGGGTTCTGGTGCCTGCAGGTGACATCCCTGCGCTCAGCGACGCCATCTGCGATCTGCTCGAGGATCCTTTTCGCAGGGAGGAACTCGGCCTTCGGGCGAGAGAACGCGCTGAACGGCTGCACGGATGGGGGGCCGTGGCCGCCAACCTTGAACAGGCCTACCGAAGGGCCCTCCAACGGCCGGCGTGAGTCGCGGAACCGTTCGATTCATCGGGCTGAGCGGCTTTGAGTATCCGCACACGCGGGTGCGGTGCTACCGATTCGCGGAGGTGCTGGCTGCGCACGGCTACCGCACGCAGGTGTTCTCGCTCCACGACCGTCTTGCACCGCGGGTGCCGGAGGCGGCAATGTACGGCCTGTCTGATCCACATCGGCTTTGGCTTATCCTCGTCGCCGCCCTTCGTCTACTGCTTCGGCCTCAGGCGCTTCTGTACGTGCAGAAGATCCACTACCATGCTCTGGCCGCGTTGCTGGTGCATCGCCTGACCGGGGCGCCCTATGTGCTCGACTACGACGATTGGGAGGTGGGGACCGATCCATACGGCGTTCCCCTCTTCTGTGGGTTCAAGGATCCCCGTCTGACCAGATCGTTGTTCGGCTCCGAAAATCCCGAGAGGATTCTCTGCCGTGTTGCGCAACGTGCGATCTTCGCGGTGGGCGCCAGCCGGTTTTTGGTGGAGCGGCTCTCCGAGTTCACCGATCGAGTCGTCTACGTGCCGACCGGGGTGGACGCCGCGCGATTCCAGCCCCGCGCCACCCCTCACCCCGGGGTCGTCATTCTGTGGAACGGCGTCGTCTGGGGGAAGATGATCCGCGACAATGTGCTCCTCCTGTTGCGGGCACTTCCGGCGGTGATTCTCGCCCGACCCGACGTGCGTGTTCGCATCATCGGCGGCGGAGCCTACATGGAGGAAGTCCACCGCAGCGCAGAGTCGATGGGGCTTCTGGATCATGTGGATTTCCCGGGTTGGATTCCGCCGGATGCCATGCCCGGCGAACTGGCGCGGGCCGACATAGGCGTGTTGCCTTGCGCCCACGACGATTCGTGGCACAAGGGGAAGAGCCCGACTAAGCTTTTCGAATACATGGCCGCCGGATTGGCGGTGGTCGTCATGGGTGGTGAAGCAGCGCACATAGTGGAGCATGGGACAAGCGGTTTCGTCGCAGGAGACGACGCAACCCTCGCCGAGCACCTTATAGCGCTGGCGGTTGATGAGAAGATGCGGGAGTCGGTGGGCAGGGCCGCACGATCCCGGATCGAGGAGAGATACTCCCTGGATGTGCTGGGCGAGGTGCTTGCTGAGGGGCTGCGAAGGTGGTGGCGATGAAGGCGGGGACTCTGGGGGGTCAGCGGGAGTGCTCATGATTGTCCCCATGCTGGCCTTGGCCGTCGTCGGAGCGCTGGACAGCGTGACCGTCACGTTCCGCGTGGATGCGGCCGTGCCAGACGGTATGCCTGTGTGCGTCGTAGGCAGCATCCCAAGCCTGGGCGGGTGGGATGACGGGCGGGCACTGGCCCTGACCCGCGTTGGGCCGCGTGAGTGGGAAGGCTCGGTGCGCACCGCCAAGGAGGTGCCGTTCTCATTTATCGTGATTCGTGGGGATTGGGCAAAGGAAGCCGTGGTCGAAGGGGTTCGTTTCCCCGAGGCCTGGTGTGAGGCGCTTGGCGACACGTTGCTCTCTGTCAAAGTCGATGGATGGGAGGATGAGTGGCCGGGGACAGCCCCTGTGAGGGCTGAGGTCGTGCATCTGGGGAAGGTCGCCTCCCTCCTGCTGCCGGTACCGAGAGATGTCTGGGTACTTCTTCCGTCCTCCCGGGGCAATGATCCCTCTGAGCGCTATCCCGTGCTTTATGTGCACGACGGCCAGGATGCGTTTGACGCCCGGCACTCCTCTACCGGCTCCGAGTGGAGGCTGGACGAAATAGCCGACAGCCTGCACCATGCCGGGATTCTACCGCCACTCATCATCGTGGCGGTAGGGGCGTCGCCCCACAGGGCTTTCGAGTTTGCCGATACGACCTTGGGGGAGGCCTATGTGCGTTTTCTCCTCCACGAACTGAAACCCCGGGTTGACTCGTTGTTCCCCACCATGCCCGAGCGGGAGCACACCGCAACCATGGGATGTGCGCTGGGAGGTTTGATCTCGTTTCTGGGCGCGTGGTGGCATCCGGATGTCCTCGGGCATGCGGCCTGCATGTCGCCTTTCATGATCTGGGGAGACGACAAGGTCCTTAGGACCATTGGCGATACCAGCATGGCGCAGGCTCGACCGCGCGCTCGCTTCTACCTTTCGACGGGGGAGACCCTGGTGGACTCCGTGTTGACACCTTCCGTTGCCGCGGCATGCAGTGCTCTGGTGACGCACGGATGGGTGCAGGGTTCGGATCTTGTCTACGAGGAGTCGCCCGTCCCGGGGTCGAACAGCCCGGGCGGGGGCACAACTATCGCGTCTGCGCTGAGGTTTCTATTTGCGGCGGCTGATGACGTCACGAGAGAGAACGGGGTGGAGTATGGCAAGACTGATGATTGATTCCGTCTCCCAGGTCAGGTTTGCCCTGACGCTGTTGCTGTGTGTCATGGGCGCGACCATGGCCGCAGTGACGGTCTGGTGCTGGCTGAGCGTGGGGCCTGGGGTGCGCCATCTTACGGAGGGCGCGCGACTCAGCGTGCAGGCAAGTGAATCGTTGCACAAGCTCATCGATGTCTCCGCAAATGAACAGCTTCCCGCGCAACAACGGGCGTCGTTGGCCCGGGCGGTGGGCATGGATCTGGCATCGTCCAGCAGTGGAGCAAGCAGGCATCTGACTGCGGCGGCGGCGGCGTTGGCGAATCCGGTACCGTATGTGACGAGCATTGTGGCAGCTCTGGTCTTCGCAGGGATATTCGGGTTGCTGTGGTCTCGCCGGATCACTATGGCTGAGCAGGGCATAGTCCGCCGGCTGGAGGGAATTGTCGACGGTGACCTCCGACTGGATACTCCCATGGGTCCGTTCGGGGAACTTCACGTGGTGCAGCGAGGCATGCGCCGATCGATGGAAGAGCTGCGCAGTGTGGCCCGTCGCGAGGTGCAGCTCATGACTGAGGTTGGCGACAGCGTGCGGCATATCTGCAACGCTGCGGCCAACGATTCCGGTATCGGCCCAAGGACACGAGATCAACTCCTGGCTGCGGCGGACAAGATCGACGAGCTCCGTCGTATCTCACAGCGACCCAGGCTTTAGCGAACCCTTGGCCGCCATGGCTTGTGCACAACGTCTGTGGGATGCTCCATGTGGAGTCGGTGCCGGTTCTCCGTACCCGGGCATCCGGCGCAGGTTTCTATGGGAAGGGCGTGAGGGGTGAGGCGGGGTGGCGGGTTCGCCCTCCTTGACGTGATGGCGGCAGTGACGCTGTGGGCTCTCGCGGTCGTGGCGTGCGGGCAGCTTCTATCCAACGCGGTGCGAACTCAGCGGGCGGCGGAACGCCGATGGGCCACGGTGCTCGCGTGCCGTTGCGCGCTGGAGACCGCGTGTGTGAACCCCGGCGTCACCGGGGACACGCTCCACGTCGCGGCTCCCTCGCGCGCGTTCGCGATATCTGATTCGGTCAGTGCAGGCATGCTGCGCGTCAGGGCCTTCTCCCGCGGCGAACGTGCTCCCCGGGATACGGTGGCAGTATTCTCCCGCGCGGTATGGCGCGGCGCCGGGTAGCAGCGGGGTGAGACCCACAACGGCCACTTCCGCCAAGGGCACTGCCCTCCTGGAGGTGCTACTGGCTTTGGCCATATTGTCTACCGCGACGCTGGCCATTGTGCAGACGGTGTCGTCCTCGCGACGGGCGGCCTCGGCCATCACGGCCCGTGCCTCGGTCTTGAGCCGGCAGATACGGGGTGTCTCCGGAATGTGCCGGTGGCGAGGCGCAGGGCGATCTCTCGGTGCCTTGGACCTGCAGCAAGGGCGTAGCCATGCTGACAGCGGCGTTGAGTCATGGCAGGTGCACGGTTCGGACGAGGCCTTGATGGTGATGCGATTTTCCCCTGACTCCACGCAATGCGTGGTGTGCGGCGTGCCGGGTAGCAAGCGGTGGCTGTCATGATGGGTGTTGTCGTGCTCTGGCTTGCATCGCTCATGATCGTCGTTTTGATGGACGCCGCTGTCAGTGCCCGCATGTCGTTGCTCATGGTGCGACGGTATGAGCGGCATGCCGCCGCGGATTTGGCCGCGCGATCTGCCGCGGAATACGCCGCCATGCTTCTGCAGCAGGATTCCGACAGAGCCGTGGATCATCCAGGAGATGGATGGGCGGTTGCCACGCTGCCCAAAGGTATAGGGTATGGGGGAATCTGGCCTGAGGGCGCATCGTTACGGATCACCGATCTGGAACGGCATCCGAATCCAGGGTTGTTCCCCGGGAATCGCGGGAGGGGACCGCCGGATGGTGGAGTGGGTGCGCGCTGGATGAACGTGCTGACCGCCTGCGAGGAGGCCTGGGTAGTGGCGGGATTCTCGCCCGAAGCGGCCCGGGCATTGCGGGTGCGAACAGATGAGGGCATACGAGAGGTGCGGGATCTCTCCTCGGCGCCGGGCCTCACCGGTATCGATTTGCAGAGACTGACCCTTCTTTCGGATCAGGGGCTTCTGGCCATGCGCAGCGAGGTCTTCCGGGTCGAGTACTGCGAAACTCGGCCGACTCACCGGGAAAACCGGCGCAGGGGAGGGGGCGAGTCTTCGACGCACGGCATGTCTCAGGCCGGCTGCTGCGAGATCATCCTCCGGCGTGAACCTTCCCGAGGCGGCATCGCTTTGATTGCCGCTCAGATGATCAGCGATGCGTCGTAAGGTCTTGTCTGCAGTCAGACAGGGTGAGGGATGGCGGGTTCTTACCATCAGAAGAGACAGCCTGGGTTGGCGGATGGCAAACGAGACCACCGTGCCGGGGGAGACTGTTTCCGATCTTCTGTCCGGGCTTCAACCCGTGGCGTCGCCGGATAAGGTTCTGGCCGTGGGGCTGGACAGGGATCGTCTCATCGTTCGCTCCGGAGAGAGGGGTTCTGCAGCGGATAGGGCGTTGCCGTCAGGAGTCGAACTGGTAGTCTGGGAACGCAATGCCAGGGATGGCACCGCGCAGGTGCGCGAGGCTATCGCCTCTCCCCGCGGACAGGTGCGCCAGATCATCCAGTCGGCTCACGCGGCAGGGTTCGGCGAGACGGTGGTGTTTCCGGTGTGGGTCGCCGCGATCCAGGGAGCCCCCAGACAGGCCAAGGGCGCCATGCTTACGTGGCCGGCGGGAGGTGTCACACTGGAGAAGGGCGGGTGGGGGCCATGGAGAGACGCATCGCTCTCAGGGGAAGGAGAGCCCACCGGTATCGTACCCTCTCTGCGAGGTGGGGCGGCGTTTGCCTTGTCGCGGGTACCAGAGGGATGGTCATCCGCTCGCCCGGGATCGAGGCTGAGGCCATCAATGGCTGCCGTGGTGCTGGCTGTCTCGGTATTGGCATGGGGCGGGGCGCGCTGGCACTGGATTCACCGCGAGACCGCCGCGGTAGAGCGGCAGGCCGCTGAGGCAACCACCGCGTTGTATCGTGCAGAATCCCGAGGCTGCTCCGTGGCCGAAGGCGCACGATTCCTTGTTCAAGCGTCGTCCTGCGCCTCGGAAATCACTCTGAGCAGGATGCTCCAAGACGCCAGAACGGTCACTCTGACCGGCCACGGAGAGAGCAGAGAGGCTGTCGAGACCCTTCGCCGATCGCTCGGTGCGGACCTTCAAGGCCTTGCCGTGTGGGACGAGGGCCGTGCCGTGGCTTTCCGCATGGAGATTCCCCTTTCATGCGCCCATTGAGACGGCGGGAGCGCGCATTAGCCCTGGCGGCGGGCCTCGTGGCACTCGTCGTTGTGGCGGATTCGTGGCGGACTATGGAACGGGATGCGCGGCGATTGCACTCCATGCGGGCAGATCTTGCGGCGCAGAGGGCACGGCTCATTCTTGTGCGAGACCCTGACGCCATATCCAATGGCGGGGATCTGTCTCTGGAGGAAGTAGCCAGATCCGCGGCTCTCTTGGGGGCTGCAGTGTCGATGGACAACGGCCGGTTCGTCCTGTCTCAGCGCGGGAGTGGGGGCGAGGTGTGGACGCGGTTGTCCGAACTTGGCCGGGCCCGCGGCGCTCTGCTGAGTTCACTCTCTCTCACGAGGGTTGGGCGTGAGCTGGAGGTGACGGTGGTGATGGAGAGAGTTGATGGGAGCTGACGGGCAGCGCGGTGCAGACGAGAGAGGCTCAGCCGCCGCAGGGCAATGGCCCTTGCCGGTTGCCTGGGGTCTATGGGTGGTCAGGTTGGACCGTCCCGCCGATGTCGTCTTTCGCGACAACGCCGCTGAACGATCCCTATGATCCCAACCACCACAGTGGATTCGTGGATGAGGCTGCCCTGGGGGACGTATCGTTTCATGCCGCTGTGCATGGCGCGGGATCTTGGCTTTCTGCTGGCGGCCGTTCTTCTTCTTGTGTCTGCAGGTCGTTTCGTTCGTCCCTCTTCGCCGAAGCCTGACGTATCGAATGAGGTGGCGCGGGTGGAACGTCACAGTATCTTCGACGAACCGGAGCCGCTGTCCGGGTTGTTTGGGCTCGACAGGGCGGCATCAGCGCCATTTGCGCTACTCTCGACGCTGCTGGGTCCCCGCCCGCGGGCCACAGTGGCAGTGGGGGAGTCGACCTTCACGGTGGCCGTAGGTGACACCATCAGGGGCGCGGTGGTGGATTCCATAGGGAGGCGCGTGGTGATTGTGCGGTTGGACACCGAGGTGATTCGTGTGGAATTGTAGGCTCTACGTAACGTGTGTTCTGGCCCTGTTTTTCGGGGTCTCCTCCGCCAAGGTCAGCGTCGATGCGCGCGACACCGAGATTGTGGATGTCGTACAGGGCCTCTGTGCCCAGGCCCAGCTGGATGTGGTCATCGGGCCTGGCGTCAAGGGTAAGGTCACCCTGTTCGTCAGCGATGCCGAGGTCGTCGATGCGCTGGAAGCTCTGGCTGCAGCCGGGGGGTGGGCCGTCTATCGTGCCGGGGGGATGTACCGGTTCGTTACGAGGGATGAATATGAACGCATAACCGGGCTGAAGTTCGCCGCAGAGATGCGGACCGAGGTCTTCACCGTGCGAGAGATCGGCGCCGCGGAACTCGCCACCAGTCTCGGTCCTCTCTCGTCACCCGGCGGCAGGATAGTGGTGGAGCCAGAAGGAAACAGCATCATAGCCCATGATAGGCCTTCTGTCATCGAGGCCATGCGGGCCGTAGTCGTATCGGCCGACCGGCCGCATGAGACCCTCACGGCCGACGTGCGGTGGATCGCCGCCGAGGAGGCGGCCCGCCGGGTTCGTGAGCTCTTGGGGCCCTCGGGCACGGCCTTTGCCGATGCCTGGCGTGCCCGGGTGATCATTCGGGACCAACCCTGGCGGCTGCAGCGGGTGCGGGCATTCATCGATTCCCTGGATTCGGCTCCCACTCACAGCCCCGCGTATCTCACGCTGGCTCACGCCGAGACGGATTCCCTGGGTGCGTTGGTGGAGCGGCTTCGGGCCATGCAGCCGGGGCGAACCGTGACAACCGTGGGTGCATCGGGCCTGCTCGTGGAGGACTCGCCCGGAGGGATCGACCAGGTGCGGAGTATTCTGGCACAGGTAGACTCCGCCCGCACCACGATCCGGGTCGATGCCAAGATACTGCAGGTGTCAGTCTCCAGGGAGGTCTCCACCGGCATTGACTGGCAGGCCATCGCCGACAAGGTGGATGGCTTGGTCCTCCGCGGGTCTTTTCCCATGGAGTCCTCCGGGCCACGCCTGAGCATTGAGGTCGGCGATATCGCCGATGATGACTACACCGTGCTATTCAGCCTGCTGGAGGTATTCGGCAGAGTCGAGCTGATCTCGCGCCCGACGCTCCTGACCCACTCGGGCCGGGAGGCCGAGCTGATGGTGGGGAGCAAGGTTCCCTATGTCACGGTGGATACCCGCGAGGACAACAGCGGGGCGGTGAGCCGCTATCAGCGGGTCACCTACTTGCCCGTGGGGTTGAGTGTCTGGGTGAAGCCGAAGGCCCACGGCGACGGCACGGTCAGCCTGGAGATCAGGCCTGAACTCAGCTCCATCACCGGGTATGTGGAGGCAGCCGATACGAGGTACCCCATCGTGGAAACAACCAATGCCCGTCTCTGGGCAACCGTTCCCTTCGGCCGCAGCATCGTCATCGGCGGCCTCATCAGGGAAACCACGAATCTGGTCTCCAGCGGAGTGCCACTGCTGCGCAGCATCCCCGTGCTCGGTGCGCTCTTTCGCCACCAGGTGGAAGAGGTCAAGCGGGCGGAGTTGGTCATCCTGCTGACCCCTACCCTTGCTCAGGCGGAAGTCGGCGGGTAGCCGGGTAGACGACCCGCGGCTATGCGGTGGAGCATGTAGTCTTCAGCGGGGCCTCTGGAAGCCTCCGCATTCAGGGGCCCCACTAAGCTGTAACTTCACTTCATGCGGCAACCTTGATGGGCTGGAGTTCGTAACCCATCTGTCTTGCGGAGGTTCTCATCGCG
>JAFGKV010000019.1 GCA_016928395.1 Candidatus Fermentibacterota bacterium | reverse complement strand
CTGCCCTACCGCTCGACTGCCCCTAATCCCTTTCTCCCCAATGGCTTCAGCCCCGTCTCAGCTCTCCCTGGTGAAATATCCGGGATAATCCCGTTCAGGAAGCATCAACGGCGTCTCCGCCGACCGGCACGACGGACCGGCCGGGGAGCACTCCCTCTGCTGTTCCAAGAATCCGGGGATCGATGCGCACAATGCGTCCCCGTAGACCCGCTTGCAGACGGGTGACCCCCTGGAATGCACTGGGAGCCCGACTCTCCTCCGTATGGCGCGAGGATAGCCTGGGACTTCGTGGTGTGACCTCACTCATGCTGCATCATCTGCGGGGTATCCCTGACGGCAACAACACGTCCGACTCCCATGCGAAGGAAGTCGGATCCGAATTCTTGCTTGAACAACGCAATTGCCTGGTCGCCGGTGCAATGGGTTGGTCCGACTTTCTCGACCCCCAACTCCCTGAACTCCCGGATGATCTCCTTGACCTGCGCTTCCGAGTGGGACCGCAGATGGAAACCTCCATACACCATATGTATGGGCTTGTGCATCACTGCCTGGGCCGCTCGAAGCATTGAGACGATCCCAGGATGTGAACATCCGGTAATGACGACCAGACCTTGATCAGTGTCCAGCACCAGCGCCTGTTCATTCACCGTACCTCGAATCTCACCGGTGGAGTACACATTCCGGCACAGCGCAATGCTGGTATCAACGGGGATCGGCGTGGCGCCCGCTGCCGCTATACCCTTGGCAAAACTCCCCGGGTACGAATGGCCGAAGTAGACAGACATGTCATGGTTCACCCCGAGCACTCGCCGCAGCCCGCCGGTATGATCTCGATGATTGTGTGAGAGCACCACGAGATCGACCTTCGACAGGTCCTTCTTCAGAGCCTGTGCATTCCTGAGGAGGAGGTCACCATCGGCTCCGGTGTCAAACAGAATGGTGCGTTCCATACCTTCGATCAGGCAGGAGAACCCCCAATCCGCTGTGGTGCCAGGGGTGCTGACGTAGTTGTCGTAAAGTACTGTCATCTCGAATTCTCCTCCATGTACGGTTGGTGCCGCCAAGGCGCATTCGGTCACGATGAGGCACCGGATGGTCCGCAGCCACCATTGCGCCATTGTCTCCTCCTTCTGCGGCAAGCCGGCAAGAGGATGATCTTGCCCTCCCCCAGGTGACCGCGCCACCGTGCTAGGCCAGCCACCGTCACCTGCCTTCCCGCGAGTCATTCCCCGGGAGATCTTCCCTTCTTCATTGTTCGCCCGTATGAAAGTGGTGCACGGGCGAATTCTGACAGCTCCCAGTTCCGCACCGCACCCCTCCGCGAGGCTTCCTCCACTACCACACTTCCTATGCGACTCCGACACGGCCAAGTGCCTGAGGTGTCCCCTCGCGGTCAAACCCACACAGAACCGCCCCAATGAAGTGATTCTCATCGTCTCTTGCCACGAGACTCAAACCCTTATTGCGACGGAGCTGGTATCCCAGGGCGGACCTATCATCCGATGGCGTGAGGACTACTCCCTCTATCCCACTCCAGAGTCCACGGACTTCGTCACAGTCCTCGACGCCCATCGGCGCTGTCCCGTATTCCGGCACCTTCGCCTTCCCTTGTTCCGGCACTGTCAGTCCCCCGTGTCGTCACTTCCACGATCCGTACGTGCCCCTTTGGTGGCCATCTCGGTCAGGGCGCTCTTCACTGAACCGTTCACGCACTGCCCCCGTCATGGCCTCCGCCACGACCGGGCTCGCGTCCTCACTATGGAGCGCGCCGAGGAGAGGCATCGGTGTCGCGCTCCGTATCGAGGTCGACGCACAACCCGCGGATTCGACTCTCAGAGCGTCTGCCATGGCGTAACCCCTTACTCATGAACAAGTTGCAGGCCGGGCATCTCCACTTCTTCTGTGCCGGTTCTTCTCAACCCAAGCCCCCGATTTGTGATATAGGACGTGTCCTATATATGACACGTCCTATATGAATCCGGTGCGACTGTGCAAGAAACGCGGGGTTGCGGGGTTCCCACTCTCTTCACCTCTTCACCCCCTCACCCCTTCACCTCTTCCAGCCTCTGTCGCGACTTGCACTCGGGTGTCCCAGGCGTATAATGCGCATACGCTCAAAGCCCAGGACATGGAGAGGCCTGTGCACGACCATCAAACCCCTCTCGGCATGACATTCTGCCTTCCCCCAGGAAGCGGTGGGCGATTCAGGTCGCCATCTGTGCGCGACCGGCTATCAGCAGCCCCGCCGCGAGGCATTGTCATCACTGTGCTCACGTTGATGACTGCGCTTGCCCCAATCGAACCCTGCTACTCCCAGCAACCCTATCCCCCTTCAATCCTCGCCGTGGCCGCATCGTTCAAAGGCCTCCCGGTCAACGGATACACTGTGGATGGGCTCGACGGATCCTTGGCCGGCGACCTGGTCGACGGGCTCGCCCTCCAGAGCCGAAGGCGGTTTCTGAAGCGGCAGCGATCCATCCTCTCGGTGGATCTGCTGGAAGATGACCTACGGCGGACTCTGCTGTTCTTGGCGCGCAACGGCTATCCCCGGGCTAGCCTGAATCCACATATCTTCCCCGTCTCCGACCGGCGCGCCGTGGTCATCGTCCTCGACATCCAGCCAGGAAATCGAATCGCCGTGGGTGAGGTCGCTCTCGAAGAGTTTCCTTCCGCTGATGGATGGCCGACACAGGAACTGGATGTGGGGATGCGGTTCTCCGAGGCCCGCGTCGACACCACCGCGGCTCTCCTGAGAAGCGAGCTCCGCGATCGGGGCTTCGCCTTTGCCGAAGTGAGACTCTCCCTGGAGCCCATGGATTCGACCCGAGTGAGGGTACGGTTTGTCGCCGAGCCCGGTCTCCGGTACAGATTCGGCCTCTCCCATGTTCAGGGCACACAGGATGATCTGGCTCGGCTCGTCCGGCGCATGGTCACTATTCCCGAAGGCACAGTATATTCCCCGGGCGTCGTGGCGCGCATCGAAGAGCGCATACGACTGCTCGATCTGTTCCGGAGAGTGCAGGTCGGCCTGGAATCAAGGCCAGACACCTCCGGAGTCGTAGATCTGCGCATCGAGTTGTCGGATCTTGATCCCCGCACCATCGAAGGAGCAATCGGCCTGCGCACCGATGAGGGGCTTCTCCTCCGTGCCGGATGGCTCCATCGAAACCTCTTGGGAGGCGGCAGGGGGCTGCTCACCAGAGCTTTGTACAGCCGTCACCTTCGTTCCGTCAATGCCTGGCTCTGGTTTCCCGGCCTCATGCGGGCCGCCCTCCGACAGGAGCTACGATCCGGTGCAGAGTGGCAGCGCGAGGAGAACTACGATCTCGACAAGTACGAGCTTGAGGTCTCGACCCGGTATTATCATTCCTTCCGTTCCGCAGCCCAGATCGGCCTTCGGGAATCCATTTCCTCGTATCGCCAACTGTCGCCGGACGGCGTTGAACTCTCAGCCAAACACGAAGTCGCATCCCTGGCATTTGCCACACTCGGCGTCGATGGCTCCGACAATCGGATGGACCCCCAAAAGGGATGGGTCACCTCGCTCAGGGCCGAGTCTACCGTGCCCGGGATTCGCTCCGATGTACGGTATGCGGTGGTGGATGCCTCCCTTGCCCTCTATCGACCGGTCATGGGAGCGGTTGCCGCGGCCAAGATAAGGGCCGGCCGCGTGTGGGCATTCGAGGGCACGACGGATCTGCCCCCCGATGTACGGTTCTACGCTGGCGGCGCGACCTCCATGCGGGGTTTCGCCCGTCGCAAACTGGGACCCCTGGACGACGAGGGTAATCCACTGGGAGGCACAACCCTGATGGAGGCGGCCCTGGAGCTCAGGGTGCCCGTGGTGTCTCCCTTGACCCTGGCGGGTTTCATCGACGCTGGCCAGGTGTGGAGTGAGGCCCAGGCCGCACGGTTGCGCGAGGTGGAAGTCGCCGTGGGGGGCGGTATCCGGATCGCCACGCCGGTGGGCCATATCCGCGTCGATGCGGCCCGACGGCTCACCGACTTTATTGCGGGGCCGGCTTGGGCCTATCATCTGGCCTTGGGCCAGCCATTCTGAGGGCGGCGCTGGTGGCCATTCTGAGCTCCCCTGAGGCCACACCCCTGGAAACCCCAGATGTCGATTGGGCCCGGCATGAGACGCAGGCGGGCGGCGAAGCGGGGAGTCGACAATGAGCAGCCCTATGACGACGACTCGACGTGGCCGATTCCGTCGCAGTGCCGTCATCGCTGTGACGACACTCCTGGGGCTCGTGCTCGTGCTCATGCTGAGTCTGCTGCTGCCGTGGGTTCGAGTTGGGCTGTCCCGTGTGGCCATGGACCGGTTGCAGGCGTCGGTCCCGGGCGTGATCTCGGTGCATCGCCTCACATGGCCGTCGCCGGGTCACCTGAGGCTTGAGGGCGTGTCGTGGGTGAGCGAAGGCGATACGCTGCTGGCCTGTGACTACCTGGAGATCCGGGCGCATCTCCCTGCTCTCATCCGAAGAGATGTCTCCGTCCACGAGCTTCTGATCGGATCACTCCGCGGAAACCTCCAGGCCATCCCGGTCTCATCCTCGCAGGACACCTCCAAGGCCCAAGCCCCATTCCCGCGACCGGGGGCCATAGGCGTGATTCCGTCCATCGGAGTGAACTCATTCGACATCACGGTGACGGGCCTGAGCGTGAGCGACTCAGTCGTCATCCACGAGGCCCAATGTGCCGGTTCCTTTGATAACCGGTACGGGCGCGACCCCCGCCTCGTGCTCAGGGAGCTTCGGGTTCGTGCGGGCCCAGGCCTGGTGGACACTGATGGGGCCGTGGAGATAGATACCGGACGCGGCATCTATCGTGGCAGCCTCGCCGTGCGGGTGCATGAAGAGTGGCGGATGCTCGTTGATGTCGCATCCACGGGCGCCGATTCCCTCAGGCTCTCGGTGATTCGGGCCATGAAGGATCCTTCGGCAGAACCGTATGGCCTCTGGCTGGCCTGTGCGTTCCAGCGGGACGGCCGGCTCATCCAGGGAATCGGATTCCAGGGCCACGCGATCACTCCCGGCTCTGACGACCTGATTCCCGCCGGAGAGGGCGCCTCCGCATTCCCCCATCTGCCGCGCACCCATGCGCTGGTAGACGGATCCGTGACATGGCGCGAGGGAGTCGATGCCCACATGCGGATCGAAGCGCAACCCAACGATGTCATCCGTCAGGGCAGTCTGCGCCTCAGGGCCGAACGCGGGAAAATCACCCTCGACACCCTCGACGTCGCCCTGCCCGGTATCCGGATAGATGCGGGGGGGCATCTCGTCGAATCGCTCCTTCACGGCAGGGGCCGCATCTCTTTGATAGACGCATCGGAAACCGCTGTCTGGCTCGATTCCCCCGCTCTGGAGGCCTTGGCCTTTGCGGGCCTCTCCCTGAGCGCCGACGGCCCAATCAGTTCGCCGGCCCTCCACGGCCGCCTCAGCGCCGGAGGCGGGTCAGGCGGTATGCAGGTCGATTCATTGGTACTGGATCTCGCCACTCCCGCGCTTCTTGCCGAGCCAGTGGTGTTCACTCTCCACGGATTGGGCACCGGCCACTATCTGCGTGCCCGGGGTCACATCGATGTTGACGGCGACACGGTCACCGCCCGGCTCGAACCCATCCATCTCGCCACGACCGAGGCTGACTCGACGACATTGGAGCGTGACGGGGCGATCGATTTCGATCTCAACGGCAAGGCCCTGCATCTTGCCGGCGTGAGGCTGGTCGGTGACGAGGGGAACATCGCCCTTGCCGGCTCGATTGGCCCCGGAACCGAAAACTCCCTCAAAGCTCGGGCGGAATGGCCGCGCCTGCCTGCGATTGTCGCAGCGGGCTCTAAGCCCCACGATGCAGTGCGGGTGGCTGCCGCGTGGAAGGAGGGGGCTCCCTTCTTCATCGAAATCCAGGCCGACTTCGCGCCTGATAGACCGGTTGTACACCGCATCCACGGGACCATGCGCCTGCCCGGCCCCGCACAGTGCGCCGCGTTTGGGCCTGAGGCCCGCCTCGCGGATCTGGGCCCCATTGAGGGTGAATTCTCCGCTCTCGTTGACTCGCTGTCCCGGATCGCCGGCCATGCCCGGCTGGCTGCTGCCGGATGGATCGACAGCGCTGTGGCGCAGTTTTGTGTGGACGGGCATCTGGTCACCGTGGATACGGTTGACGTTGCCTTCTTCCTTGGCCGCATGGGCGGTTCCGGCACAGTGGGCCCATCACAGAGCAGAGCGGAACTGTCCGCCTCGTTCGACCATCTCGCGGCGCTCCGCGGTGTGCTTCCGTCTCTGCCACCAGATTTCGACGGCGGGCTCACGGCCCGCGCACGGTATGAATTCGATGAAGGTGACTGGAAGCTCCATGCGACGACCTTTGGATCTGTCGGTGCCGGGGGCATTGTGGCGCCTTCGGTGGAAGCTGAGGCATCATGGTGGCCCGGCGGGCTGGAGGTGGCCCTCAGAGCGCCCCAGGGCCTGCAGGGCATGGCCCTCGAACTGACCGACATACGCGCGCACTACGCAGCCGATGGTGGCCCAGCGCCGCTGCCCGGCACGCTGACCCTGAGAGCGGAGGGAGACGGCATGGGGGCCATGACCCGGCTAACCGTTCCCGTGCTAGACGAGATCCTGCGCATACAGGTCGATTCCCTGGGCTTGTGGCACAAGGGAGAGGCCCTGGAAGCCTCTGCACCGTTCACCGTCTCCTACGACCCTGTGCATACGCGCCTGCGCATCGATGGCCTCTCCATGACCGGTGAATTTGGTTCACTCCGCGCCGACGGCACCCTCTCGCCTGATGGATCGGACTTCGCTGCCCAGTTAAGCGCCCGTCTCCCCCCCGACGCGCATACCCTCCCCATACCGCCCGAACTTCAGGGAGCAAAGATCGAGGCACGGCTCCAGGGCGTGGGGGTCGACACGTTGGTGGCTACCTGGCGGGTCTCGGATATGACGCTGCCCGCGGGCGCCACCACGGCATGGGGAGTCGCCCACGCCGGGCGCGAAGGCATCGCGGCCAATCTGTCCGTCAGCGACTCATCCGGTAGAGTCGCCCTCACCGGCGTCATGACCGCACCTTTGCGCATCGCCCTGTGGCCTGTGGCAATTCTCTGGGCTGATGGGCCGATTCATGCCGAGGTCGCTGCCGAGAGCCTCGTGATCCCCTTGGGAGGCTCCCTCGCCGCCGGCCCCCCCGCGGTGTTCCACGGCACCATGGTGGTGGGCGGTACGATGGCTGCCCCGCGGGGCGAGCTTGACGGCCTTCTCTCGCTTCCCGGCCACAAGAAAGAGCCGGCGCGAAAGCTGATCCTCCGAGGCAGTCTCACGCCAAACTCACTCGGCACCGAGGCAGACCGCGTGGTGGGGCGGGCCGCATGGACGGTCGGATCCGTCGACGTCATGCTTTTGGCCGTTGCCGGCCGGGACACGCTCGTGACGGCAACAGGCCAGACAGCCCTCCATCACTCTGTGGCCGCACCCTACATCCTCTGGCCTGACACCAGCGAGGTGAATCTGACCCTTCGCGCACCCCGGTTTCCCCTGAACATGAGCGATGGCTACCTTCCCGACAGAACGAAACTGAAAGGCACCTGTGCCGTCGATCTCCAACTCAGCGGTCCTGCCGCCCTCCCGGCGTTGAAGGGATCTGTCACAGCCCGACAGGCCGAGGTGAGCCTGCCCAACGGTTCAAGAGTCACCGCAGACATAGACCTGATCATCGGAGGATCCCTGGCGAAGCCGTCGGCCAGGGGTGAGGTTTCGGTGCTCAACGGCGTCATCATGCTCCCTGAGGCGCCGCGAGTCGTGCACGATGTCGAAGGAGAGGCCATGTTGTGGTCTCTTCCCTCTGCCCCATTCGGCTCGGCGCCTCAGTACGCCCACAGGGCGCCCAAGGGTCGAGGCGTATCGGGGTCGCCTCCCCCAGTAATTGAACCCGATGTGGATATCGAGCTGTCGGTACCGGGTGGTCTCTGGGTCCGGGGGCAGGGCCTGAATATCGAGGTTGCGGGGGAACTCCGTCTTGCCTACACCACGGCCCCGGTGATCACCGGCACTCTCAGAACCGTGCAGGGTCGCCTGGACTACCTGGGGAGAACCTTCACGCTGGAGCGCGGCTCTTTGGTCTTCTACGGCAAGCATCCCCCTGATCCTGTGCTGGACATTCTCGTTCGGTCAAGGGTCGCCGATGCCACCTTCCAGATCGCCATGAGCGGGACCCTGAGCGAGCCGGAGATCGAACTCAGTTCAGAGCCGGAATTGCCGGAAGCCGAGATTGTCTCGTATCTCATTCTGGGCCGCCCCACAGACCAGCTCAGCAGCGGCCAGGTCGATCTCATCCGGGAGCGGCTCACCCAGATCGCCTCGCTGCGGGGAGTCGGCGAACTGCAGGCGATGGTGTCGAAGACCCTGGGTCTGGATCTGGTGAAGTTCGGTGAAGGGCAGGCTTCGGGCTCGGCCGATGCATTGACCGTGGGCAAGTACCTCAGTCCTCGCTTGCTGGTCGGCTACGAGCGCGACCTATCGGGCGACAGCCCTACCTACCTCACTTTGGAGTACCTGATATCGGAGATCCTCCGCCTGAAGACCTGGGTCGGCGACAGCGGAGATTCCTCGGTGGAGATCTCTCTCACGAAAGACTACTGAGAGCCGCCTCGTCGTAGGCAATGCCATGAGACTCGGGAAACCGAATGCCCTGCGGCGAAGGAGACGAGATCCCTTCAGCCGATGGCCGACTCCTCCTCGATGCGCAACGCCAGCTCGCGGATCCTGTCCGCGTGGCGTCTGCTGTCATTCGCGACTGACGACAGCAGTCTCACCAGCTCCGGAGGATCATTGGGATACACGAGGAACGCTCTGCTCTCGGTGAAGTTCTGCTCCATGGCGTCAGCGAATCTGAGCGCTTCCAACGCAGAGAGCGTCTGTCCCTTGATGGCATCGATCTCCCTCTTTACGGCCTCCGCCATTGCCGCCACATTTTCCCAGGATTCGCGGTGACTCAAGTCGATGTCCCCCTCTTCCACCAGCGACCGCATCACCTGGAACATAAGTGCGTGAGTTTGTTCCTCAGTGACCAAGTCATTCCAGAATCCGGCGTGTTCCACGACGTGCGTGGCGCACTGCCGGTAAAGCTCCGCCATGGCCAGTTCATTCTGCTCCAGCAATGTGAGGACGCGCACATGAAGCTGGATCGACATGATGCGACTCCCTTCCATCATCGATGACGTACTATTCTCGGCCGCCACGAGTCCTCGCGGGGCTCAACCACGCGTATTACCGGGTACCGTCAAGAGACCGTCCCCCCTCGGGCTCAGCGTCGTGATGTGCAGCGTTGGCGCACCAGGCGGGTCGTAGCCCCCGACCTGGAAGTCAGCCTCGCCCAGCCCGCCCTTGTACGGCTGATAGATCCAACGGCCAGGCGGCTGCGGCGCGCAGTCGCTCATGCGGTATCCGACCCACGCCCGCCACGCGTACATAGTGCCGTTGCTCAGCCCTCCGACAACCTGGCTCACTGCGGCATCCGCGGTGCCTGCGTCGGCCCAGTCAGTGGTCACCAGGCCCGTCCCGTCAAAGGGCGTGCCCAGAGGCTTGACCTCGAACTGAGCCCTGACATCGCTGCGTCCAAAGAACGTCCTGGCCAGAAGCCCCTAGCTCGCCTCGGTCTGCGACCCGGTCTTCAGGGCCGGGACCACTGGGGTGAGTAGGTCGATCCTCCACTGGCGGGGGAGCACACCCAGGTCGTCACCGTCATTGCCGCCGTACAGGTATGCCCTCCCGGTATTACTCGCGTTCCCGTAGGCTCCGACCACCACGTCCGAGTAGCCGTCTCCATCTACGTCCCCCGCCGTCGCCACCGAAAGGCCAAAGTAGTCGCTGGCCGCCTCCCCCGAGGCCATCCAGGAGGCAGCGGTGAAGACCATGGCGATCAGCAAGTTTAGGACTCACGCTCTGCGGGTCATCGAGGAGGTCGCCGAGACCCGTGAAGAGCTTGTCATCACGAAGCGGCGCAAGCCGATAGCCCGAGTCGTTCCCTATGCCGGCGACACGGGGTACCCTGTCCCGGGGAGGCTGGCGGATGCCTTGGTCAGGGAGATCGATATCGTGACGCCGCTGGGACCAGGCAGTTGGGAGGCTGCCCAGTGACCTACCTCATGGATACGCACGTGTGGATCTGGTGGAATCAGCGGCCGCAGAGTCTCAGCCATCGCGTGAGGTCCTTGATCGGGAACCCGGCGGAGTACTCGGAACTCCTCCTTTCCGCGATCTCACCCTGGTAGTTCTTCAAACTCCTCGAGAAGAAGCGACTTGTCATCTCGTGTGAGCCTGAGGAATGGATGCGTATCGCTCTGGAGATGGCCAAGCTCCGCCTCGTTCCGCTGACGCCCCGGATCGCCTACCATGCAACGGTGCTTCCCGCACCCTTTCATGATGATCCTGCCGACTGGATCATCGTGGCGACGGCTCAAGACGAGAACGCGACCATCCTCACTTCCGACAGACGAATTCTCGCCTATCCGGGAGCTCGCTCGCTCTGGTGATCATGATGGCTGATGTCCGCCAGGGCGCAGTCGCGGAGGCCAAGACTGCGGGCACGGTGAGGAGCCGGAACACAGAGCCCCCGGAGGCGGCACCTCCGGGGGCTCTAAGACTAACTGAATCGACCGACGATCAGTCAGGCAGGGTCATGGGAAACGAGGCGGGTTCCGAAACAGCCAGCGAATCGCTCGGATCCGGAGGCGGTTCCAGCATCTCGTCCACAGGCTTCGTCAGAGTCTCGATACGGTATGCGCCGATCTCATAGACCCATGCCCGGCCTTCCACGCGCGCAAATCGCCGTCCCTCTACGGCGGTGGTGTCCCCAACGAGGATCGTGTGATCAGTGCCGTCCCTCACCACGACGCCAACCCGGATGAAGGGGCTTTCAAACCCCTTGTCATTGCTCTCTCTGCCAACAACATCGTCGGCTCGGAAGTTGGCCAGCGTGTTCACGATGCGTACGGCCAGGTCTTTCTTCACCATCCCCTGGCGGGGCGCCACCATTTCCCAGTTGCCGTTTTCGCCGGCCTGCAGGGAAATGAGGGTATCAGCGTGGGTAAGATCGATCCGCGCGATATCCTCTTTGGGCATCTTAAAGAGAAACATGTCGCGGAGCCCGCGGCCCGCACGGTCAAATTGGCTCTTGATGCGGTCTCCCACGAGATAGACGCCATTACGGCCCTGCGGTCGCACATAGTTGGTCGCATAGTCACTGCCGCTCTTTCCGATGACGAAATCGGCCAGAACGGTGCTGTCTGAAGCCAGAATCCTTACCATGGCACCGGATGAATCCACTTCGAACAGGGCCTGTTTCTCCGGGTTATCCGAGACCAGGTCCTTGGTGAGTGCTGCCTGGGCGGCCCGAATCGCCCGGTACACTCCGGCAGTGTCGGCGGGAAATACCTCTTCCTCGGTGTCTCCCGCAACGAGCCACTCGTCGTCGTGCTTCCATACGGCCACATCGTTGGCACCGTCCACCTCGATCCGGGCAGGCTCCTTGGCCAAGAGCGCAGGGAAGAGCGGCGCTCCTTTGGTCGTGTGTGCGCCCGGCTGCTTGAACGGATTCGCGAACAACAAGAGGAGGATTACCAGCACAGCCAACGTAGCGATCAGAACGGTGAATTCCTTGCTTTTCATTGCACTCCCCCTGTCTCGGTCTCAGCCAGCTTCCGGACACGGCTCCCCGCCAGCCACCGCGCAAACCCCACAATCACGATGAGCACCGGGACAAGCGCGATGCCCAGAATGCGGACCAGGCGCTTGGTGCCTTCCGAGACGGCCTTCAGCGGCCGGTCGGTGGATTGACGACTCCTGATACCGATCAGTTCATCACCCAGTGACATCCAGTCAACCGAGTTGAGCAAGAACGTCATGTTGCCCGGCAACTGCTGGTCGATGCAGAAGTATGTCGAACCTAAAACGATGATCTGCGTGGGCAGGCTGGAGTCCCTTCGCTCTGCATCGTCAACGGGCGCCGCGCCACTGTCGGCCGGCGCAGGGACAGGCCGGCCAGCAAAGAAGCTGGGGATGACGCCGGTCACCGCGTAGGCGAGCCCCCGAGGCCGGAGATCCTCTGGTTTCGGATTCCACTGCTGTTGGGGATTCAGATTGGTGAAATCGGTGGTGGTCCAGCTATTGGCCGAAGAACTGGCGAGAAGCGTGACCTCCACCGAATCCGGAGGATTGCTCACGGCCTCGAATGACCGCGTCCACGGCAGCGACATGGATTCCAGCTTGCTGATGACAGGGTGCTCGCGGTTGAACCCCTGCTGGATGACCTTGGGCCAGAGATAGTAGTTGGACATGAAGCGGAAGAAGCCGCTGGCGAACGAAGCCGTGGCCGACACCGGGTCAACCACCAGGTCGTTGTTACATCTGATCCCGTACCGGGCCACCATGTCCTCCATGCCCGAGGACATGCGCGAACCCTGCAGCACACCACCCTCCAACTCCAGAGCATCAAGCATGGCCAGGATCTTGCCTCCGCGCATGATGAACTGGTCGATGCGGTACTTCTCGAGATCCGACAGGTCTTTCGGCCCCAGAAGAACAAGCGTGGTGAGGTCGTCGGCAATCGCCTTAGCACCGCCCTCGAGATCGAGCACCTCCACATCGTACTGCTTTCTGAGCGCTCGCAGCATCTCCGAGTAGCGGGCATCCAGATCCTGCTGGCCGTAGCGGGAGACAATGCCGACCTTGGGGTTCTCCGTTCGCGTGACCTTCAGGATCGCCGCGACCAGCTCATACTCTAGACCCCATGGACCTTGCACCACGGGCAGCACTTCGTGGCGATCCTCGTAGAGCACCGCCATGCCGAGGTAGACATTGGCAACTTCACGCTTGTCTTTCTGAATCACGTCAAGCTGTACCTGAGGGATTCCCATGGAGCGAAGTTTGTTTGCCTGTTCAGGGGAGGCATCGGGGTCTTCCCACTGCACCCGAACCTTCCCCCGGCCGAAGGCGGAGAACTCGTCCGTCAGATCCCGCACGCTCTTGGGGAGGCTTGCCATGTAGGAGGGAAGGTCTTTGGAGAAGTAGACCTTGATGTTGACAACATCGTCGAGGTTCCTAAGCAGCTTCTTCGTCGAGCTGCTGATCGTGTATTCCCTGTTCTCTGTGAGATCAAGGCGAGTGAAGACCCTGTCGGCGATCAGGTTGACGACCGCGATGATAAGGAGAAGAAGCACTGAGAGCGCGACGATGGTGGAACCGGAGCGAACGTTTCGTGCGACCATGATCTACCTCCACTTCCGGCTTTCTATCGAGCGCACGTTCAGGTAGAGGAAGAATCCGATGACTGAGAGGTAGTAGATCACATCCCGGCTGTCGATCACACCGCGACCGATGCTCTCGAAATGGGTGCCAAGGCTCATGTACTCGAGCACTGACGCGACCCTGGCCGGCACCGAGTACAGCACGATGTCGGACCCGATCATGTACAGGCCGAAGATAATGACTACGCCGAGGATGAACGCGACGATCTGGTTCTGCGTCAGGCTCGAAACAAACACGCCGATGGCCAGATAGGCTGCGCCCATCAGGATCGCCGCGACATAGCCTCCGACTACAGGCCCAAAGTCAAGATTCCCGAGACTCGCCACGATCACCGGGATTGGAAAGGTCAGCGCCAAGGCCAGAACCAGCAATCCCAGCGCACCCAGAAACTTGCCCAAGACCGCCTCCGAATCCTTCACGGGAAGCGTCATCAGCAATTCCATGGTGCCGACCTTCTTCTCTTCCGCCCACAGCCTCATCGTGACCGCGGGAACGAAGAACAGGAACACCCAGGGCAGAATGTCAAACATAAGCCTCATCGAGGCCTGGCCGTTCAGGAAGAACACCCGGAAGAACAGCCAGCTCGTAAGCAGCAAGTAGATCACCAGAAAAACGTAGGCGATAAGGGAGGTGAAGTAGCCCTGGAACTCCCGGCGGGCGATCGCGATGGTGTTCCTCATTGGTCCTCCTTCTCTCCGATGGTGAGTTCATAGAAGACCTGCTCCAGGCTGACCGCCTCAGCCTTCAGCTCCCGCAGTGTCCACCCGGACCGCACCGCGGCGTCAAACACAGCTTCCGCCGCAGCCTTACCGTCGGCCGTCATGAGTTCAAACCGCGAGAACGGGCCTTCAGTATGCACCAAGGTGACGGCTTTGACGCCTGGAACCGCCGCAAGCCCCTGACGGATCTCGTCCTCAGATCCTCGGGCTTCGACCGCCACCAGTTCGTTCCCGGCCGCCCGCCGCGAGAGTTCCTGCGGTGATCCGTCGGCCACCAGCTCGGCATTGCGCATGATGAGCACCCGATTGCAGGTCGCCTGCACCTCGGGAAGGATGTGGGTCGAGAGGATGATGGTCTTCTCGCGGCCGATCTCCTGGATCAGCATCCGTATTTCCTTTATCTGATTAGGATCGAGACCGGTGGTGGGCTCATCGAGGATGAGCACCTCCGGCTCATGAATAAGAGTCTGGGCGAGGCCGACCCGCTGCTGATACCCTTTGGACATCTCGCCGATTCGCTTGTGCAGCACTCCCTCAAGGCCACACGTCTGGATCACGCGGTCAATCTGAGCTTTACGCCGGGACTGAGGTATCCCCCGAACCCTGGAGAGGAAGTCAAGAAACGAGAGGGCGTACATCTCCTTGTAGAGCGGCGCGTTCTCGGGCAGATACCCGATGCGCTTGCGCACCTCCAGCGGGTCTGCATGCACGTCAAACCCGGCGACCCGCGCGGTTCCCTCATCGGCGGGCATATAGCAGGTGAGGATGCGCATGGTCGTGGTCTTCCCCGCGCCATTGGGACCGAGGAGCCCAAGCACCTCGCCCCTTGGAACAGAGAAGCTCACGTTGCGAACGGCCACGGTGGGGCCGAATCGCTTCGTCACATTGCTGACTTCTATCATCGCAGAGGCACCTCCATACTGCGAAGAGCCCTCGCACACCCGCGGCCATGACATTCCGGGGTTCACGAAGGCGATTCTCAAGCGGTTGCTCGACGCGTGGGTAGGCCGGTGAGTCACACCACCGGCGGCGATGCAGCGGTTCTTCACGCCTCTTACACCGATGGAACGGAATGGTTCCATGGCCGGGCTGCTACCACACTCCTCTTGCACACAGATACGCGCCCGCTCTATGTTAGGGGTGTATCCTCCGATTTTCCACTACTCTGTGCGACTCGTGCCGATACTCCGTAACCAGGAAGGGCCCGTGGACCCCTGTGCACACTACGCTTCTCTGCCGGCCATCATCGCCGACCGGGCTGCTCGGACGCCCGACGCTCCATTTCTCGCATGGGCCGATGGCGTCACGACCTACTCTGCATGCGCCGAGGATTCGGCGCGCCGGGCTGCGGGATTCCTGGGCCTCGGTATGCACCCGAAAGATCTCGTCTTGAGCCTGCTGAGCACCCGGAGAGACGCTGTCTTGGCCTTGCTGGCGGCATCGTGGGCCAAGGTCGTGCTGGCCCCAGCCAACAAGTGGCTGTCGCCGCAGTCGCTGAGCGCCCTTATCACCTACATCAATCCCGACTGGATCATTGCAGACGAAGCATCGGCGCATCTCCTGGTTCGCTACCGTCGGATCCTGCCCCCGTCAGAGCGCTGGATCATGGCGCCTGCCGGCGGGGACACAGAGCCGTGGACATCAAGGGAGCGAACCAAAGCAACGCTGCCGGCACCGGATTTCGAGCCGGACGACACCTGCTATGTCGATTTCACCTCGGGATCCACCGGGATGCCCAAAGGCGTGCCCCGTACCCACGGGAGCATTCACTCCATTTCCCTCAGTGCGATTCAGGCACTGGGGCTACAACCCCACGACCGGCATCTGTCCCTCTTTGCCGCCTTTGCCCACCCGCATGAAACCGTCGCCCGGGCTGCTGTGCTGGGCGGCATGCTGGTGTGTGTGGACAGTCTGCGCCCCTCCACCATCGCTGAGGCGGTCGCGCGGCACGGGGTGACCTGCATCATGGCCGTTCCTACGGTGTACAGCCTCCTGTCACGACGAATCGACGATCCGAGATTCGCCACCCTCCGACTGCTGGAATCCGGCGGCGCGGTAACGCCGGAACCGCTGATCGAGCGATACAGATCCAGGCTGGGAATCCCGCTGACCCCTGTCTGGGGATGTACCGAGGCGGGAGGGATTGCCGTAGCCTCTCCTTCAGGTCAATGCCGAATCCAGGGTTCAGTGGGGAAACTGTGCCCGGGATTCCGGTCGCAACTGACATCGGACGACCCCTCCGACTCTGACCAGGAGGGTGAACTGCTCTTGAGAGGGCCATCTTTGGCCAGGGAGTATTTCCGTTTGCCTGATGAGACCGCCCTGGCGTTTCGCGATGGGTGGTATCATTCAGGCGATGTGTTCACCTGCGACACTCAGGGGTTTTACTTCTTCCGGGGCCGCACGGACGAAATGATCAAAGTCAAAGCCCTCAAGGTATTCCCCTCCGAGATCGAGCAGACCCTCCTGGCCCATCCCAAGGTTGCCGAAGCTGCGGTGGTCCCGGAAAACGGCCAGGACCGGCTCCTTGCCTTCGTGGCATGCGCGCCGGGCGAGACCATTACCGCACAGGTGCTCAGGGCTTTCTGCCGGGAGCGCCTGGAGCCCTTCAAAGTGCCGCGGATCATTTTGCTGCCCTCGCTCCCAAAGACCCCAAGCGGCAAGATCCTCAAACGCGCGCTGTCGACTGGCCTCCCCCGGCCTCCCCAGGGCTAGGTTCGCGGGTCTCGCTGCGCGAAGCAGTATGCAGTCCATGGGGTGCATTCAGCCCGGCGCTACTGGTGGCTGTCAGCCGTCTGCTCCCAGTCTCACCCGGCCCGTAACCTCTACATTCCCTCAGCGTTTCACTTCGTTCCCTGCGCACCCTTCGTCCGTTTCGGGTTCGGGATCCGGGGATTCGGTGCCCCGAGACGCACGCCGGGAAGTCGCGCACAGCCTCCCTTCCACTCTCGGCTTGAACCTCGGGATCAAGCGCGTATCTTGCTCATCCGTGTGCTGTTTTCTTGCACAGTCCTACATGTCACCCAGGAGGATTTCAATGGGTCTCATCGGCAAACTCCGCAGCCAATTCGTTGACATCATCGAATGGCTCGATGACACCGGAAACACCTTGGTCTACCGCTTCGAACGGTACGGCAATGAGATCAAGTACGGCGCCAAGCTCGTGGTCCGGGAGGGCCAGGCCGCGGTCTTCATCAATGAAGGATACCTGGCCGACATCTACCATCCCGGCACCTATACCCTGTATACGCAGAACATGCCGATTCTCACAACGCTCAAGGGCTGGAAGTATGGATTCAACAGCCCGTTCAAGGCCGAGGTATACTTCGTGAGTACCCGCCAGTTCACCTCCCTCAAGTGGGGGACGCCCGGTCCCTGCACCATGCGGGATCCGGAGTTCGGCGCAGTCCGCGTCACTGCCTTTGGTCTTTATTCAATCAGGGTCAAGGAACCGGGCGTGTTCCTGCGAGAAATCGTCGGCACCGACGGCACGTTCACTCTCGAAGGCATCGAGGCGAATCTCCGGGGCAAAATCGGCATGCGCATCAAAGAGGTCATGCCGGAACTCGGGATCCCCATCATCGATCTCGAAGGCAAGGTCATGCTCATGGGCACGATGTTGCGGGATCGCATCGCACCTGACTTTGCCAAGTACGGCCTGGATCTTCCCGAGGTCCAGGTACAGGACATCGGGCTTCCCGAGGAGGTCGAGAAGGCCATCGACAAAGGCGGTGCGGTCAGAGCCGTCGGCAACCTGCAGGCATACACGCAGTATGAAACCGCCGGAGCCATCCGCGATGCGGCGTCCAACCCGGGAGGCGTCGCCGCCAGCGGAGTCGGCCTAGGGATGGGATTCGCCATGGCCGGCCAGATGGCACAGGCAGCGCAGCAAAGCCAGCAGCCCGCGACACCCCCCCCAGTCCCAACCCCCGTGCAGTTCTTCGTGGCCGTTGGCGGGACTCAGACCGGCCCCTTTGATACGGCTGCCCTGCAGCAGCAGGTACTCAATGGCTCCTTGACCTTGGAGACCTTGGTGTGGAAGCAGGGCATGGCCAACTGGACGCCCGCGGGCCAGATTCCGGAGCTTGCGAATCTCTTCTCTCAGGTTCCACCACCGGTTCCCCCGCCCATCGACTGAACCCGCAGGGCTCCCTTGTCTGCCACGATCTTTCCCTGCAAGTCTTGCGGCGCAAGGCTTGAGTTCGCCCCCGGCGCCGGCGTACTGAAGTGCCCCTACTGCGGGGCCGACAACCAGATACCGGAGTCAGCCGAGGAAATCTTTGAGCTAGACTTCCATGCCTACCTGGCAGAGGCATCCGCCAGCGAGGAGACCATGGAAGCCACCACGGCAACCTGCACCGCATGCGGAGCAACTTCCACCGTTGAGTCGCATACGACACTGAGTCACTGCCCGTTCTGCGGCACCCAATTCATGGTGAAGGCACAGCCCCATCGATTCCTCAAACCACGGGCGCTCCTGCCTTTCAAGGTCACCCAGAACGAGGCATGGGGCCGTTTCCGCGCCTGGCTCAAGAAACTGTGGTTCGCCCCCGGTACTCTTAAGTCCTTCGCGCGGGCATCGGACTCCCTGAAGGGTATGTACATCCCCTACTGGACATACGACACCAACACGACGAGTCAGTACACCGGTGAGCGCGGCGACAACTACACGGTGAGCGAGACATACCAAACCAAGGACACTCAGGGACGGCTAATAACCAGAACCCGTCAGGTTGTGAAGATCAGGTGGAGACCGGCCAGCGGCGTCGTTCGGAATGACTTTGACGACGTGCTGGTGCTGGCCAGCAATTCCCTGCCTCGTTCCAAGACCGAACGCCTGGAACCGTGGGATCTAAAGAGCCTTGTTCCCTACCGCGACGAGTATCTGAGTGGGTTCGGCGCGGAGGCGTATCAGGTTGATCTCCAAGGAGGGTTTGACCTCGCCAAGGGCATCATGGATCGGACGATCAGGTCATCAATCTGTCGCGACATCGGCGGCGATCATCAGCGCATCCACGCGGTGAAGACCCGCTATGACAACATCACCTACAAGCACATCCTCCTGCCTCTTTGGATCAGCGCGTATCGCTATCGGAACAAGGTCTACCGGTTCATCGTCAACGGTCGAACAGGGGCCGTCCAAGGCGAGCGTCCGTGGTCGAAGACGAAGATCGTGTTCTTCGTGATAGCCGTCATCGCCGTTGCAGTGATCGTGTTCAAGCTGCTTCAGTAACCGCTGCGGGGCGTACTCTCACCCTTGAGAAGTCTGAGTGCGCCCCGCGCTCTCAGAGGCCCGAATGAACCCTGAACCCCGCATACTCCTCTGGAGGCGGGACAGCCGTACACGCCGCGTAAAGCCCTGCCTCTCCCGTCACCGCCACCCAGGAACTCGCTGCGTCGCGCCCTGAGCGCCCGAAAACTCCCAGGAGGGAACCCATGCCAATGCGGCCAAAGTGATCCGCACATTGGTCTTCTTGGGCCTGACCACATAGGTCTCGATCAGGTTCGACGCGTCGCTCCATTTCCGGGCCACATCGTCGGCTTGATCCTGCAGCGTGCGCTGGAGGTCGTCGATATCCTGACGCAGTCGGCGGATCGCCTGCTCAGACTCCTCCACGGCAGCCTTGGCGGTACTGGTCATTCTGCGCTTCGTAGCTACCCGGGTCAGCGCGGGCCTGCGCCGCTTCCCAAATAGCCCCAGCATGCCGAGCACGGTCTCACCTGCTGAGACCAGTTCCTCGCTCCGTCGCCCAGAGAGCCGCTCGCGATCCTGGGCCAGACTTCGTCCTAAACGCTCCCGCTGGGCCTCCAGACGCTGGATCTGCGTCTCGGCGCCACTCCGGAGCTTTTCAACCTCGGTATCACGTTGCTCCCGGGCGATCTGCCCAACTCTGATTCGAAACTGCGCTTCTGTCTCGCCGGGCTGGGCGTACAGTTTCAATGTCGGGCTGTGCCACAGCTCGATGGCCTGCTCCCGGGCCAGATACTCGGCGGCAGTTCGCTCCAGGGCTTTGACTCCCGCGGCAGTGGACAGCGGCGAGGGAACCGGGCAGAACAACGCGCCGGGTTCAGGTTGCGTGGCGAGCCCCGAGGCTTCCAGCTCTACCAGTTCGGCGTTCGGCCACTGCACGATGGGGACCAGATCCTCCCCCGCGAGAAGCACGCCGACCTGCTGCGTCGCGTTCAGCAGGGCCTTGGAATCAACAAACCCGACGGACGCGAGCACCACGAGATACGGATCGTACACCAACGCGCCGGAGGCCTGCGCAGGCACGACACCAGGTGAGAGGCCGGCGGCATGGGTCGCGCTCACGCGCAGGGGCAGAAACACCGTGGGCACCTTGCTCAGCACCGGCGGATTCGTGGTGTAGGCTGTCCGGCCGTGGTCAGCCAAGGCCGCCGCCGAAGCCGGGACGGAAACGCCGACAGATGGCGCCGCCTGCACCGATCCGGGGGCGGTCATCCCGGCCATGCCCAAAGCGGGGGCTGCCACAGGGTCCGGATTTTGGGTTTTCAGCGGCGCCATGAGGTCGCGCACCTGGTTGCGCGTGATCGGCCCCCTGAGGTAGCTCATGGCCCATCGAGTCTCGAATACCACCGGATCCGGTTGGTGTACGTTGTGGAGCAGGAACTTCCGGGAACCCAGACCGGAGATGAGCCGGTCGAGAGTTGCACGGTCGGGCCGTGTTCCCCCTTCAGCGCTGACCGATTCCAGCCCATCCAGCATCCGGGCCTTGTCGCGATCTGTCTGCAGTTTGCCGATGAACCACGTGCCAGCATTGCTCATGGCCTTGTAGTCCAAATCCATCGGGTTTTGCGTACAGAGCAGTACTCCCAACCCGAATGCCCGGGCCTGCTTGAGCAAGGTTAGGATTGGGCGTTTCGAGGGCGGCATGGCTGTCGGTGGGAGGAAGCCGAACACCTCGTCGAAGTACAGCAGTGCCCGGAGGCTGGTGGTGCCCGCCTGAGTGCGCACCCAGGTTACCATCTGCTCCAGAAGCAGCGTAACGAAGAACATCCTCTCCGCGTCGCTGAGATGCGCGATGTAGAAGATGCTGTGGCGAGGGTTCCCGTGGGAATCGTAGAGCAGCGATGCCACATCCAGAGGTTCCCCCTTGAGCCACGACTGGAATCCGGGCGCCGCGATGATGTTGTTGAGCGCCAAGGCCAGGCCGAACCGGTCCTTCTGGGGAAAGAAGGTGTCCACATCGAAGACGCCCAACTGCCGGATGGGGGGCGTCTGGATGGCCGTGATGACCCGGGCCATGTCGAGGTCTTCGTTGCGTCGCCAGAAATGCTCGAAGATGTTGGAGAGCAGGATGTGCTCGCGGCTCTGCAGCGGATCGACCGTCATGCCGGCCAGTCCGAGCAAGGCGCTCACCGTGCCCTGAATCTGATCCCGCAGCAACTCGGCATCGTCGTCCCACCTCAGGGGAGGCGCCTTGAGGGAGGCCAGAATGGAGACCGGGAACCCCGCCTCGGAGCCCGGCGTGTAGATGCGGAAGTCGGCGCTGCTCTTGAGAAGGCGAATTCTCTCAGGGCCCTGCTCCCACTCCGCCAGGCCCTTGGACCATGTCTGGGCCATGGTGCGGGCATAGTCGCCTGTGGTCATGCCCTTGCGCCGCGCATCGTCCACATTTAGCCAGGGCTCGAAATCTTCCGGTCTCAGATCCGGGAAGGTCAGCAGCAGGTTACCGATGTCGCCCTTGGGGTCGATAATGATCGCAGGTACACGGTCAATGGCGGCCTCCTCGAGCAGGTCAATGCACAGCCCGGTCTTACCCGAGCCCGTCATGCCCACGCATACCCCGTGGGTCACCATATCCCGGGCGTCGTACATGATGGGCGTTTCCAGGCGTTTCGAGCCGGCCAGGTCGTATTCACGGCCGAGGTAGAACGAGCCGAGTTTCTCCAGTAGTGGCATTACACTCCTCCAGGATCGCGCAGAATGCTGCCCTTTGGTCGGGCAATCATACCTTCAGCCGGGCGCACACGCGCCACGAGCGTGGTTACCATGAGGTGTGGCTTCCAAGATATCTACACCCCACCCATCCGCCACCTGGAGGGGAGGATGTCGAGCTTCGAACAAGGTCATCGGCGCGACATGCGAGAATTGAGTGCAGGTTGAGGAAACAGACGATGACCCAATCACCGCAACGAGAGACCAGCCACGAATACTATCGCCTCGCGGTAGGAAATACCCTGTGCCTGCGCCGAGTAATCTCCTATCGAAGGATAACCAAGGGTCTCGCCGCCGCGGTGCCCGCCCGACACAGGTAGTGACCCGACGCAAGGCCCGAAGTGTTGAAGGTCGCCACAACGGTGCGGGATTCACCCTGCAGGGTGCAGGCAGCTACCCGCCTCCCCCCTGCATCATAGATGTGAAACCGTACGGTACGCGCGACCGAGGGTGACCAGTACGTCAGGGTGATCAGATCCCGGGCCGGATTCGGACCGACACACAAGACCGGCTGCCGGGGAAGGGTCTCGTCGGCATCGAAGATCCCGACCTCACCGGCCAGCCAAGCCAGAGACCGGCCCAGGAGCACGTGCCGGGGCATGAACCCCTGGGGCTGGCTCGGAAGCCCGACCCCTTCCAGCCCAAACCCCAGCAGGATACGCCGAGCGCCCATACCATCGAACCAGATACCGGCTACCGACCCGGGGCTGTAGGAGGCAAAGGGAAACGCATCGACTCCGGGGGTTTGTACCAGAGCGAGAACATCCTGTGCACGCTGGTTATTTGCCGAACCAAACCCTGCGGTGCCGATATGGACGTAGCCGGAATTGAAGGGATCGGATGAATCCAGGTCGAGAATGTGATCGAAGGTGTTGGAGGCGAAGGCCACCGGGAACCACTCCTCGAACAGCACTCCATCACCGCAGAACTCGACGGCATTCTGGCCGGTCAGCAAGAGCATGCCGCCGCCCTGGAGGAATGCCGCGAGGGAATCCTGCTCGCCGGCCTCCAGGGCCAGGGCCGTCGCTTCGCCGGTGAGCCATACCACGGGAACCGTGGGGAACTCTAGAAGATGGGTCGTCGAGGGTACAGGATCTGTCGCGCGATCCCAATGCCGTGAAACCAGGCCCAAGGTGTCGCATGATTGGAGGAGGAAGGTCTCGATGTTCTCCCCGTCATCATCATCCACAAGCACCATATCAGCGACACGGTCGAAGGTGATGCCAATAGCCAGGGACGGGCCGGCCACTAGCAGAGTCTCAGCATGTTCTGGATACGGAAGCCGGGGTTCCACCGCGAGGAAGTACTGGCCTTCGGGCAGTTCAAGGACCCAGCGCCCGTCGTCGGGGCCGGCCCAGCAGGTGTCATACGGAGCGGGATCCTGGCCCTCCAGCAGGTATGCGGCCGTGATTCGTCCGCCCAGGGGCAAGCCGGTGAGCGTCGACTCCAAGATGCCGGCAACCTGTACCACGGGCACGACTTCCACCGATACCGACAGTTCGTCGTTCGCAGAGTCTTCATCGCCGGGGCATCCGGCGGACGCGGTCAGCTGATAGGTCCCCGGTACAGGCAAAGGCCACGTGGTCGTCACCTCGATGTTCTCACCTTGCGCCATGCTCCAATTCCATTGCTGAACAAGTTCACCGCCGGTGGGATCCGTCACGACGATGGCGGCGATGACTTCTTCCTGCGACTCGCGTCCGAAATTGGCGAAGGTGCAGTGTACGATGAGGGAATCGCCGACATGGAAGGGCGGCCGGGCCGCCTCGGCCCAAAGGCGCCACACGCCCACGTCGATGTCGGGCAAATGCGTGGCCAGGTTGTGCACTCCCATGAGCCAGAGGTAGGAGGAGACCCACGTCATGTCCTCGGTGGGCGGGTCCATGGTAGTGGCGGGAATGCCCCCGTCATCGTCGGTGTCATAGGAAAGGAGAGTATCGGTCAAGGCCTGGAAGTTGGCGCCGTACTGGTCGACCCCACTGAGCAGGTACATGGCATGATGGGCATTGGCATATGCCACGTTCCATGCATTGTCCCAATCGTAGCCGTCATCGGGCGCATTGCGCCACGGCTGGAACGTATCCATCAGGGGTCCGTATTCAGCGACCCATGCCGTACCTTGGGCCGGATCGGCCCGAAAGGTAGAGTTGCAGACTCCCCACACCGCGGTGCCCGAGGACATGGCCCACCGCTCCTCCGAGAGTCTCGTGATCGGATCGGCCTCGATCCATTCGCGCACGCGGTTACCCATGCCGACCGCCGTGTCCATCACTGCAGCGCTGCCGATGGTCTCGCCCCAGAAATACAGATTACCCGCCATCCACCCGGTGACGAACGGGTTGATCCAGCGATAGGCTCCTGAGGCGTTGAACGACATGGGGTGATCGATCATGTAGGCGGCACAGGTGTCGGCGTACGAGGCATGAATGGGATCTCCATAGGCCTCTTCGTAGGTCAGGGCGGCCCACGCGCCCCATGCGCAGTTGTGGTTCCGGTAATAGTCATCACCAGCCGAACCCTCTTCGAGCCAGGCCGGGTACCGCCAGCAATACTCCCATGCAGTGCGGACATTCTCGCCATAGGTCGCAGTATCGCCGAAGACAACGGCATATAGGCACCAGGCGATGATGGCTTCCAGGGTATTATCTGTCTGGATCACGTCTGCAAGGGCGCCGGCTTCGGCCTCTATCATACCGCCGAAGTCGGGGCTGGCCGGGTCAATCACCTGCCACACCTGAAGAAACTGGGCGATCTGGCGGAGTTCGAAGAGGTAATTGTAGTTCGTGGCAAAGACATACCGGTCGTCTACGCGAGGCGCGATGGCATGCGAGACATTGACATCCTCCACCGAACGATAACCGGCATCCCGTCCGTCCTGCAGCGACCATTCCAGAGGCGGTGTGGCATACGCTGCACTCGCAATCATTGCCGTGATCAGACATGCCCAAAGAAGCATCGTCGCCTGGACGCGGGCCGGGGAGAACTGGTCAAGTCTACCCAGTGAACGCATGGTTCCTCCTGTTCGCTCGTATGCGAGCCATTGGCGGTACGCACTTCGCCTCGCTTCGCGAGGACCTCTGTGTGGTCTGCTCTGAGCAGTCAGCTCCCAAGCCCCGCTCTTCCTTCCATCCATCCTCACAATGCTCATCGTAGGTGATCCCTGGTCTGAGGCGACACCGCCCAGAGTACCGATTGACTGGTGCCCGCGCCGACTCGTTCCCCATCGTTTCTCCTCTATCCCAGCGCGACATCGAGAATCATCATTATTGTAAAGCCGACCATGGTGGCAAGGGTTACGGTGTCGATATTCGACTCGATGCGCTGCGACTCCGGAATGAGTTCCTCGACCACGACGAAGATCATGGCGCCCGCAGCGAAACACAGGGCATAGGGCAAAATCTGCTGCATGTGCATGACAAACACGGCACCGATAATGCCGGCCACCGGCTCCACTGCTCCTGAGAGCTGCCCAAGGAACAGACTCTTCTTGATGCTCATCCCTTCACGGCGTAGCGGCAAGGAAACCGCGGCACCCTCAGGGAAGTTCTGGAGACCGATTCCCAGCGCCAGCGCGATGGCGCCGCCCAAGGTCGCCGAGGGCAGCCCGGCTGCAACTGCGCCAAAAGCGACTCCAACTGCCAGGCCTTCCGGGATATTGTGGAGTGTGATGGCCAGCACCAGCAGGGTGCTTCGCTGCCATGATGTCTTGGCGCCTTCCGGTGCCGCAAACATATCGGGGTGCAGATGGGGTAGAAACCTGTCAACCACCCGCATGAACACACCGCCTGCGAGAAACCCAATAGCCGCGGTAAGCCAGGGCACCATGCCCATCTCCTCAGCCATGGCAATCCCTGGCGCCAAGAGCGACCAGAAGCTGGCCGCAATCATCACCCCAGCGGCAAATCCGAGCATCGAATCCATGAGTTTCTGCTTGATGCTACGAGCGAACAGAACGAGGCATGCTCCCGCCGCGGTAAGAGCCCACGTGAAGAGGGTTGCCAGAAGGGCCTGCATGACCGGCGATATCGATTCGATCCTCGTCTGCATGGAACACTCCCGTGAGTTGAGACGCAGAATCCAGGTCACGCGCGGGCGTTGCCTATGGCGGGGTTGCCCGCAGAGAAACCACTGCCGCCACCTCATCCCTGGACCAATTCGAGCGCACCAAGGGTGGAATAGATAGCCTCTATCGCCGACGGAGCGCAACCCCCGTACTCGCGCGACCGGCGGGCGGCCAGAGATCGGGCTGACATTACGCAGGGGGATTCTTCATCGGCCATGAGTATCACACATTGAACAAACGTCTTGACAACTGTATCATTGTACTGTACACTGCGACCATGATTACGATTGATCTCAGTAGCCCCACGACTGTCGTGGATCAGTTGGTGCAGTCTCTCAAGGAGGCTGTGGTGACTGGTGCCGTGAGCCCTGGGCAGCCATTACCGTCGGCGCGGCAGCTCGCGGGTGACCTGGGCGTACACTGGAACACGGTGGCCCGTGCCTATCGCCACATGGCCGATGAAGGCTTCGTCCATGTCGTGCGGGGAAGACGGGCGATTGTACGGCAAAAGACCGACTGGTCCGCTGCCGCGCGCAGAGAAGCGAGAACCATGGTCCTGGCCAGCCTGCGCGAAGCGGTGGCGCAGTCGCCAAGGGCCGGGATAGACGCGGACGAACTTAGAGCATTGCTGAGCCGTGAGCTTGAGACTCAAAGAGGAGGGAGCCCAAGATGAGAGCTTTCGAAATCCTGTTCCCGGTGATAGCGGTCCTTTCCGTCCCGCTGATGGCGTGGCTCATGCTTTCTTCGGCCCGCAGAGAGGCCCGATCCCTTGGGACCCACATCGAAGGCCATCGGAGAATCGGGAAGCTGCTGGCAGTCTCAATGTTCATTTCCCTCGCCTACGTCGTCGGGTGGGCTCTGATACCTCGAGATGTTGTGCCAGGAAACACCTTGGCATTGCTGGTAGCACTGGCAGGCTTTCATGGCCTATGGTGGGGAATGGCCATGCCCCTGGTGCGGGCCCAGGATAGCCTGCTGAAAGCGGGCAGGACCCCCTCAGCGGAGGGGCCACGTTCCGCCAGCCTTCGCACCCGCGCCGTTAGGGACTACCTTCCCAAATCGATCCTGAGGTTTCCCTTGATGATCGTGTCTGTGGGGCTGGCGGCTCTTGCCTGGCGCCTCCTTGCTGTGCCGATTCCCCCTGGTGGCCTCGCACTCGCCTCTGTGTTGACTCTGCTCGCCTTGGGTGAGCTTGTACTGTACCGCTGGTGGCTGGCGGCAGAGGTCAGTGCACCCCAGATCATCCGGGGTCCGGATCCGGCACGCCAGGAACGGGAGTGGGAAGCCCTGCGAAAAGTTCGCGTGCGCGCGGTATTCGCCATGCACTGTCTTCTCCCTTCCATACTACTCGTATTTGCGGTACTCTCCCTGGAGACGGCCAGGGGCTCCATGGCGGTGACCACTCTCGGGCTCATCGGCGGCATTGTGGGCATCACGGTGGGTCTGGGCGGAGGGATGCTTGGCGTCGTGGCTGACCTTCAGCGGCGTCGCTTCGGGGTGAGGCGAACGCTCTCCTGATGGGTGCTTTCCCACGTGTGCTGTCGGCGTCTCCGCCGCCATCGGCTTCTCGGTCGATGCCGGCCGTGGTGGCGTCCTATTGCTGGCAGGTGGTTCCGGGCGCGGCAGCAGGTGAGCAGTCCCTGGGATCGTAGTAGCCGAACCCGAGAAGCCCTTGGAGGGCGGGCCGGCTGGTCCGGACGAGCCGATGCGCCGTAACGCAGCGTCTGTGCTCTTGCTTCAGAATAGGCATTGAAACCCGATTGCGGTCCCTATCGCACTCGACTTCGCAGTCGAATCGATGGATATCCGGCTCCGATAGCGGCCCCGCAGACTCCTCGCACGCCATAGATGCCGAGCACAGCTCGGCAGGCTACACCCGTAGCAGGCTCTCGAAGGGGCGGTTGATGAAGTCGAGGTAGCTCAGGAAATCCGTGCAGAAGAGCACGGTTTCGTGGGTCGGATTGCGACGCAGTCGCTCGTTGGTCAGCACGCTGAGCCGTTCCCTGTGCTTCTTACAGTACTCACGATCATACAGCGGCAGCAGCGAAGTGACCATTCGACCCAATTCGCGCCGAAGCGCATCGTGCTCCGCCCCGCGATACTCAGGCAGGAGCTGCTGATGAAGAAGCTGGTGGAGCAGAATGGGCGTGTGACGGCCGGGATAGTCAACCCGGGGATATCGCTCTGGGACCGTACCCAGACGCGCTAATGGCCCGCTCTCCTCTCTGCTGCCCTGAAACACGATGAGCCAGCGATCGAGAATGCCCACCACATCGAGATGACACTCCGTTCCTGGGGGAAGCAGATCTCGGATATGCAGTGCGGAGGCGCCCTCCAGTGACAGCAGCATGGTAAGCGGAGGTTCCTGCCCCTGAATCCAGAGGGCTCTCATGCTCTCGAACAGATCCAGCGTCCTGTTGACGACTCCCGGAGTAAGAATCCGGTCCACTTCCACCAGAGCGAACACCGCCTGGGAGGGGATCAGATGTGTTCCTCGGGCCGTGGGCAAAGGCGCCCACACACGGCTGTCATACACCGTCAATTTGCATACGGGGCCCACAATCCCTTCTCGATTGAAAACGTGACAGGGGGCAACCCGCAGCCCCTGAGGAAGCATCGACGAAAGCAAGCGAGCGAACAACTCCTCCACACTGGCTTGCCGGGTCTCGACTTCGCGCAGCAGTTCGGCAACGTCTTCCCAGACGAGCCGACCCGCATCTTCCAGGTGGGACGACAGATCCTGCGCGGTGAGTACCGAGGGTTGCTGCCACGTCATCGCTGGCTTGCGGACCGTTTCTCTCATGAGGCCTCTTTCGGCCCCCCCAAAATGCGCCAGTGTGCGAAAACTACTAGCGTTTAAGCAAGTTTCGGGCCTCTCCCCGCCGTACGGCGTCGCGGACCATCGCCAGCGTCCTCGAACCATCCGGGCCGACACGCTTCATGCGACCCTCGATAAACGGTAGGACGGGCTCCCCCATCTCCACCAAAGCCGATGCAGCCGCCGTTTTAATCTCCATCTCTGGGGCCTCCAACAGATCGAGCAACCTCGGAATCGCTTCGTGGAACCCCGTTCGCCCCAGCGCCCCCAACGCCGCGCATTGCACGAATGCCGAAGTATCGCGAAATGCAATCGCATGGAGCTCGCTGTGCGCCTCGTCACGCCCGAGACGACCCAACGCTACAGCCGCTGCTTCCCTCGCGTAGGGGCATGAAGCCTGTAGCATCACCCTCAGATACGGCCAGGATGCCTGACCGAACAGATCCACGATACCTTCGGCGCACCAGGCCGGCAGAGACCGAGGCCGACAGTCTCCTGGTGGGCAATGCGCTGCCGCCTCGGCCAGGAGGCCCGGAACCTCCGCTTCCCTAACCCGCGTCAGCGCCAAGACCAACGCGCGATGAAAATAGCCGTTCCCATGCAACACCTCGGAGGAAGCGTCCTGAAACGCCCGCCAGAGAATTCCTCGAAGATCCGGCGGCCGGATCGCTTCCAGCGCTGCCAACGCCGCCTGCTGCACCATGGGATCTTCATCACGAAGGCCATCCTCCAGATCACAATAGTTCTCGGGATGGAGCGGGGCGCCGATGAGCTTTCTGTAGGCAATGCGTCGAACCGCGGGCATCTGGTGCCTGATGAGTTCTAGCACGCCCGCGACACTGCCCTGGGGCATGGGTTCCTCATCGGGCGCATGGAGAAGCCCCCAGAGGCTTGAATCAAGGCCCGCGTAGGTGAACGCCGCGGGCTCCATCATTTGAATCCCCTTGATGTACCACGAGAGCCCCCTCCAGAGCAACTCCTTGGCGGAGCCCAGAGCAGCCGCATCCTCGGCAAGGGCACGGGCCAGTGGATCAAGGCTTTGGATCGCCTCCTGCTCGAAACAGGCAGCGGCCTGGGACAAGCCGCTGCTATGCTCTGGAAGGATCTCTGCCGCCCAGCGAAGAAACCCCGAAGCAAGGCGACGCCGCTGTGCCCATGAATCCACAATTGCGGATAGTTCGACGGCGCTTCCTTCTGCATTGACGGACAGATCTACGTAGAGCCGTTTGTAGGCGCCAAACCCCTGGGCCACGTAGGGATCGTCGAGTGATTCCAGGCCCGAGAGCCCCGAGCAGGTTGCTGCGTGGGCAGACGAGAGTGCTTCGAGAATCCCCCATGAAACGACCGCCTCAGGCGGCAGTGGTTCCACTGCCTTTTCACCCACCACAGCGGCGAAGCACCCATCACCCTCAGGGAGAACATGAGTGCCGTTGCCCCACGTCACGCCCCCGTCGCCTCCCACCCAGATCCAGAGTACCGGCCGGCGGTTCCGGGTAGCCTCGTCTATTCGAGCTTTGGCCTCGGCCCAAGTGGCAAGGCCGTTGTGGAGAAGCGCAGATTCCCAACCCTGCGCACGGAACAGCCACGGCAGCCTCGAGACGAACAGCCATGGCTCAACCTCCAGAGCCCCGGGAGGGCCCGCGACGGAGAGGAACGCGCGTCCTGAGAGACCAGCCGCCGCTTCCTGGGTCAACGCAAGCCGCGGCGTCGATAGCGACAAGGCGAGGATATCGGCGACACG
>JAFGKV010000137.1 GCA_016928395.1 Candidatus Fermentibacterota bacterium | reverse complement strand
TCGGAGCCGCAGCTCCGAGTACGAGTATTCCGAGTACGAGTATGAGTACGAGGTCAGGATGTACTCTCAAACAAGTCGGGCCTCTGAGGGGGAAGGCACTCAGGTCTTTCAAGGTTGAGAATACGCCGGCAGTTGGCTGTCGGCTGTCAGCTATCGGCCCTCAGCTATCAGGCCCGCCCAGCATCCAGAGGTGCTGGGCCACGCTTCGCGGGAAGCACCCCTTCGCGCCTGAAGGCGCTCCCCCCAGTGCGACGAGGAACCGTTGCCTCGTAGGGGCGGCGTCGGTATCGACATCGTTGTCGTTATCGTAGTCGTAGTCGTCGAGTTGGGGCAGTCGAGCACGAGCTTTGCACGTTCCCTCAAACAAGTGGGGGCCCCGGGCCGCCCGGACGATACATGGTGTAACGTCCACTCCTCCCCCCATCATTGCCCGACTCGTTCGGGCAAGTCAGGCAGGAGCATCTGAACCTATGTCTGGATCACCCGGTCAAGCCGGGTGATGACTCACCACACCCGCTCCTTCCATGCCCCAGGTGGGAACGCCGCACCACCGTTTTGCGGTCAGGGTGAGCGCCGACCCCGTCCGGTAGCGCGTGGATGCCGGGGCCACTTTGCGTGAAGCTACCGTTTAGTTCAAGCCGGTCTGCCGACTGTCCCTCGCATCGCACGATAGCCGGTAGCCAAGGAATCAGCTCATGGTGCGCTGTAACGCGTAGTGGATACTCCGGTTTCGGATCAGAGCGACACATCCCTCCATGAGCGGATAGAGCGGCACGTCGTGCTCAACGAAGGGGATACCCGACTCTCGAACCAACCGACGGACTGCCTCGACGCCGCGCCCCGGCCTGAGCGGCTGCCACATGTCCAGAGCCTGGCAGGCAAGAAGTAGCTCGATAGCCACTACATGCTCCGTGTTCTCCACGACCCGATGGAGCTTGAGTCCTGCCAGAGGCCCCATGCTGACGTGATCTTCGGTAGACTCGCATGTGGGAATGGAGTCAACACTGGCGGGGTGGGAGAGGAGTTTGGATTCGGAGACGAGAGCAGCCGCGGTGTACTGCGCCAGCATGAACCCGGAGTTGAGGCCGCTCCGCGGCACGAGATGCGCAGGAAGCCCGTAGTTGAACGTTGAGTCCAGCAGCTTTGCTGACCGCCGTTCGGATATGGAGGCGATTTCGCTGGCTGCCATGGCCGCCATATCCATGGCCATGGATATAGGCTGGCCGTGGAAGTTTCCTCCACTGACCACGCTGTTCTCCCCGAGTTCCCCGGGAAACACCAGAGGATTGTCGGTCACGGCGTTCAGTTCGTTGGATATGCGCTGCAGTGCTGTCCGCACGACCCACAGAGCGCTCCCAAGAACCTGAGGAGTGCACCGGAAGCTGTAGTCATCCTGAACCCGCGGCGAGGAAGGGGCGACGGCCTCCACGGCGGCCAGAGCGGGCGCTAGAATGGCTCGTTCACGGTCCATCCCCGTGGATGCCATCTCGCCCATGGCCTGTGCCAAGAGCCGTGAGATCTCGCGGACATTGTCCCCCGGCGATTCCCCACGGCCCGCTACGTCCAGGGCGATCGTGCATTGTGCTTCGGCGGCGGTGAGGGTGTCTGCAACGGAGTGAGGTGGACCGGAGGCCATCACACCGGTGATATGTGAGCGAACCCTGTTCAAGTAGGGAAGGTAGGCGCGTCCGGAGATGATGGTACTGCCGCCCATCAGGAGGTTAAGCCACGCAGCGACCTGGCCCTGTTCGACCATGCGGCGGAGCTGGGCGACTCTTGGGTCGAAGGCCCGCATGCACCCTTTGATGGCCTCCAGGCTAGCTGCCGCGCCTGCCACAGAGGCTTCGAAGGCCGTGAGGACATCGAAGAGGGCCAAGGCTCCCAGCGCCGTCATGAGCTGGGTGCCATTGGTGAGAGCCAAGCCTTCCTTAGCATCCAGCTCGTAGGCCTCCAGTCCGCAGGCGTGCTCAAGCACTCCGGGACTGAGGTCGACAAAGTGCTCAAAACGGGGTCGGTCTCGATACGAACCCTGGCGAAGCGGTGCAGAAGGAGCATCCTGGCTGCATATCCTGCCGGCAGCATCGCCTATCACGACCAGAGCCAGATGGGCCAGCGGCGCTAGGTCTCCCGAGGCACCCACTGATCCGCGAGAGGGGACCCAGGGAAAGACGTCGGCATTGAGGAGTGTGACGATTCGCTCCAGGGTCTCCACGCGGATGCCCGAGTAGCCCGCGGCCAGAGTATTCAGCCGCAGGAGCATCATGGCGCGAACGATGTCTTCTCCCAACGGCTCACCAACGCCCGCGGCATGGCTGCGAACGAGGTTGTGCTGAAGAAGCCGCACTTCTGAGGCCGGTATCGCGACGTCGCGAAGCGAGCCGAACCCCGTGGTGAGGCCATACACCTTCTGACCGCTTTGCACGAGGCTCTCCACGGTTGTCCTGGATTGGGCAACTCGTCGCGCAGCCTGGGGGTCCAGGCGGATCCGGGCTCGGTGCCGGGCGACTGCTACCACCTCGCTCAAGGTCAGGGTCTGGCCTGTGACCGCAACGGTGGCAATTGATGCGGGATCAACAGCGATCTCTGTGAGCATGGGAACTCTCACTCCTGTTCCGTGTGATTCTGTGAGTATCGCCACAATGTTGACCGAAGTATGCCTGTGGTGCAAGGCCGGATTGACGAGCGCAACACCATGCGGGTATTTCGCGTGACCCTTGATCATTTGCATCTGGCTTCACAGCCAGCCAAGGAGACCTATGGTGTACTGCCCGAAGGGCCGTTTCCGGATACCGGTGCTCGTGGTGGGTTCGTTGTGCTGCATGCCGGGAATCTTGAGCGCAGCGGCACGTCCAGACACATCGTTGTACCATGGCATTCCGTGGGAGATGCTGGAGCGCACGACAGTGATACCCCACGCGGTGCGCTCAGGCTGGGTAGAACGAGCCATCAGGGCCGACCGCGAGAAGACGCTGGCCGAGGCCTACGGGCAGGTCGGGGCATCGTGGGCTGCGTGCCCGCCCAGATTGCACGTGTACAAGTCTCAGTTCGTGGCGGTAGCAGAGGCATGCGGGCATACTCTGAAGGTCTATCCCGTGGCGCTCAGCGGCACACCCATCGGCGCCAAGCTCCGGCTGGGTGACAAGCGCACGCCCGAAGGCAACTACCTGATTATGAGGCATGTCAGCCCATCATACGGATCATGCTTCTATGTATTCTATCCCAATTGGGTGGATGCATTCAGGGGTTTCCTCACGGGTGAGCTGACGTACACCGAGTTTCGGCACATCGAGTTGGCCCTGCAGGCGGGGGTACCGCCGCCCCAGAATACGCCTCTGGGGGCGCAGATCCTGATTCATACGTCGCGGACACGGCGCGACTCGTGTGCAACGTGCGAGAACTGGAGTTTCGGGTGCATTGTGATGGAGCACCGCGATCTGGAGGAACTCCTGGCATACGCTCCGTGGGGGCAACGTCTGGATCTCACTATCCATCCCGTGGACGTCGCGGTTGATTCCATGGCTCTGACCCTCAGTGTAACCGGTGGGCAGAGTCAGCACTTGGGCCCGAAACCAGGATCACGCACCGAGGGTAACGAGACGGTCAACATCCACGGCGTGAGCGGGCCAGGTATCCAGAGTGCTCTCTCACCGACACGTGACGCAGGAGGTGGTGACGCATCGTGTGAAGAACGCGGAGATACTCGCGGGAATGGACGCTGATCTCCGGCGGCAGGGATATCAAGGCCGGCGAATCGTGAAGGCAGGCTGATGACATACCACGGCAGACGGCGGGCAGACTCTCGTAGGAGCCCGAATGCGCTTCCTGAGGTCAGGCATTCCAAGAGTCTTGAGTTCGAGTGGCGCCGTGGCGTGCTGGTCTTCGCGGTGGCCCTGGCGTTCCGGGGGTTCTATCTGGCCGAGGCATCACGCCAGCCGGAGTTCAACCTCGTCTATATGGATGAGGAGTATCACGTGGAATGGGCCAAGGGCCTTGCCACCGGCGTCTGGACTCCTCCGTACGAGCAGATCAAGGGCACGCCCTACTTCCGGGCACCGCTGTACCCCTATTTCCTGGCCGGTCTCTTTAGGCTGTTCGGCCAGAGCCTGCTGCTGCTTCGTGCGATCCAGGTCATCATCGGGTCGTGCTCGTGTGTTCTGGCCTACGCAGTAGCGGCGCGTTGCCTTGGAGGGAGAGTCGGCCTGGCCGCAGGACTTCTGTGCGCGTGCTCGTGGGTGTTGACCTACTACGACGCCGAACTCCTGCTGCCGGTGCTTGAGGTCTTTTTTCTGTTGGCGGGTTTGCTGGCTCTGTTCGTGTCGGCCCAGAGAATGAACCCGGCGTTGGCTGGGTTGGCGGGTCTCCTTTTCGGCCTCCTCTCCATAACCCGCCCCAATGCCTTGGCCCTTTTCCCATTCATTGTTCTCTGGTCGGTGCGTGCGCTGCCGACCGGCCGGAGAGGAGGCTTCACCCTGCTGCTGGCAGCGGGTTTCCTGGCGCCTCCCTTGGCAGTCACGCTTCGAAACCGGGTGGTCGGCGGGGATTGGGTTGTGGTGAGTTCCCAGGGAGGGGTGAACTTCTTCATTGGGAATAACCCAGAGTCCAATGGCATCGAGGCCGTAGTGCCGGGGACCCGGCATACCTGGTGGGGAGGGTATGAGGATGCCGTAGCCATCGCACAGCGGGACGTGGGCCGCCCACACAAGCCATCGGAGATCTCGCACTATTGGATGCGGCGGGGCCTCAACTTCATCATCGAGGAGCCAGGACATTGGCTGCGACTGACCGGGAGAAAAGTCGCGGCACTGATCGGGAGCGTGGAGATCCCCAATAATGAACCTTTGGAGACGCGTCGCGGGCGATACTGGGCCCTTCGCTTCAGCCCCGTGACCTTTGGGCTGTTGCTGGGACTGTTCCTGGTAGGGCTCCCGGAGCTGCTACACCGCCCGGGTTCCGGGCACCGTTCGACGGATTCCTCCCTCAATCAGCGGTTCGTGTCGCTGCTGCTGCAGGTTCTAGCCGTCTACTCTCTGACCATCGTCGCCTTCTTCGTGACCGGCCGGTATCGGGTGCCGCTCGTGCCACTCATTGCCATCGGGGCTGCCGTCACCCTGGTCAGGATCTACGAGAGCATTGTCTGCCGTCGGCGCATGGCAGCAGCATTGCGAGCGGGCGCGGCTGCCATTCTGATCGGCGCCCTCAGCGTCGACTATCTCGGAGTCCGGCGAGGCACCGCTGCCTACGCGGACCTCAGCGACGCGCAGGATCTTCTGGATATGGGCCGCCTTGATGATGCCATCGAGAGACTGGAGGCCCTTCGCGCACGAAAAGCGATCAATGTGGCTGAAGTGCACTCATCTCTGGCGAGGGCCTACCTGAAGCGAGATGCGCGGGGCGATCGGGCTGCCGTCCTGGAGGTTGCGGAAGATGGTTTGCGAGTGAATCCGGTCCATCCGGAGCTGCTGTGGTACTCCGTGGCCGGCCACTTCGAGGCTCGCAGGTTCCGCGAGGCCCAGACGCGGCTTGATCAGTACCTCTCCATCATGCCGCTCGACCTTCGCGCATTGAGCATTGGGTTTGCTCTTGCAATGGCCCGGGGAGATACGGCCCTCGCGACAGACTTCATCCGTCGGTCCGAGGCGGTGGAGAGCCAGAGCCCATCCGTGGCCTTGATGCGCCGGAGTCTGGGCGCTGCCGACGTACCGCACGCCGATACGGCGCCCTGACGACCAGACGGCAGCAGCCGCCCCGCAGTGGTGTACCCTTTGACCGGTCATTCCGGGCAATTCCACTGGCTATCTCGGCAGGCTGCCTCCGAGAACCGGAACGATCCCTTGACAGACCATCATCCAGGGGCATACATGTCACTCAGGTCGCGTGTCGGCCTGCCATAGGTCCCGGAGGTGCGTGGTCTCGGGGTCCGCCAGGGCGGGTCGTGGTTCTGCTCGTCAACGTCAAGGAGGTGTCCGTGAGCGCGCGCGTACTATTGTCAATGGTCGCACTGATCGTCTGCAGTGCTGTCGCCGTCGCCCAGCAGAGTATGACCTTCGACTGGGAAGACGGTCTGTCTACGGCATTGGGTACCAATGGCAACGCCCTTCTCGAGAACTCTGCTGAACAGGCCCAGAGCGGCGTGCGCAGTCTGAAGTTCTGGGAGGACCCGTTGAGCGGCACTCCGCAAGCCTACATTTGGTGGATCACCGACTGCGCAGACGGTGATACCATTGACGCCAGCTTCTACGTCTATGACGTCACCCCGGGTGCCAATCCGAGCGGCCGCATCTGGGCCCACTACACCAACAATACCGATGTTATGTCCTACACGGGCTCTGCTGGCGGTAGCTCAACATACTCGGATGGCACTGGCTGGAACGAACTCTCCTTCCAGTGGATTTTCGTTAACAGCGGCGATGACGAGGGTTTCGTCGTGGAGGCCCGAATCTACAGCGGCGAGGGCGCGAACGTTCTGTACATCGACAACGGTTACGTCAGGACCAGCTCCAACACTGCAGTGATCCATAATGCCGGTGGCGCGGTTCCTGTGGATTTGGCGTCGTTCTCGGCCTCGGCGACACCCGCGGAGGTCCAACTGACCTGGAGCACCGCCTCAGAGCTCAACAACCTTGGCTTCAATATTCTCCGCGGTCTTGGCTCCGGCGAACTCACGACCGTCAGCACAGAGATGATCTCTGGTGCCGGTACCGCCTCTACCCCACATACATACTCTTTCGTCGACCGTACGGTCTCACAGGGTATGACCTATCGCTACTGGTTGGAGCAGGTTGACTTTGAGGGAACCACTGCCATGCACGGCCCTGTTACTGTGCTGGTCCCGGCCGGCTTGCCCTCAGGGCTCGCCCTCTCGGTGGCACCGAGTCCCATTGAGGACGCCGCTCAGATCCAGCTCGACATTCCCCACAGCGGCAGACTCAGCGTCAGCCTCTATGACCTGCAGGGTCGCCAGGTCAGCGCTGTCTGTGAGCGGCATGTTGTCGCCGGTTCCTGTATGTTCGACCTGTCGCGTAATGGTCTGGCTGCGGGCTCGTATGTGCTGCGCGCCACCACGGCCTCGGGGAGCGTCAGCCATCCGATTGTGGTGAAGTAGCCGCCCGATTCTCATTCTCTCGCACGGCCGCCGAGACTACCTCGGCGGCCGTCGCTGTTCTCGGTATGGGTCTGCCTTCCTTACTTGGACTGTCCTGAGCCGACTGCGCCGCATCTGAACCAGCAGGCTCCTGCGGCGGCCCGCCGTGGGGTCTGGGCCTCTCACCAGAAGAACTGGATGCACATCACATCGCCTTGACAGATCACCCAGAGGGACATAGATGCTATGGCATAGTGATCGCTGACCTGCGGCGGATTCCTGTCGAATCCTCCCGCAGGGACGGATGTGCGGCGGTTCTTCAGTCAACCCTCGTGTCTCAAGGAGGTACCCATGAGAGCACTCGTAGTGGCGGTATCGGCGGTGCTGGTCACCTGCGGCGGGGTCGCCGTCGCCCAGCAGAGCATGACCTTCAACTGGGAAGATGGAGTCTCTACCGCACTGGGCACGTACAACAATGTCGTATTGGAGAACACTGCCGAGCAGGCACAGTCGGGCTCGCGGAGCTTGAAGTACACAAAATCGCCGAACGAAGGCTCCACTCCCCAGGTCTATGTCTGGTGGATCACGGGGTGCGCCGACGGTGACGTCATCGATGCTAGTTTCTATGTCTACGACGTGACCGGGGGCACCTACCCTTCGGGGCGGATTTGGGCCCACTATACCAGCGATCCTAACGACATCAGCTCCTATTCGGGTAGCGCTTCGGGTAGTGCCTCCTATTCGTCGGGCATCGGGTGGGAACAGCTCTCGCATCAGTGGACTTTCGCCAGTAGTGGTGACGATGAGGGCTTCGTCGTGGAGGCTCGAATCTACGCTACTGCCGGCGCCGACTCAGTGATCTACATCGACAACACTTCCATCTCTACAACATCAAGTACCGCCGTTATCCATAACGCGGCAGGCGCCGTGCCCGTGGAACTCGTGTCATTCGCAGCGACGGTCGACCGCGAGGAAGTCGAGCTCAGCTGGAGCACGGCATCCGAGTCGAATAACATGGGGTTCAATATCCTCCGAGCCATCGGCATGTCAGACCGAACTCGCATTACCGCCGAACTGATTCCCGGCGCGGGCACCACGTTGAGCCCACAGTCGTATGGATTTCTCGATCGGGATGTCGCTGCCGGCATGACCTACTATTACTGGCTGGAGCAGGTTGATTTCTCCGGACTGTCTGAGGTGTTCGGCCCCGTTATGGCCAGGGTGCCCGCGGAGGTGCCCAAGGGGCTGAGCCTTGCTTTTTCGCCGCAGCCCGTGGCCGATCACGCGGATGTGCAGTTCTCCGTGCCGCAGACAGGACCGGCGGAAGTGATGCTCTATGACATGCAGGGCAGGATGGTTGCCCAGCTTTGGCAGGGCATGGCCACCGGTTCGCATATCGTACGATGGGATCGCGCTGGTACTCCTTCGGGCTTCTACATGCTACGAATTCTGACCCATCTCGGGAGCACTGGACAGCCCATTGTCTTGAAGTAGTCACGCACGTCCTACCCCGGCCCTCGGGCTACGGCCCTGGGGCCGGTTCTACATTGATGGACCGTGTTCAATACCAAAGGCCCGCAGTTGCCTCCGGGAAGTACCGGTTCAGGATGGCCCGGCACTCGGCGCCGCGGGCGGCCATGACGCCCGCGCCGATCTGGCACATGCCGACGCCGTGCCCCCACCCTGCCCCCATGAGCCGGAGTTTGCGCGGCACGCCGTTCGAGTGGTCCTCATCCGCCGTCACGAAGGCCGAGCTCTTGAGATGCGTGGGCGACAGGAGGCGGCGGATGCTCAGTTCCTTGCCCACTCGCAGAACCCCTTTCGTGCCCCGTATTTCCAAGATCTCGATTCTCCCTGATGGACCGCGGCGCAGAGGCAGGAGGCCTCGGATGTGCCCGATTCCTGCGCAGGTCTTCTCCTCGATCAAGGATGCCAGGCGTTCCTGGGAGTACTCCTCTGACCAGCGGAAGAAGTCTGTGGTGGAACGGTCCATCGGTAGAAGGATGCGCGCCAGGATCGAGGAATCTTCCACGGCACATTCGACGGGTGGGCGACCGAGAATCCATTCAGACGCGCCGGTCTCTTCAGTGCCCCGGGGCGACCACGGCGAAGCCAGGCAGGCGGCATCCACCACGCTGCTGATGCCCGCGGGTGAAGGCCCTCCCCATGCAGTGGTAAACAGCTCGGTTATGCCGCCGCAACATTTGGAGAACCGGGTGTCGACCACGGCGTCGCCCGCTCGCAACACGGTGCCGCGCGTGCGCCTCACTGCGTCGACGGCGTGGGAGACCTTGCGGGTTTGTCCGTGGTAGCGCTGGCAGTGATCGTCGGCGCAGAGGTCGAACAGCTCATGGTTGCCGCGGTCAAACCACTCCCATATGTCAATTCCGGCAGGGCGTGGTTCGTCAACCTGCCGCGGAGGTCCCAGTTGGGACAGGGCCCAGCTTCGGGCGACCACTGCGTGGGCCTCGAGGAATGCGGAAGGGGCCTCGGGGTTCATCTCCGAGGAAATCACGCTCTCCAGATACTCCTCCAGGCCGATCCGGTTCACGGCGATGATTTCGTTCCTCTGTGTGGGGAGCAGCTCCAGGGTTCCCGTGTAGACGAGATCTTCGCGATGGCACCAATGGAACCCGGCGCCGACATCAACACAGGGTAGGGTGAACGAACATGCAGGCCGGAGTGGGGCAAGCAGCGTCGGTTGTGCGGTCCTGCATTCGGTGTAATCCCAAAGCACAGCGGCGTGGGGGTACTCGGCGTGGGCGGTGCACCAGCCTGGTCCTATGGTTGAGTCTCCCACCTGGTACCGCCCGGATAGGAAGAACCGCAACGAGGCGGCCGGCTGGCTGATGCCGACGCGGAGCAATGGCTCGACGCCCGGAAGGGCGGGCTCAGGACGAGAGTCTCGCGAGAAGCCTTTGCCAGGCATCGTCGTCAAGGCACACCTCCCGATAAATGCGCTGGAGAGTGCATGGCTCCATGCGCTGCCAATCCTGCCGGCGGGGAAGCACGACCAGCCCCGCCATCTCCACCGAGCCTGGGCTGATCACCAGTCGTTGGTCTTCGGGGAGAAAGTAGCAGGAGGGGCGGTGACGGCTCCTAGGAAAGAGGGCGGCGTGGATGGCGCCACGCCGCCAGATCACGAGATTGAGGGGAAACTCGCCGTCAGGCTGGAAGAGACCCAAAGCGTGCCGGCATGCATCCGGTAGGCGGTATGGATCAGCCATTGACAGCAGCAGGAACCGGCGCCCGCCAGCCTGCACGGCGGCGATAGAGCCCCAAGATGTGTCTCGGCGGCTCGCGGAGTCCGGGAACTTCTGCCCTGTCAGGGGGAGATCCTGCGCTCGGCCGGCTTGCAGGTGTAGATGATACGGCGACGATGCGCCGGAAGTGGGCCCATTGTACAGGAGCACCGTGTCCTCGCCAGCCATGGCGGCCAGCCAGGCCAGATCCTCGAGGCACGGATGCAGGGCCTGCGGCACGTGTTCTCGATGGGCGAACACCACGTGATCACGGATGATAGGTGCGGGATTCGGCAAGGCAACCAGGTTCCTTCCCACGGCGACACCCTTCTCCTCCGGGGGAACGCTCTCCAGGCACAGTGGGCACCAGGCATCCTCCGCCGGCGTTGCGATGACACTGGAGAGGCGTGCCGGGTTGTGGAACAGCTCCACAGTGAGCGGTGTCGATTCTCCGACGATGACGGCGCGCTTCTCGGCGTGCTGCCGGGCCTGGATGCCTTGCTCAAGCATCGGCCAGTCTCGCCTGACCGTGCCCACCAACGCCGCCAACAGCGAGCCAAGACCGCCGTTCCATGAGCATTCCATGTCTTCAGGTGTGATGAGGTGATGATCCCACGTCGTCACAACGTGCCCTCCTTAGCGCGGGCCAGGATCTCCATGGTTCGCAATCGGTTCTTGTAGGCTTCCCGATCCCTGGCCACTTCGGGCCGGACACAGTGATCCGTGTTGCCCTCCCAACGTCGTGCCAAGTACACGCATTCATGCGTTCGCGCGACATGGTGCCGGCGTGATACCTGTAGCGCCATGCTGTAGTCTTCCCCGTAGCTCACATTGGGGAAGGGGAACGCGCGCACGAAGGCCGTAGCCAGCGTCCGGGGGGCGCCGATGCCAGAGACGCGAAGGAGATTGTTGTGGCCGTTCTCAGCAGTCCACTCGCGGTGGTCCACGAGGCCGGGAGACACTTCCCGGCCCGCCATGTCTACTGTCGTGTAGGCGCCGACGGCCATGGCCCATGGGCCGGAATCGATTAGGGTTACCATGGTGTGCAGCGACTGGTCGGATGCGTAGACATCGTCGGAGTCAAGCTGCACCAGAAACCGCCCTGCCAAAGGCGAGCACGACGCCACGTTCCAGCAGCCTCCGATGCCCAGATCATGCCGGTCGGGGATGATCACGTGTAGACGGGCATTACCTCCAGCGGCTTGTCTCGCCTGGGCGGGTGTGCCGTCGGCGGAGTGATTGTCAACCACCAGGACATTGAACGAGAAACCCGTCTTCTGGTGAAGGGCACTGGCCACCGCATCGCCGATGGTGCGTGCCCGATTGCGAACCGGTATGACCACCGATGCATGCACGGGATACGGGCCGTCATCCCCGTAGGGGGCGGTTCGAGGCGGCAGCCAGGCTCCTATCCGGCGGAGATGGTCGGTCAGCACGGTCTCCAACTCGGCCTGTTCGATGCGGGCATCGGCGCGGACATAGCCGAAGAGGTCATCCCCTGGCCTTTTTTGGACCTGTGTCAGTGGCTCGGGGAGGCGTGACGTGCGGCCGCGCAGAAACGCCAGGCGCAACCCATAGCGGACGGCCGAGGGAGAGCTGATCGCATCGGGCAGTTCGCTCAGTGCGGCCCGGAGAGCTTCCCTTTGCACACACCACAGCGGGCCCGTGTCAAATTCCTCCCGCAGGCTGCCTGGCTCGGAATCCAGCGTGCGCACTAGCTCCTGTGGAGTTCGGTAGTCGCCATAGATCAGATCGGCGCCGCTGTCCGCGGCGGATCTGCACCGTTGCCATGCGTGAGGAGAGACCTCCACTCGGCCGCCAAACCAGATCATGCCGAGAAACTCGCCCGACGACTCCGCAGCTTCCCAAAGGGATGATCTAAGCGCGGGCCACGACGCGGCCTGAAGATGGTGAAATCCTGGGGAGACTTCAGGCTGCATCAGGGTCTCCGGCGTGCTCCAGACGACGAGGTCCTTCATTCTTCACCTCCCTGGAGGCGTGCAAGAAGGAGGCCACTGCCCTGCTCTCGGGTAAGGAAATCGGCCAGCGGTTCCTCGATGACCTGGCCGGCCCGGCGGGACGCGTGTCGAAGTCTGTCTCGCCGAAGGATTCCTACGTGAAACACGTCTAGGTCGGCCCGTTGCGATCCGAACCCGACGATGTCAGCCTCCGGAATGGCGGACGACCACGGGTGAAGCACTAGTTCCACCGCGGCCGGCGGGACACTCTTGATCGTTGATAGGCTGCGACGAATCCTTACGGTGTCCCGGGTTGGCGTCACGGGACGGATGATGCCTCGACGGGCGTGAACGTCGGACCACTGCGACCAGTAGTGGAGGCGGTTCAGCCACGAAGGCGCCCTGGCTCCGTACCGCAACTTCATGAGATGGCGACGGTAGTCATCGGGCGATTTGGATAGTGCCAATGCCGCTACGGATTCCACATAGGTGACGCAGTCGAAGAAGGAAAGGGTCACCACGCCTCGCTCCGGTAGGCCCGGGCCCCCTCCCAGAGGGTTGCGCCGGTATCGTGCTCCCAACAGAAGTCCGGATGCGGCCGCCAGTCTGTCTCGAGGTTCGGTGATGCCTTGGAGTGCCGCCAGCGTTCTCATTACTTGATCTCGCCACGGGTTTCTCATGAGGCCTCCACTAGCAGCCCGTAGATGTCATCAACCCGGAGAGGTGCCCCATCAATCGTGGCCTGGAGTTGCATCCCATCGCGGCACGATGGGCATCCCGAGACCACCATGTCCACGCCGGCATCCCGAATAGCCGCCGCCAGTCTCTCCGCCAGCACGAGTCCAACCTCGGGGTGCCGAAGGCGGCCGGTCCCGGCCATGCCGCAGCATTGGGGCAGGAGAACCGGAGTGAATCCATGCTCCCTCAACAAAGCCTCCTGGGACGACGTGGCTTCGGGAATGGCATGACAGGGGACCTTCAGGCCGACCCGGCGTGTCGTCGGACGATGGATGATCTTCGCACGCTCCCTTGCGTACTGGGCCGGGTCAGCTATGCACAGATGCGGAGGGGCACCCTGCTCCAGGTGCGCCCGTCGCAACGACTCCTGGCATGTCGGACAGCTCGACATTACCACCACTTTCTCGGTGTTGAGAACCTCGCATGCCGACCGCGCGGCGGCGTGGATTCGTTCCCATAGTCTCTCTCGGCTGGTACGGGCCGAGGAGCGATCTCCCGAGGCAAGAAAGGGGAAGCCACAGCAAAGATCCGGAACGAAGTCAAGAAACGCCATTCCCATTGAGGCAAAGAAGCGGTCCTCGTGGACGCTGGCTTCGGCCTGGCCTATGTTTCCGACACAACCCTTGAACCGCACCACAACAGTGCCTTCATAGACCAGGGCCTTCTCATCGCCGATGATTCTCAGATCAGGCGTCATTCCAGGCAACCGGTGGTCATGTGTCGCGTAGCGCCGCCATTCCATGGGGGGAAGCGCCGCATAGGAGGACAGCGCCCGGGTCGTGAAATCCTTGTGCATGAGGTGAACCGTCGGCCGCAGGATCCTCTGCGCCAGCGACACGGCCAGCATGGTGGCAGAGCGTGGGGTCGGCGCCAGAAAGACGCGATGCAGAAACGGAATGGCAGGCGGAGGATTGACGCTCGGCAGCAG
>JAFGKV010000136.1 GCA_016928395.1 Candidatus Fermentibacterota bacterium | reverse complement strand
TCCCAGTCCATCGCCATCCGCGCAATGACGAAGTGTTACCTATGTTCTGAACCTGAAACGTTACCCATGTTCTGACTTGACCAGGAGTAAGCTGACAGCCGATAGCCAACCGCCGATAGCTGACAGCCGAAAGCAGCTAGCCGAGAGCTGACGGCCTACGGCTGCCGCGCAGCGGCCAACCGTGGACGCCTCGCTCCGCGGGGCCTACGGCCGGCTGATGCCGTGGAAGGAGAGCTTCTTGTAGAGGTTGGCCGGGGTCAAACCCAGTGCATCCGCTGCCTCGGTGACCTTCCAGTCATGGGATACCAGGGTGCGAGCCAGCAGCTCGCGCTCGAAGCCCCGCACCGCCTCCCAGAACTCCGGAGTTCGCGGCTCCTCCACCGGCTTCACGCCCGTAGCGGCCAGCGCGGCGGCGATATCTGACGCATCGAGGAGCTGATGGTCGACCATCAGCGTGAGCCTTTCCGCCAGGTTCCGCAGTTCCCGGACATTCCCGGGCCAGGAATGAGCCAGGAGCGCGTTCTTTGCCGATGGATCCAAGGCTTTCTGACGGATGTTGTGGTCACCCGAGAATTGCTGCATGAAGTGAGCAGCCAGAGAGACGATGTCCTCACCGCGATCCCTCAGCGGCGGTATGTCGATGCGCACGGCATTCAGTCGATAGTACAGATCCTTGCGGAAAACACCCGAAGCCACCGCCTCGGCCAGGTCCCTATTCGTGGCAGCCAGAATGCGCACATCTACCACCTCAGGCTGGGTCGCGCCCACCATCTCGACCTCACCGGTTTCGATGGCCCGCAGCACCTTGGCCTGGGCGCGGGGGCTCATGTCGGCCACCTCATCGAGGAAAATGGTGCCCCCGTGTGCCCGGTGGAACTTGCCCTTCTTGGTCACGGCCGCACCGGTGAACGCACCCTTGACGTGACCGAATAGCTCACTCTCGATCAATTCCTCCGGTATGGCCGCGCAGTTGACGCTCACGAATGGCTTCGAGGCCCTGGCGCTGTGCGCGTAGATCGCCCGGGAAACCAGTTCTTTGCCCACGCCGGTCTCCCCGGTGATCAGGACGGTCGCGCCCGACGGCGCCACCCGGTCGATGGCAGCCCGTATCCGCTCCAGTGCCGCGCTGGAGCCGGTCATGCCGTACTCCTCGCGGAGATGCTCCAAAAGCCCGTCGCGCTCCAGTCGCAAGGTCCGCGAGGCAAGGGCGTTGCGCACGGTGATCAGAAGGCGCTCAGTATCCAGCGGCTTCTCCATGAAGTCGTGGGCGCCGGCCTTGATGGCCTCGACCGCATGAGCTACGGAGCCGTGGCCCGTGATGATAAGCACGGGTACATCGGGCCTCGACCGCACCATGTCGGCCAGTACTGTGACGCCATCGGCATCGGGAAGCTGGAGGTCAAGCAACACCGCGTCGCAACCCAACTTCGCGAATTCCTCAAGCGCTTGCCTGCCGGCGGAGGCCTGGCTCACCCCGAACCCCTGATCAGCCAGGAGTTCGCATAGGGTGGTGCGAAGCTCCTGATCATCGTCGACAACCAGAATACGCGGTGATGGCGATCGTTCGATCATACCCGAGTCTCTCCCCGCTGCATGGCTCTGCCCACGGGCAGGCAGATAGTGAAAGTTGTGCCGATACCGGGCTCGCTGTGTACCTCAATGGAGCCGCCGTGCTGCGTCACTATCATACGGGTCAATGCAAGTCCCAGGCCGGTCCCTTTGGATGCGGTGGTGAACCCCGGCTCGAAAACCCGCGGCATGTCACCGGCCCAAATGCCCTTGCCCGTATCTTGCACCTCCACGGCGATCCCGTCTTGGACCAGTTCTTCCGAGCCGGGCAGTGCCGAGATCCGGTAGCACGTTACGGCGATGGTCCCAGCGCCTTCGGTGGCGGCAATGGCGTTCTCGTAGAGGTTCTCTAGCGAGGAGAGCAGTTGCTCTCGATCCCCGCGGATCCAGGGTAGCGGGGACTCGATCTTCTCTATGACGATGATGCCCGGAGGCACGCGCTGCCGCAGACGCTCCACCGACTCGGCCAGAAGATCGCCCGCGTCTATCACTGATGCCGCAGGCATCTCGAGATCGGCGGCCTTGAGGAAATTGCGCGAGAGTATGTCTATTCGATCGACTTGGCGCAGGATGCGGTCGAACAGCTCATCGGCGGGCTTTCCCTCATCGGCGAGCCGGATCGCCCGATCCACGGCCAAGGAGAGGGTGGAGACGGGAGACTTCAGGTCATGGGCGACTCGCGGCGCGATCATGGCCCAGTCAAGACGTCGTGCATCCGCGGGGAAAGCAGACTGCCGCCGCATCTCTATCAGAGCACTGCGTGGCCCTGGGATGCGTGATGCTCTGATCATAAAACGGTCACCGGAAGGATTCCCATCGAGATCGAGGGAGATCCACGCCCCGGTTCTGAACACCAGATCCTTCGTTGCCGGTCTCTGCAGCACCCCGCGCTGGGCGAGCAGCTCATCCAAGGAGGCAGATGTGCCCGATTCGGGTGTCACCTCCAACATGTTCCAGAACGCGGCATTGGCCTCCATTACCCTGCCGCTCTTGTCGATCACAGCCATTCCGGTAGTGTGACATCCAGGAAGGCAGAAGGACCCGTTACACCGCCTGGAAACGGCTGAGACGGCCAGACCGAGGACGAACAAAACCAAGGCCCCCGCGCCCGCAAGGCCGAGCGGAAGATGAATCGTGTGGTCTCTGTGCCATGCGGGATTCCCGGTTACCCGTAGCCCAACCCACGACTCAGAGGTTCTCGTGAGCAGCGTCGGCGGTTCTCGTCCATGCCGTACCACCGCAACGGCATTGTGGCCCACAGCGACCGCGAGCACCTCGGCCGTGCGAGGTTCCACGAGCATCGATCCGACTCCCCCGTTGACCACCAGATCGGGTCGCCCGTCCGCAGTGAAGTCGGCCACGGCAGACACGGTCAATCTCCCCTGACTGAAGGGCATACGGCGCCTGAGGGAGAGGTCAGGCCCGTAGACCTGCACTTCCCCACGCTGGGTCGCGAGCACCAACTCGTCACTGCCATCGGCATCGAGGTCAGCGACAAAGGGATCCGTATCGATCAGCTCAGTCGTAGTCCAGGCAACAACGCTGTCAATGGGGTCGTTCCACAGGCGCAGCACCGCAGGCTCCGGCTCGATGAGATCGCCACATGCCGTGATGGTGATCAGGTGGGGCCCATCATCCGTCGATAACATGGCAAGACGGGTTGCCGTGTACTTCCTGCTGGACATTGTCACTGTCTGAAGAACAAGGCCGTCTTCCGAGATGAGGATCAGGTAACTGTGCCTGTCATCGGTACCGTTGCAGACCACGCCGTTGGCTGCGCTGTAGGTGCCGACGACGATCAACGGCGCCCCCAGGGGACCGGCTACCACCTTTAGATCAGAAGTGGCCGCACCCATGGGCGCGTACCAGAGCACGCGTCGTTCGGCCCAATCGATGGCCCACACCCCCCGGGGCTCGCCGCTGCGACCCGAGCCGCCGATGCAGATGATATCGGTGTCGCCGTCGTGATCGCAGTCGAATACTGCGCACGGCTTGAGCCCCGGAAGCCATGGCTGGAGAACCTCAGACGAACTCCTCAGGGAGTCTCGCACCGCAACGACCACCGTGGTGTGCAGGACAGCATGGCAATCAGTCACAACGAAGAAGAGCGTGTCGCCTGCCACGTAGGAGGTAAGGATCTCACCTCTGCCATCCCCATCGAGGTCAAAGGCGTTGGTGCACCCCAGAGGACACGATGCAGGAAGAGAGAGCACGCCTCGGACATGGGCGCCGGTATCGTCACGGATCTCAAGAACGTGCGTCTGGGGCCCTGACCTGCGGCAGGTGATGATCTCGTCCCGTTCGTCGCCGTCGAGGTCGGTTATCATAATCGCGCCGTCTGCGCCCCGGACCAGCGGCATGCCATGGGGGCGCAGCAAGTACGGTGTCTCGACGCCCTCGTGCGCCGCCGGTGGGGGCTGGGAAGAAACGGGCGCACACCAGAGGCACACCGGCAGGCACATCAGTGCAATGCGAAGGAGACGCAAGGCACTCACGTCGCCTTCCCGTGGGGGAATGCCAACGATACGAAGGGCTCCAAAGTGTCCAGCTCCATGCTGGCGCTGCCCCCGTGAGACCGTATCACCGCCTGCGCGATAAGCCGCGCGGGCCTCCCAAATGTGATGTGTGAATCCATCGGTTTCACGCGCAGACGGAACACCACGGCGTTGAAGGCTGCCTCCTCGACAGACACCTCCACGGCGCGGGCTCCGCCGTCGATCAAAGCCTCCGTGATGGCGGTGAGTGCATAGACGACCTGGCGCTCTCTCGCGACAAACTGCTGACTCGATGCTCCGTCGCAGAGTTGCACCTTCCCCCGCAGCGTCGTATCGAGGCCGGCCTTGAATCTCTGCAACACCGCCGTGCCGGTGAGCGT
>JAFGKV010000135.1 GCA_016928395.1 Candidatus Fermentibacterota bacterium | reverse complement strand
GGCTGTCCGGCCTGAACCCCGACCCCTGAACCCTGGGGCTGAATTCTGGCTTCTGACTTCTGCCCTACATCTCCTCACTCCTCACTCCTATCTCCTCACTTCGAAGAAAGCGGAGCGAGTCTTCCCTTCATCGTCCCCGGGAGCGCAGGGAGGGATACACCAGAGTGATCCGCAGGATGAGGCTTTTCTCGGGGAAGTCATCCGGCAGGGGTCGATAGGGAGCGATGGCTTCCAGAACCGAGACGCTCGTCTCGCGGAGGGAATCGTGGCCTTTGGCATTGAGGACGACTAGACGCATGAGCGCACCGTCCCGGGCCACTTCCATCTCGATCTCCGTGACGCCGTCGATGATGCCCATATAGTAGGCCACCGGGGCCAACCAGCTTCGCTGCAGTCTGCGGGAGAACTCGGAAAGCCACGGCGCATACGCCCAGGCAACGGTATTGAGGCTGATGGAGCCGGGAAGGGCCGCATTCCCCTCGGGCCGGTGCATTTCAACCTGGTAAAAGTCCGTACCTGGCCTCCGAGCCAACCCGCGGGGGGGAACCTGGGGCTGGAACGCGGATGCCCGAGGATCCAGGGAACTGGGGGGCTCAAGCGATGGCGCCTCCCGGGAGGCGCCTCCCGGCGCATCGGCTCGATCCGGCGAGAGGACGGTGTCTTCTTCGTGAAGAACCTGAAGCGAGGCGGGGTCGGGCTCCTGTGCCGGCTGGCGGCTCTCCTGCGGCCTGTCGAGAGGCGCGGGTTCCTGCCACTGCTCGGCCGGCACGTCTGCGCCGGTGAGCCCATCGGTACCCGGATCGATGCGTATGTGGGGGGCTTCCGACAGGCCGGCCAGCAGCGGCATGGCTTCGTCGCCATCGGGAACGAGATCGCGGGCGCGGCTGTCGACCGTGCTCAGGAAATCCGGCCGCTGGGGCGGTTCGTCGGCTCGATCCGGGGGAAGCTCGCTGAAAAACGAGGGTTCGCTGCGGGCAGGGGGTTCCTCCGCCGAAGCGGCGAAGACAAGCTCGATGGGCTGTGGCGGGGCAGCCATGGCCTCGCGGGGGGCGAAGGGCCTCCCAAGATTCACGAGGAGCACCACGAGCCCATGGAAGAGCACTGCCAGGAAAAAGGCCGCCCACCAGACCCGTGCGTGTGTCCTGTCCGTCGTCATGGCTGGATTCCCAAGGATAGTCGTGCCGTTTCAGGGATGAGAGGTCTTGTCGCGCGTCGCCACGGGGGTCGGGCGCAACGGCTGTGCAACGCTCCGCCGGCTCATCATACCCCAACCGCGCCGCCAGGAGCCACGCCTGGCGTCTCTACCGTGCACCGTCAACCGCGAACCGTCAACCGCGAACCGTCAACCGCGAACCGTGAACCGTCAACCGCGAACCGTGAACCGTGAACCGTCAACTGTCAACCGCACACCGTCAACGCCTCGCGCAGCGAGGACCTACTCGTGTCTCAACGCATCGATGGGGTTGAGCGCGGCGGCCTTCCGGGCCGGGTACAGGCCGAAGAAGACACCCACCACTCCGGAGAAACTGAAGGCCAGAACGGTCATGGCGGGGTCGATGACGGTTCGAATATGCCAGATGTGCTCCAGTGCATATGCAATACCGAAGGCGAGCAGGATGCCGATGATGCCTCCGACGAGGCTCAGCAGGATGGCCTCGGCCAGAAACTGGAGCAGGATGTCACTACCACGGCCGCCCACTGACATGCGGATGCCGATCTCCCTGGTTCGCTCCGTCACCGAGACCAGCATGATGTTCATGATCCCGATACCGCCTACCAGCAGCGAGACTGCCGCGATGGACCCCAGGAGCACGGTCATGACCTGGGCCGTCTCCGATGCCCGCTCGACGATCTCCGTCTGTGTATTGACTGCGAAGTCATCATCCTCTGCCGGAGCAAGCTTGTGAGCGGTTCGCATCAGGCCAATAATCTGCTCCTGGGCGGCTTCCAGGCTGTCGGGCGACACCGCGCTGGCGACGATCATGTGGATGCGACCCCCACCGCTGAGGCGGTAGAACACCGTGGTGGAGGGGGCCATCACGACGTCATCCTCGTCCCTGCCCATGGCATCTTCTCCCTTCTCGGTTAGCAGACCGATGACCATGAAGGGCGTGTTCCTGATGCGAAGTCTCTCTCCCACTGGGTCCTGCCCCGGGAATAGCTCATCGGCGACCGTCTTCCCCAAGACGGCGACCTTTGCCCGGGCGCGCACGTCACGCTCGGTGAAGAATTCGCCGGACGTCAATTCCCAGGCCCTGATACTGAGATAGTCAACATCGACACCCATGATGCTGGTGTTCCAGTTCCCCGCGCCGCCGATGACCTGATCGCCGGAGCTCACCACCGGCGACACCCACCGGCAGAGCGTCGCTTCGCTCTTGAGCGTCTCCGCGTCATCCATGGTGAGGCGATTGTGGCTTCCGGCGCCCCGGCTTACCCCGCCCATCCTGCTGAAACTGGGACGGATCATGATCATGTTGGTGCCCAGGGAGTTGATGGTCTCCGCGATGGCAACTTGCGAGCCTTCACCGATGGCGACCATGATGATGACGGCGCCGACACCGATGATGATGCCCAGTGAGGTCAACAGGCTGCGCATCTTGTTCTTCAGCAGGCTTCGTACCGCGACCTTGGGAAGGCTCGACCACTTCATGACCCATCCCTCCCTTCTCCGAGACTCTGACCGCGAGCATCGAGCTGGGCCATGGCTTCTTCGCGGGTCGTCCGGTGGTGCACGGGTTCGTCTTTGATGATCCTTCCGTCGTGAAGACGCACGATCCGCTTCGTGAAGAGAGATATGTCCTGCTCATGGGTCACCAGCAGGATGGTGATGCCCTGTGCGTTCAAGCCCTGCAGCATGAACATGATCTCGACCGATGTTCGTGAGTCGAGGTTGCCGGTGGGCTCGTCGGCCAAAACGAGGGCGGGTTCATTGACCAGAGCGCGGGCGATGGCGACCCGCTGCTGTTCTCCGCCTGAGAGCTGGTTCGACTCATGGGTGAGGCGATCGCCCAAGCCGACCAGCTCAAGGGCGCTCTGCGCCGCCTTGGGCGGATCGAACTCCCGGCCCGACCGGTCATACAAGAGCGGAAGCTCGACATTCTCCAGGGCCGACGTGCGGGCCAGAAGGTTGAACCCCTGGAACACGAAGCCGATCTTGCGATTGCGAATGTCTGCATACGCATTGCGAGACAGGCCGGCGGTATTGATGCCGTCGAGATGGTACTCGCCAGCCGTCGGGGTATCCAGGCACCCGAGCAGGTTCATCAGTGTCGACTTTCCCGAGCCCGATGCCCCCATGATGGCCACGAACTCCCCCCGCTCCACCGTGAAGGTCGCGTCCCGTAGCGCCGGCACTTCGACGCGCCCCATCTGGTAGGTCTTGGAGAGACCGCGGGTGTCGATGACGGGATGCATGAAGCGCTACCGGGGAGGCCCCGGGGGGCCGCCGAACCGCTGGGAGAAGGCCGCGTTGCTCTTGGCCTGCGCCGAGGCCTGCGCCTTTTTCACGCCACTGATCACAGAGAGGCCCTCCTTCACGACAATGCCGGGCTGAGGCATTATGGCAAGCTCACCGCTGGGCGGCCCCTGAGGGCGGAGGGGCGTGATGACGGTCTTCGCGCCATCGGTGGGGCCTTTGCGTACGGGCACCATGGCAAGATTCCCCTGCTCATCCAGAACCCAGAGCTGGGCCATGTCGGCGACTCCGCCGCCCCTGGCTGCCCGCCCGGGGAATCCTCCCGCCTCCGCTCCGAGGCGCTCCCTGCGTTCTGCAAACCGTGCACGAAGGGAATCCGGCAGGTCGCTCATGCGCTTTTCGGCGGCGTCCCGCAATGTCTGAACCATAACCTCGGTGGGCTGAAATCGAAGCGCTGCATTGGGCGCCAGTAGTGTGTCCACGACCCGTTCGACGATGAAGTCAACAGTCGCGGTCATGCCGGGAAGGAGCAGTTCATCCCCGTTGGGCGCATCGATGACCACGGTGTAGTTGACCACATTCTGCACTGTCGCCGGCTGCAGCCTGATCTGTCGCACCGTTCCCTCGAACTCCCTGTCAGGGTACGCCACCACCGTGAATCTGACCGGCATCTTCTCCCGGATCGAGCCGATGTCGCTCTCGTCCACCAGCCCCAGGATCTCCATGGTGGCAAGGTCTTCGGCGATGAGGAACAGGGTGGGCGCCGAGAGGCTTGCGGCAACGGTCTGGCCGGGTTCGTTGTTTCGTTGAATGACCGTGCCCTCGATAGGCGATGTGATCACCGCGTAGCGAAGATTCGCCTCTGCCCGGTCGAGGCTCGCTTCTGCCGAGAGAAGGCTTGCCCGGGCAGTTTCTACGGAGGTCTTGGAGTCCAGATACTGCACCTCGGTGACGAAGTGCTTCGCATAGAGATCCTTGTCGCGCTCGTATTCACGCCGTGCGCGTTCATACTCTGACTGTGCCCGCAGGACGCCCGCGCGCGCCTCGCGGACTCCGGCCGATAGGAAGGTCGTGTCAAGTACTGCCAGCACCTGCCCTCGATGGACATGGTCGTTGTAGTCAACCAAGATGGTATCAATGGTGCCGGATACCTGCGTGCCGACCTCCACGGTGCCCACGGCCTGGAGTGAACCGGTGCCAGAGATGATGTTCTCCAGGGTTCCTCGCTCGATCATTGTGAATTCATACCCAGCGGCACCGCCCGAACGACGCAGGCCGCGAGCCACCAGGATTCCTGCCGTGACACCGATCACAACGATGGCTCCGATCAGCCATTTCTTGCCCTTGCCTGGATATTTCCCCATGTCAGATCGCCTCCGGCTGCAGGTGGCTGCCTTTGAACATGGCAGCATTGAGCGTGCCGCGGACTGCGCGCAGCCGCGCATAGGCACGTAGGATCTGGTAGCGGGAGCCGATCTCCTCCCGTCGCGATTCGTTCAGCGTGTCCAGTGCGGTGAGGATTTCCAGCGACGTAGCGCGCCCCAGGTTGTACAACTCAGTCTCCTGCGCATAGGAATCCTCGGCCAAGGCAACGGTCTGCTTCGCGGCTTCCCACTGAGCTTCGGCCGCATGCATGTCGGCCACGGCCTGGTGGAGGTCACTCCGTGCTTGGCGTCGTGTATCCTGCAGATCCCAGTTCGCGCTTCGCTCGGATGCCCGTGCGCCCTGGAGGGCGAAGCAGCGGGCGCCGCCTTCAAACAGAGACCAGCCGAGCGCGAGTGATCCCCGGCGATTGGGCTCCCCGAGCTTCCCCCCCTGCTCACTCCAGGACGAGGTTGCCGAAGCGCTCAGCCGCGGAAGAAAGCGTGATTTCTGCCCCTGGGTGGCTGCGCGGGCCTGCGCCAGCGACGCCTCGGCGATGGCCACCGAGGGAGTCGACTCCTCCGCGCCATCAGGAAGTGGCGCAGCCAGGAGTGTGACAGGGTCGAACTCCGGCTCCACAGGCACCATAATCAGGGGAGGGCCTCCCAGCAGATCCGACAGCTCGCGGCGGGCCGTATCTACCTCGTTGCGAGAGCGCACCAAGGCAGTTCGCTGCTGCGCGACACTCACATCCGCCCGTAACACGTCGCTGACCGTCGCCCTTCCTGCGTTGAGCAACCCGGAGACTCTCTCGCTGGTCGCCAGGGCCAGCTGGAGCGATTGCTCCGCACTGTCGAGGGAGTGAAGGGCCTCGACTAACGTGAGATATGCCTCGATGACAGACTGGAGCACGCTCTGTTTCGTGCGCCACAGCGATGCTTCCGCCCGGCGCAGACCCGCTGACTGACGGGAAAGATCCGCCCACCGTCCGCCTCCGTCCCAGATCGTCCAAGATCCGGTGATGCTGACCCCCAGAGCAGCATCTCCTCCGTCAGCAAGGCCCCCGTCGTGCTCTCCCCACGTATCGGAGTATGATCCCGATGCACTTGCTGTGGGCAAAAACGCCGACCGTGACTCGTTGAGGGCTGCCTGCTGGCTCGTCACCGCCTCGCCCGTGGTCAGTGTGGCGACATTGCGAGCCAGCGCAACCGACAGGGCCTCTTCCATCGAGAGCACCAAAGTGTCCGGCACGGTCGACGAATGCGCGGCCGCCGTCTGGATCGCCAGAAAGATCGCGATCACGAGCACCCGGCCCCTCCCCGCCATTCCCGGCACCCTCTTATGCGTCAACCTATCGAGTCGCTTCATCTTCCTACCCCTTTGTCAGTCACTGGTATCGGATGATTCCGCCGCTTCAGGCAGTCATGCCCCACGCGCGCACCGCACCGCGACACGGAGAGGCGCAGTTGCGCGCGTGGGGCATCAGATTCATCTCTCTTAACGCCGCTATTTCGTACGATGGGCCAGAGTGATGGTGAAGGAGGCCTCAATCGTCTCCAGGAGATCCTCCATGGGGTTGGGCATACCTCGTCGGCCACCGCCGGGTCCCCTCCCTCCTCGGCCCCCTCCAGTCGCGCCGATGCCCCCGTCGTCGCCCGGCCCACCTCCGGATCTATCGTCTGCGCCCTCAGGCGGCTGACTCGGCCGTTGCCTGGAAGAGCTGGTCTGTTTCACGAAATCCCTGTCCTCATCGGATACCCCGCCCACGACCACCGAGAGAAAAGCCTTGCCGTCGGCAGCGCCGATCCCGAGTTCGCCGGCTGCCCCGAGCGGTATGGCCAGTTCATAGGCATAGGTCCCTTTCCTGTAGGTCGATTGCGCCCTCAAGCCCAGCGCCTCGAACTCCGAGATGCCCGCCGGGTCTTGGGCCGTCACCAGCCTGATGTCGCTGTGCAAGGTGCCCTCTTCAGGGGTCGGTACAACGGGCCGGCCGAAGCCTTGGCCCGGCATCCATCCGGGCCCTTCCCGATGCGATCCCTGCCTGTCGCCGAATCCTCCGGGAGGAGACTGAGGTGCGGGAGCGGCGGAGTTCCCCTCGGAATCATCATCCGGCTCCGAGTCCTCGGGAGGCCGTCCGGGCATGACGTCACGAATGGACATGGTGGGAGAGAAACGGATTCCCGCTTCACGATCCTTCGTCCCGCTGGGGGACCACCACACTGTCGCCCCTCCCACCATTGCCTTCCTGGCGGCATTCTGATCACGGAAACGGAAGAGCAGGTAGACCATCGAATCGTCATTGGCGACGCCGATAACGCCCCGTGTCTTCTCCACGTAAGTCATGTGCGACATCGGCCAGTCGGCGCTGTCGCCATCGATGATCGGCGGGGTATTGGCCCAGGTGCTCCCCACGGGCTCTTCGCCGCAGCCCGATGTGCTGACCAGAATGATGAGTACTCCGTACGATGCGATTCGACGAATCACGTATCTCCTCCTTCTCGAGATCATCGGCGGGCTGACCCGTCCGGTTACACACGATTAGTGGCACCGCCGCCGTCTTTGGTTACAGGACGGCTCGCTCCGTGAGCAGTACCCAGGGTTCGGGGTTCAGGGTTCAGCTCGCCTTGCGAGCAGGGTTCAGGGTTCGGGGTTCGGCTTCGCTCCGCGAGCAGTACCCAGGGTTCAGGGGTGGAATGAAGGAACGACGGGAATGGATGAATGGACGAATGGATGCTTCGCTCCGCTCGTAGTTTGCAGTTCGCAGTTCTCAGTTCATGACTGCCGACTGGCTACTGCCGACTGCCGACTGGCTACTGGCTACTGCCTATTGCCGACTGGCCAAGCCCTTCTCCTCACTCCTCACTCGACAGCCCTCTTCGCCTCTTTACTTCTCAGGGCGTTGACCTTCGGCGGAGTCGAGGGGCGCAAAACCCTCGCTCGCGTCCTAAAGAGCCTACTCGTCGCCCTCGTCAGGGAAAGGCCCAGGGGGAGGAGGCCGGTGGCCTCCTTCGCCGGGAGGGCCGGGAGGCCCCTTCCACTGGCCCGAAGTCCGCGACCAGCGGCGGCGCTCCCGGGCAAATCGGCGTTCCCACTCACTTCGCTGCTCTGGCGTAAGCACTTCCCGGATCTCCGCATCGACCTGATCCATGTGTGCCTGTATCCGAGGTTCCATCTCTGATCGAATCTCGTCAAACTCGTCCCGGTGCCGCTCCATGATAGCCTTGATTTGATCGGCCTGCGCGTCGCTCAACTGGAGCCCTTGCCGCATGTCCTCCGCAATGCGTTCAGGCATCCCCTTTGGATCACGCACCGAATGCTGGAAACGCTCCCAGAGCACCGATGCCATCACCCCAGCGCCGATGATCATGCCGCATATCAGGAGGACAGCCCCGTACAGCGCCATTCGGCCGCGGAATCGCTTGGGGGACTGAACAGATGCGTGTTCCTCTCTCATGGCTTCCTCTCAGGGGATGAGCGTGGCCGACATGTGAAACAATGTGGCCAGGGGGTTGCTCAAAGCGCGCGCTATGGTGAACAACTGAGCCGACATGCCCGCGGCGACCGCGGCCGAGGCCGCAACCATCCACGGGAGCACGCGATCGCGTCGATAGTGCTCGGCCCGGATCGCGGCCATCACTCCGTTAGTGGCATGTACCACTGGGGCCTCATCGAGACGGGCCCTCTCCGCAACCCGCTGAACGTAGACGAGCGGATCCTTCATGGCGTCACCTCCCGATACCCCGCCTGTTCCATGAGGGCTTTGAGTCTCTTCCGCGCCCTGAAGGCGCGGACCTTCACCAAGGCCCGGCTCCAACCAGTGCGGGTTGCGATTTCCTGGGTGGAGCATTCCTCGAAATAGAGCAGCGTCAGCACGAGACGATCTTCTGACGGCAGCCGCCCGAAGACCCGGAAAAGGTACTCGGCCGCTTCGGATGGGGCCTGCTCTTCGGGCGACGGAAAGCCCTCCACACTGCCCCAGTCGATTGCGGCAGCATCCCGCTCTCGCCTCTTCCAGTGCCGATAGCCAACCCTCGTGCCGATCCGGCGAAGCCAATGAAGCAACGGCGCGTTCGACCGGTATGAACGCAGCCCCCGATATGCCTCGACGAAGACTTCCTGGATCAGATCCTCCAACTCATCGCGATCCCGGGTGAACCGCCAGAGCTGGCGAGCGATGCTCTGCTCATACCGGCGAACAATCCGGGCGAACGCATCGTGCTCGCCCCGGAGGCAGGCATCGATATCCGCCCTATCCGGATCGAGGGTAAGCACCAGCGCTTTCGGGGGAGAATGCGCCACAATGCCGGCTGACCGCCCGTCCAGGGCGGACGCTGAAGAGATCATGACGGGGCGCTCCTCACATCCGGGCTCATCATTCCCACTCTTCTGCTCATGGTCTCGGTCTCCATCGATGCCCATGGTGGCCTTTCCCTCGGCGCATCCACTAAGGATAGTGGCACGCATCGCCCGGGCGGTTACATACATCGTCGCGTGTATGTACAAAGCGTTGGTGATCAACCTGCGGGTCTGAATCATCCGCGCAAGAGACAGAAGAGCGAGGGCGTTCGGCAATCGGCCCAAGCCCGGGAATCGAGAGCCTCGCGAGGTCAACCGTGGAGAATTCACGAACATCAAGCGTGAAGGGGCAAGGAAGCAGAGGGGCAAAGGGGGCCGGGCGTGCTTGACTTGTCTGAGAGTACATGGAAGGCTCGAACTCGAATGCCCGGCTCGTCGTTTCGACTACGATACCGACAACGATAGCAATACCGATACCGACCCCGCCCCGGCGGGCGACCAGGGACGATCGCCCCTACGAGGCAACGGCTCCTCGCAGTGCTGCGTAGGGCCCGACTTGTTTGAGAGTACATCCTGACCTCGTACTCATACTCGTACTCGGAGCTGCGGCTCCGATAGCGATAGCGATTGCGATT
>JAFGKV010000018.1 GCA_016928395.1 Candidatus Fermentibacterota bacterium | reverse complement strand
GTTGCGCGAGGCGGAGGTCGCTGCGATGAAGACAGACTTTCGGCTGCGCGCTCAGGAGGTTCGGAAGCGGAAGGACATCGCGAAGGCCTCTCGGGACTACTTCAAGCACACCGGCAGGTCGAACACGTCAGACCGAGACCGAATCTAGTTACATCCGGAAGGAGATTTACCACTGTGGATATCCCACGAATGTTCAACATCACTGAAAGTGCTCACCGCATTCACGACCCGTTCACACCCGAGAAGCTCGCCACGCTCGGCGCGGCGCTGCGTCTGGAACCGGGCGCCCGGGTGCTCGACCTCGCCAGCGGCTCGGGGGAGATGCTTTGCACCTGGGCACGCGACCACGGCGTCATCGGCACCGGCGTCGACATGAGCGAGTTGTTCACCGCACAGGCAAGACTCCGTGCTGAGGAACTCGGCGTCGCCGATCAAGTCGAGTTCATCCATGGTGATGCTGCCGGCTATGTCTCTGACGAGAAGGTCGACGTGGCTGCCTGCGTCGGTGCCACGTGGATCGCTGGGGGAGTCGCCGGCACTGTCGAGCTTCTTGCGCGGAGCCTGCGCGCCGGAGGGATCATCCTCATCGGCGAGCCCTACTGGCGGCAGCTGCCGCCGGCGGAAGACGTAGCCAAAGGGTGTGGTGCCAACGCGATAGCCGACTTCCTCACGCTTCCGGGAATACTCGCGTCCTTCGGTCAACTCGGCTACGATGTCGTGGAAATGGTTTTGGCAGACCAAGACAGCTGGGACAGATACGAGGCGGCCAAGTGGCTGACGATGCGCCGATGGCTTGAAGACAATCCCGACGACGACTTTGCGGAAGAGGTTCGAGCAGAACTGACCTCGGAACCCGAGCGCTACGTCGTCTACACTCGGGAGTATCTAGGCTGGGGTGTGTTCGCGTTGATGCCGCGGTGATGAGTTGGCGCATCCGCGATTGTCCCGGCACCTAGGGCCGCGCCAAGGACCTGGACAAGGTCGACACCACCTGCCCTTACTGCGGCGTGGGCTGCCAGGTGACTCTTCACGTCGACCGTGATGCCAATCGAGTCGCCCGCGTCACCGGCCGCGAGATCCCGCCCAACGACGGCATGCTGATACGACACCGTCAAGGCCGTCAGCCGGCGCGGCGAGATCACACTGCGGGCCTGGGTGACCGACCGGTCGCGATCCGGGTCGAGAAGGTGGCAGATGGTCAGGCCGCAACGCCTGAGTTCGTCCGCCAAGCGAGGCCCTGAATCCCGAGAAGGGCATCGGGACCCAGGGCACCCGCAGCCGGCTTGACGGGCTGTGGGGCGACGTATAGAGTCTGCATGACGCCAAGGCGGCGACCGGGGGCAACCAGATTTCCGCGGCGCAGGCGGCTTCCCTCTCCCCCGGCCTCGACAAGGGCTGTCAGCCCAGGTGGGATGCTGTCTGAAGATTTCTCGAGCGACTGGAGATAGACCAATGCCCACAATTGAAGAATACAGAAGCTACGGCAAAGAGATCGACGGCATCTTAAGGCTGGATTCGTTCACTGTAGCGGTGAAGATGATCCAAGAGGAAGAGGAGATTCCGGAAGACGCTGTGCGGCCGAAAAGGGATCGTAATCAGCATATTGCTCAGTGTCAGGCTTTCTCCCTGACGCGGCGCGAGGGCAAGACTGTGGCAATGCTGAAAGAAGACCACTGGTGCTATGCGCCGGTCATCGGTTACGGGCTCGTCGAACAGCCCGACTTCTTCAAGAAGGGGGGCTTGTATGATCCTCAATTCGAGGATGATCCGGAGATAAAGGAGGCTTTGGAGGGTACGGGTTCAAAGTTTCTCGGTCACTTTCTTGAAAAGCCGGAATTGGCTAAGAATATGACATTCCCATGTTTGGAAACCGGAAAATATATCGGGTGTCTCACGGCGCCCCTGAGGAATACTACCTTTGAGCCGGATGTAGTCTTCATCTATTCTAACAACGCTCAGCTCAGAAACATTCTGATGGCGATAAAGTACAAGGAAGGAGTCCACGTAACCTCTGAGTTTGACCCTATTGACTCCTGCATCTATTCCCTTGTTCCTCTGGTCGAGGGTAAGCAAAGCTATATGATCACTATCCCTGACCCGGGCGAACAGGAGCGGGCGTTGACTGATGAGAACAAGATCATCTTTTCGCTGACCAAAGACAAAGTCAAGGTCCTGGTGGAAGGCCTGAGACACTATGATGAGATCAAGCTCGGTTATGTCCACTTGACCAAACTGATGCAGGCGGATTTCGAACAGCCCAAATTCTATAGCCTTCTATTCAAGAGATGGGGGATCATAGAGTAGTCTGCTCATCCTGGGGCTTTCCGCGGCGCTATGCATGCATGTTCGTTTCCAGTTGCAGTCGAGAGTCGGACGACGAGAGACTGCCAACAACCGACGCGTACACTGCGCGTTGGAGCCATCCAGATCGAGTCACAACCTGGGCGGATCGAGGCGAACCATGCTCGCGCCACAGCCATGGTCGAAGAGGCGGCCCGCTCGGGGGCCGAGTTGGTGGTTCTGCCCGAACTCTTCGCCTGTGGCTACGTGCCCAACAAGGTCATCTGGGACTACGCCGAGCCACTGGCGGGTCCAACGGCTACCTGGCTCCGCGAGACATCCAGGAGACTCGGTGTCTACCTGGGGGCCGGAATGACCGAGACAGATGGGGCAGATTTCTTCAACGCGTATCTGATCACCGCTCCTGATGGAGAGATAGCGGGACATATCAGAGAGACCATGGCCGAGGCCTACTGCTTCAAACGTTCCAAAGGAAGCCATATCGTCGACACAGCCATTGGGAGAATCGGTATTGGCATCTGTGCGGATAATCACTACACGCGCTTTGCCGGTCTCATCCAGGCTGGTTCAGTCGACCTGATGCTCATGCCGCACGCCTGGCCCACGCCCTTCAAGACCTCAGGATTCGTCAGCGAGGGGGATGTGCTGAAAGCGGAGAACGGAACAGCAAGCCACAAGACTACGGCGGGTGGTTGCACCCGGGGTCATGGTTGATCCGAAAAGTGCTCATGCCGGTGGACGTCGCCCTTGGAACCATGTCGTATCGTGGTGACGCACAGCGGAGAGAAAAGGCCCGGAGGTGGTCTGAGTGATCGTCAGAGAGCGTAGCGTCCCCCCGTTCGATTTCCACGGTCTGGCGATCCGTGACTACACCGCCGGCCACGAGACCAGCTCGTCGTTCGCGGTTATCGAGGTCGAACCCGGCGCTATGCACCCGGTCGCCTGGTCTCGTCGGTCGGACAAGTACTACTACGTCATCTCCGGCGAGGTCGAGTTCGTGGAGTCCGGGCAGACGCATGTGCTCGCGGCTGGTGATTTCTGCCTCGTCGAACAGGGAGAACGTTTCTCGTACCGCAGCGTGAGCGATGAGCGTGCTCGGCTCTGCCTATTGCACACGCCGAGCTTCGACGCCGAGTCCGAGGTCCTCGGGTAGGGTCGGGCATACGCCGATATGCCCTTTGACATCGCCCAGGTAGAGGCCTATCAGTGGGTGCTCGCCATCATCAGCGCCATGGTGATAGGCATGTCCAAAGCCGGGATCACCGGCCTGACGCTCATGTTCATCCCTCTCATGGCGATCTCCTTCGGGGGTAGGGAATCGACGGGGATCCTGCTGCCCATGCTCTGCGTGGGCGATGTCTTCGCGGTGGCGTGGTATCGCAGGCATGCGGAATGGCACTACCTGCTCAAACTCCTGCCCAGTGCGGTGGTCGGCATCGGAGCGGGCGTCGCGGTGGGGGGACGTCTGTCCGATGACTCGTTCCGCTTCCTGCTGGGCGGCATCATCCTGCTGCTGCTGGGGATGATGATCTGGCAGGACGTGCAGAAGAAGGAGCCTCACTACCCTCAGGCCTGGTGGTTCGCCGTCGTGGCCGGACTGGCGGCGGGATTCACCACCATGATCGGCAATGCCGCGGGAGCGATAACGTCCATCTACCTTCTCTCCATGCGCCTGCCCAAGAACGCCTTCATCGGGACGGCGGCCTGGTTCTTCCTCATCGTGAACCTGCTGAAGGTCCCGCTCCAGGTGATCTTCTGGAAGAACATCAGCGCGGCCACGCTGACGTTCGACGCGATCATGGTCCCGGCGATCGCGATCGGGGCCGCCCTCGGCATCGTTGCGGCCGGTAAGATCCCCGAGAGGGCGTATCGCGTCTTCGTCATGGTCATGACCGGAGTGGCAGGTGTGTTGCTGTTCGTGCTTTGAAACGGGAGTACCATGAAGCGCATCGGCATATTCCGAATGTGCGGTCAGATCACAGCCAGGTTCTAGGGAGGAGAAAGACACGTGGTACGCCGCGTAGGGACGGTGGTGAGAGGGATCCGCATCCCGATCATACGCACGGGCGATGCTATAGACGAGATGGTGGTACAGGGCGTGCTGGAGGCCGCTGAGGAGGAGGGTTTCTCGATCCGCGACCGGGATGTGGTGGGGATCACCGAGTCGGTCGTGGCGCG
>JAFGKV010000134.1 GCA_016928395.1 Candidatus Fermentibacterota bacterium | reverse complement strand
TCCCAGGCGGAAAGACTAACCCTCGTCACAGACGACCCTTTGATCCAGCGTTACAACGTTCAGACCCTTTGGTAGCAGTTTCTGCGGTGAAGTCACGAAAGGATCGGTTGCGAGGTCAGGTAATTTCTCCTTCCGGAGGCGTTCCAGCCAAGCGCGGCCTTGTGGGAGTGACCCGATAGCTCTGCAGACGGCTGCGCGGCCTGTCGGGTACGGTCATCTCCAGGAAGCCGGCCTCTGGTAGGGGATTGACCACGTGGTCCCTGAACACGGTACGATTCGAGCGATCGAAGAGGGCCATGAGCTCCTTGAGTGACCGTGAATCCCTTGCTGCTTCAAGGAGTTGACTTGGTCCCGACTTGCGCATCAGGTTCAGTCCGCGGTTCTACAACCGCCCGAAACGTCGCGACAATTGCCCTGAAAATCCTGATCCGTCTGATACTGAAGGTACCGTCAGAATTGCGTGGTCACTCCTCTGCTATCGGATCGAGTAGCTTCGCGAGTTCTGGAACCAGCTGCGGGGCGTGTTCACCCAGGTAGGTACGGATCTCGAGGACATCGGCACCCGCCTTTAGCAAGGCATGCACATCCGCGAGGTCCTGCGGTCGCCCAGCCAGGAGCTTGAGGAGCACGAGAGCAGGAACCGGGACGACTGGAATCTCGCCGCCCTTGGGCACCGCAAGGACACTCCTCAGTTCTCGGTGTTGTGGCGGCACACCCATGAAGTCGATCACCCCGGCTCGCGCAATCTCGACGAGTTCCTTCCGGAATAGTGCACTCGGGGCGATCTGCTCGAACGCCTCGTCTCCCACGAGGAAGTCCACATCCCTCGTCGCCCGGGGGTGGCCATGAAGACCAACGGCCAGGCCACCAATCAGCGCGTGGGGGATCCCCAGAGAAGCAAGCTGGCGTGATGATTCAATCGCATCCACGAGCACAGACGGTGCTACCACCTCTGCCAAGGCTTCCAGGCCGAAGCTCATCGGTTGCTTCCCACCAATGCAGTGGCACCGTCAGGATAGGTGATGGTGCGCAGTTCCCGCGGTGTTCGGGGGCGTTCACGCACCGTCTTCGCCCTCAGCCGCTTCAGGAGCTCATCCTGGACTGGAACCAGCACAACATTTGTGCTCGGCACGTGCAGTTTCTCGAAACGTCGCACCCCCGTCGGTGTCACCAACACGTCCCCCAGCCCCCCATACGACGGGATGCGCTCACGGAGCTCATCGACGCACGGCATGCTCGCAGTGTCGAAGCGCGCCTGCATTTCAAGCCACCAGACCGACGGCACATCGAAGAACAGCCCCAGCCTGATGGCCGTATCCGTTGAGATGCGCCGTTTGCCCTTCACCAGCTCTGAGATCCGGCGAGTGGGAACGCCGAGGCACTTTGCGAGGCGATATGGCGTGATACCAAGCGGATCGAGAAACCGCTCCTTCAGGATCTTCCCGGGATGACATGGATTCGATGTCGTCATATGATTCCTCCTCCCTCAGAATAGTATCGTCAGGCGATACCAACCGCAAGCCGAGACCTACGGGCAGTTCGAAAGGACCGCACTCTGGCGCAAACAGCACCAGCTATGAGTGCACTCCACCGTACACCCCTGTCTGGTTCTCCAGACAGGTTCGGGGCATGCCTCCCTCGGCCCCCGAAAGCCGGAAAAGCCCGAATCCTCGATCTGCCTGCTACCTGTGCTCGATCCTGGACGGTGCGAGCCGGGCGATCGTGCATTGAGATATCCGGGAGTCGATGCGTGACGGACGTGCACCGTCTTCCCGCGTGAAAGACCCGCACGCAACCACGCACGTGTCTCGCATTTCGACGATGAATGCAGTGCGGATCTCGACTCGCTGCCAAGACCCGGATGCCGCCAGGTCGACACTTCTCCTTGACGGATTTTTGCCTGGGTGCATTTTCTTCGGGATTCCGAAATAAACGAACGGAGATCATAGAGGTCACTGAAGCGACGAGCGCCCGTGCTCACGCAGAAAAGGGAACCCTCGGATGCCACGCATGATGGCTGGTCGATACACGCTCTGGCCGATGATCCTTGCCATTGGATTCTTTTGGCTTTGCAACAGTGCGTTTTTCAACTTCCACTACCATGTCGATCCCTTTGGCAGAATGGTCGTCCATACCCATCCCTTCGACTCGTCCGACGAGGGCGCCCCCACCCATAGCCATACCGATCATCAGTACTTGACCCTCTCGGGGTTCATCGCGAAGTTCTTCTTGTTCGCTCTAGTTGCCGCATGGGTGTTGTATCCGCTCAACCAGGCATCTCGCCTCCTGCTCCCCGCGGCACCCGCGAGGGTGCTCGTACGCCACGAACTCTCCCCCATCTTCGTCCGCGCACCACCCCTCCTGACATCCCGCTGATTCCGACACGCGTGCGCTTGCACCCGCGAGCCACGCCCCCGTCGGACCATTCCCTCACGACAATCGTGGCGTCGGCGGGAGGGCTATGCCCGAACGCCGCCACGTCGAGCCGTGTCTGTTGCCACGAGGGAGATTCACTTCGAATCGCTTCGTTCAAGTGTTGGTCATTACGCGCACGTACGACAACGTGCAACGGAGAGGTCACATGAAGATTCAACCCCACTTAGGGTTTCTGTTCTCGTTCCTCTGTGTGTTCCACATTTCAGCCCCCCTGGCTGCCGATCCCGGACCGGCTCTCATCACGGGCATGGTCACCGACGGTGAAAGCGGAGTGCCCCTGCCTGGCGTGAATGTATTGCTGGAGCGCACCAGTGTCGGGGCAGCCGCAGATGAACACGGACGGTATGCAATTCATAATGCGCCGGTCGGCACCTGGCACCTCACCGCCTCGATGGTGGGATACTCGCCGCTACGGGCCTCGATTCGGGTCGAAGCGGGGCAGACGATCACCCACGACTTCGAACTTAAGCCTACTGTTCTACAGATGGGTGCGGTGGTCGTGACGGGAACGGCGACTCCCCACGTGATGCAGGACAATCCGGTCAGGACGGAGATCATACCGCGACTGACCATCGAACAGAAGCACGCCTCGAACTTCGCGGAAGCGCTGTCGTTTCACACCGGCATCCGGGTCGAGAACAACTGCCAGAACTGCAACTTCAGCCAAGTGAGGATCTTGGGTATGGACGGCAAGTACTCCCAGATCCTCATAGATGGGCTGCCAGTAGTCGGGAGCCTGGCCAGCGTGTACGGGCTGGAGCATTTCCCTGAAGAAATGGTCGATCAGATCGAGATTGTGAAGGGCGGCGGATCGTCACTCTACGGCGGAGGTGCGGTGGCCGGTGTCGTCAACCTGATCACCAGACGGCCACTGATCAACCAAGTTCGCATCAAATCGCAACTGAACTCCTCAAGAGGAAAGCTGGATCACCACGTGGGGGCGGTCGCGGAGACGGTATCCAAGAAGGGAACCTCGGGTGCGTATGTCTACGGGTCGTTCCGGAATCGAGATCCCTACGACCGCAATGAGGACGGCTTCAGCGAATTTGGGGAGCTGAAGAATGAGACCGTCGGCTTCAAGTGGTACTATCAACCCTTCAACAACGGGGAGCTGCTTACCTCGTTTCACCGTATCCACGAGGAGCGGCGAGGCGGGAACAAGTTCGACTCTCCAGTGCATGAGGCGGACATCGCTGAGTGGATTGAGCATTGGCGAACCGGCGGCACAGTCCAGTGGGCTCACCGGCCGAGTCCGCTCTTCGACTACCGCACATACTACTCCTTCGCCGTCACGAACCGGGAGTCCTATTATGGCGGACTGGGTGGCGACACACCCGAAGACCAGCTCCAGGCATTGACCTTCTACGGCAGGACGGACAACCCGCTTCACATAGGCGGATTGCAGGCGAACTATCGCGTGGGCGGACACCTGCTCACAGGCGGACTTCAGCATTCGCACGACAAGCTGCTCGATGAGACCGCCGCGGAGACTGCATACCACATCGATGACCTGTACCGAAACACCGGCGTCTTCATTCAGGACAATTTCCACTTCGGGGGTAACGGCGAGCTTGAGTTCATTGCCGGCGTTCGTTTTGACAAGCATTCTGAGTTGGCTGAGTGGATCGCGAGCCCCCGCCTCACGGCGAAGCTGGCCCTAGCGGAGGACATCACCTTCCGATCCTCCATCACCTCGGGGTTCAAGCCTCCGCAGACCTACGATGAGGACCTTCATCTCTGCGGAGTAGAAGGCGATCAGCGAATCATCCGGAACGCCCCCGATCTCAAGGAGGAGCGAAGCTACTCGTTCAGCGCCGGCATCGAGCACACCGGGTACTTCAGCGACGTCCCCTTGATGGTCTCCGTGACAGGATTCGCCACCCGGCTGTCCGACACCTTCAGCGAAGAGTTCGTCCGGAAGGAGGGCACCACCGAACTCTGGGAACGGGTGAACTCCGACGGTGCGAGAGTTCGAGGCTTCGAACTAGACCTGGGCGTTCGACCCATCACGGGGGTGGAACTGCGGGGTGGTCTGACATACGCGAAGAGCAAGCTAGATAAGCCAAATGAGGACTTCGATACCACCAAGTTCTTCCGAACGCCCGATCTCACGGCAAACGCCTCGCTTTCGTACGACGCGACCAGACGGCTCACGGTGTATGCTAATGCCCAGTACCTGGGCAAGGCCCTTGTACCCCATGAGGTTGGCGCCGAAGAGGGGCAGGACCCACTGCTCCTGCTCGCGGAGAGCGACCGCTATGTCCACGCCGATATTGGCGCCACTCTCCGCCTGCCCCTCAACAACGGACTCGATGCCAAGGTAAATGCCGGGGTGAAGAACATCTTCGACGCCTTCCAGGATGACCTTGATGTCGGTCGCGATCGGGATCCCGCCTACGTCTACGGGCCTTGGCAGCCCAGAACGATGTTCATTGGGCTAGAGACCTCCTTCTAGCCTCAGGCGCTGCGGCCCCGCGGGAGAGCCATTCGCGGGGCCGCAGGTGATCGAAGCGGCGATTGCTGCCGTGCACCGGGAACTTGGACCGGGATTCCGGGAGATGGTGTACTTGATCGCGTGCCCGCGAACTGGGCGATCGCGGGCCTGAAGGTCAACCGGCAGGTGTCCGTGACGATTCCGTAGGAGGGAGTCAGGTTCGACAAGGGGTTCCGGGCGGACCTGATCGTTGATGACACGCGTGTCTGAGCACTTCGCTCCCAGCAGGTCAGCCTCATGCCAGTCTACGGAGCTAAAGACCGGCGCGCAGTGCTCGAAGCACTACGCACCGAGGGCTGTGACGTCGATACGAAGGTTGAAGAGTCAGAATACGGCAAGTTCGGGTGGGTTATGGATCCCGAAGGCAATCGCATTGAACTGTGGCAACCGCATGATGGTCACTGACGACCAGTGCCCCCGAGGCCGCCACACCGAGGCTTTGCCCTTCGGGCTTGCACAGGGCCGGGCATGGGATGAGTGCATTCCGGCGAAAAAGAATACGCCGTACGGGCTGATAGAGCGGCAACGACGGCGTATCTAAAGGTCACGGGTAAAGGCGACCTTCGGAAGGGGGATGCTCCGCAGCCCGACGCGGGAGACGGGTCTAGCGCCGCGCGGGGCGGGAGACGATGCGGGCAACGCGGCGGCGGCCCACCTGCAAAAGGAGGGGCGTGGGGCCGACGGTGATCCCCAGGGACACGTCGGTCACGACTTGGCCGTTGAGCCGGACGCCTCCGCCCCGGATGAGCCGGCCCGCCTCGGAGCGTGACGGGGCAAGCCCCGCCTCGGCCAGCAGGGCCTGGAGGGTGATCGGGCCTTCGGGCAGGATTACCTCCGGTATTTCGTCGGGCAGTTCCCGCTGGCGGAACACCTGCAGGAATCGCTCACGAGCAGCCCGGGCATCCTCCGGGCAGTGGTAGAGGCCGACGATCTCTTCTGCCAGCAGGAGTTTCGCCTCCATGGGATTGAGCCCTCCCCGCAGTGACTGCCGGAGGTCCTCGATACGCTGTCGGGGAGCCCGGGTCGTTAACTCGAAGTAGGCGAGAATGAGCTCATCCTTCAGACGCATGACCTTGCCGAACTGCTCGTCGGGGGGATCGGCGATGGCGATTATGTTGCCATAGGTCGTGGACATCTTGCGCCCGTCGCTTCCCTCCAGCATGCCGAAGGTCATGATGTCCTGGGGTTCCTGCGCGTGGGCTCGCTGGATTGAACGGCCCGCAAGCAGGTTGAAGAGCTGGTCATTGCCGCCCAGCTCCACGTCGGCGCGAACGGCCACGCTGTCATACCCCTGCATGAGCGGGTACAGGAACTCCCGCAGCGAGATCCGCTTGCCCTCCTTGTATCGCTTGAAGAAGTTCTCCCTGTCCAGCATCTCGGCCACGGAGAAGAGGTTCGCCAGGTGGGCGACCTCCTCGAAGGTCATGGGGCCCAGCCAGTCGGAGTTGTAGGCGATTTCCACGCGCTCCATGTCCAGAATGCGGCCGATCTGGCCCAGATATCCCGCCATGTTGGCCTCAACCTCGTCCCGGCCTAACATGCGGCGCTCGGCATCCTTGTCTGATGCGTCACCGATGCGGCCGGTGAAGTCGCCGATGACGATCACCGGCAGATGGCCAAGATCCTGGAACGCACGAAGCTTGAGCAACGGTACCGCCCTGCCGAGATGAAGCAGAGGCCCGGTCGGGTCGATTCCCAGTTTGATCCGAAGGCGCGCCCCTTCCCGCAATCGCCGCTCTATATGAGACCTATCAATCGCCTGCGTGACTCCGCGGGTCAGAAGCTCATCAATGGGATTCATGTCGCACCTCGTGGATAGTGTGGCCGCCCGGGGGTCTACGAGAAGACCCGGTAGTCCATCTCCTGGAAGATGGAGTTCCGGGCTTCCAGCTCCCGGATCCAGGCCGGCTCCAACCTATCTTCTTTGAGCTGGAGATAGATGCCGTTGAAGTTGTGCAGGTGGTCGCGGGTCCGCTTCTCTGCATATTCCACCATGGTTCCTGCATTCATAATGAAGGCCCAGTCGGAGGATTGGGCCAGCATCAACTCCCGGGCCGCTTGGTTCAAGGCCCGCAACGGCAGACCAGACGCCGCGGGTAAGAGGTGGGCTAGTTCGATCATTCGTTCTTCTGCCTTGTGGAGATGCCGGTAGATCCAGTCATTGCGATCATTGAGCCACACGTCGAAGTACCCGCCCGCACCCCAGGAAGACCGCAGCGGCGTCACTTCCTGATTCTTTGGAAACTGTGCCAAGTAGTCTGGCGCGGTGATCGTCCTCACTTCGCCGGGTTCCCGGGCCAGGGCGCGCATCAGAGCCTCAATGAAGAGTGGCCCTTCGAACCACCAGTGACCAAACAGCTCCGCATCGTATGGGGCCACGATCAGAGGCGGTCGTCCGACGGCTTCCTCCAGACGTCGGGCCTGAGCCTGGCGTTTGCTCACGAAATCGCGTGCATGCAACGCCGCCTTGACCCGGGCAGCCTGCGGATCGTATGCTGACTTTCGATGCAGAGGGACCCGGCCCGTTACCCGGTGATACTTCAAGCCGATGTTTCTCCGTACGCCATCCCTCATCAGGAACGGTCGAACATAGTCGTACTCGGCATCGAACCCCACATCGCGGTAGAACTCCCTGTAGTCAGGATCGCCCGGGTAGCCGGATTCCGCTGACCACACCTGATGACTTGTTTCCGCGTCCCGGGCGAATGCGGCGATCCCGTTGGGGCAGTAGACCGGCGCATACACACCCCGCCGGGGACGCGGGGCGGCATAGAGCACCCCATGGGTATCTAGGAAGAAGTAGTCCAGGCCAACTTCGGCCAGGATATCCTCGGTACCTGGTGCATAGGCGCACTCGGGCAGCCATACCCCGGTGGGCCGACGGCCGAAGTGTTTCAGGTAGTTCTGGACCGCCACCCGTACGTGTGCGCGCCGTCCGGCATCGGTGGCGCAGAACGGCAGGACAGGGTGGGTCCCCGGGCACGTGACAATCTCCAGAAGCCCCTGGTCCTGGAAATGACGGAATCCCGCCACCGGTGACTCCCAGCGGTCGGCGATGGTCCGTATGGCGGCGTACCGCGCCGCATACATGGCAACCACGGGCTCCAGATCGGAGCCCTCGGTCCTTGCCGATTCCAGGGCCAGCAACCCGTCCATCCGGTCCAGACGGCGGCGATACCTCTGGCGCAAGAGCGGATCGATTAGCATCTCGCACAGAGGCGGTGTCATGGACATGGTGACTACGAAGGGTATCCGGTCATTCGCCAAACGGTCGAGCATGTCCAGAAGAGGATAGTAGGTTTCGTCCAAGGCCTCGAACAGCCAGTTCTCCTCTAGAAACTCCTCGTGCTCGGGGTGGCGCACAAAGGGAAGATGCGCATGGAGTACGAGCAGCAGATAGCCTCGTGGCGATGTCATTCCATCTCCCCGGCATCGTCAGGGCCCCGGGAGCCAAACCGTTTGTCCCATATGGATGAAGGACTGATTGCATCCATCCGTGCATGATCCAAGGGCTTTGTGAGGTCCACAACATGGCCGGGTTCCAGGTGCCACCGATCATCTGTTACTGGAGAAGGGCCCGCAATGGGTGTACGAACGAGCCCTGCCCATACCACATCCACGAACCTTTGCTCCGCATCAAAGAACCCCAGAGCAATACGGTAGACCTCGCCGGGCTGAAGCCGCACATAGGCACGGTATGCCTGTACCTCAACCTCAATGTCCACAACGGAGCGGGACAGCACGGAGTGAACGCGAAGACACCACGGTGCCGAGATGAGGAGGTCATCGCCGTACGCCAGACGCAGGCGGTCCATGCGATCACCGGCAAGCTCCCAGTATGTGTAGGCACTACACGGGTCGCGGATCATGACCCGTAGCCGATCATCGCCGTAGGTCTTGGGGATTGGCAGGCCGCGGTCGTGATAGCAAGGGGGAGCAGGTTCCGGCGAGGGTACTCCCAGGAATTCGCCCGGAGTCGCCAGGGATGATCCCGATGAGGGAGCCCTGGAATTAGAGGAGGGGGCGTCACCCTTGCCCGTAGCACGGCGCTCGCTGATCTTGCGGTGCGCGTGTTCCCGCAGGCCTGGATTCCTGCGCACGCTGGCGTGGATCGCATGGAGAAGTTCGGAACGCCTCATTCTAGAGCGACCGGCAATACTCGCCGTCGCCGCGATGGCGCGGAGATCGCCTGTGCTCAGTACCGTCCACGGAATCTGCTTTGCACCCATGGGCACACCTACCGCCATGGCACGGGTCCGCACCATGAGGTGCTGTATGGCGGGGACGTCCCGGCCGATTGATGAACAATGCCGAATGCTGGAGCGTGTTCGGCACGCATGCAGAGTGTGTCATGTTACGTCGCATCCCCTCGTCGTCAAGGACCCATTCTACACGGGTTTCCCGATGCCGGGTGCGCTCCCTCGATGGTGGAGAGCTTTCATAGTACACTTCTGCCCGTGTCGATGGGCATTACACTTTCCTCCCATGCCCCGTCGCGTCCTGCTCAACCAAACGGTGTGTGGCGTGTCCAATCTTAGGGAGGTATGAAGGGTGGATGGCCTGGTTGCCAAGGCGAAATGCGGCGATCGTGCAGCCTTCGGCGTCCTGGTCAGGGAATGCCAGCCCATGGTGCTGCGAACCGTGTTTCGCCTCGTTCGACACGAGGATGATGCTATGGACTTGACACAGGATGCCTTTGTACGGGCGTATGAGCGCCTTGACTCCTTCCAGGGAACGTCGTCCTTCGGCACATGGGTCTGCAGAATCGCGATCAATCTGGCCCTCAACCATCTCAGAGCCCAACGGCCCCAAGCCGATGTTGACGTGGCCCGGGTGGCGGCACCGGCACCTCTCTCTTCGGAGAGTCGCGAACGAACCGTCATGGAACGTCTTGATAGGGCCATTGCCGGCCTTCCTCCCCGGCAACGTCTCACGGTGTTGCTGCGGGTGCGTGACGGGAAGACCCATGAGGAGATTGCCTCGCTGCTTGGGTGTGCGGTCGGCACATCCAAAGCGGCCTTTCACGGAGCGGTAGCCAATTTGAGAAAAGCGCTTGCCGACCTCGTTCCGCTCATGGAGGAGGATGATGAAGCACATCTCCCCTGACCGCGTGGTGGCCATTGCGGAGGGTGAACCGGTTACCCCTGCCGAAGCGCGCCACATGGGACTATGTCGCCTCTGCTCTCACGAGGTGGAGCGCACTGTCTCCCTCCTGACGGCGCTTCGGTCAGTTCAGGAACCCCCGTTGTCGAAGGAACTCCTGGAACACAATGCGATGGTCGTCGATGCACGGATCGCATCCATGATGAGATTTCGTCGGCGCTCTCGTCTCCGCTGGGCGTTGCTTCCTTTGGCCGCCGCCGCCGTATTGGTTGTCATGCCGCGTTCAAGAGACACGGGCTATCGGCCTGAGGACCGGCGGGTCGTGGGGCAGGAGGACCTGAGTAGTGAGGAGTATGACGCGCTTGTCCAGGGTCTGGCGGGATCGTTGGATGAGTTGAAGATCGTTGGGCATTTCATCGAGCGTCACAGTGCCCCAATGTCCCGTTTTGCGGAGTTGACGGGCGATGAACTGGAGAGTCTCTTGGGCCTCCTCGATCAACACGGTCGTGGGTAAGGAGGTGTTGATGCACGTGATACCGTGGGAGCGATGTGTTCTGCTGCACCTGAGTCTGTTACTGCTGGGGCATTCCGGTGCCATGGAAGGACCCCGACCAGCTCCTCCTCCAGATGACGCGCTAATCCGGAAGGTCGAAGAGCGGGTGGAAATGCTGAGGAAGTGGCGGATCCTGGAGGCTTTGGATCCCTCGGAGGATGTTGCCACGCGCTTGCTGCCACTGCTGAGTTCGGCCGATCGGCGGGAGCGGGAGTTGGAGCATCAGCGGGAACGGCTGACCGAGCAGCTTCGCGTGACGCTCCGCACTGACGGTCGCAACGAGGCACGACTAGAGGAGATACTGACAGCGCTGACTGCAACTGCCCGCCAGCGTTGCAGCGCTCAGGAGGAGCTGGATCATCAGCTCTCCGCGTTGCTTTCGGTGTACCAACGGGCGCGTCTGGTCGTCGCCCTGCAGGAGTTTCACCGTGAGGTACGGGAACTCATCGATCGGGTTCGCCGTCCCCCGCCCGGGCCGGCAGGTTCGCGGATAACCGAGTGAGAGCATTTCGGGCGGCTTCCCGTTCTGCGTCTTTCTTGGAACCTCCACTGCCTTGGGCCAGTGTTTCTTTGCCTATCCTCACTTCGACGGTGAACGTGGGGAGATGATCCGGCCCGGAAACGGCGATCAACCGGTATTCGGGCTGGATGGGCTCGCGGCCTTGAACCAGTTCCTGCAAGCTCGTCTTGGGATCCTTCAGGTCGAAGGACGACGGCGCTCGGGCCTGGGCTTGGGACAGGATGACCCTTTGCAGGAACGCGGCGGCTGCGTCAAGGCCGCCATCGAGATAGAGCGCTCCGACCGCCGCTTCAAAGAGATTGGCCAATGTGGACAAGCGGGCCCTGATGCCTGACCTTTCCTCCGACGATCCCACCAGCATACACTCGTCTAGGCCGATGCCTTTTGCGGCACGGGCCTGGAGCCGACGGCTCACGAGAAACGACTTCAGTTGGGTGAGTTCACCCTCTCCCATGCCTGCGAAACGGTTGAAGATATCCTCGGTCACCACTAGCCCGATGACAGCATCGCCCAGGAGTTCCAGACGCTCGTTATGGTCACCGACGCTATGCTCGTGGGCGTAGGAGCGATGGGTCAACGCCCGACGCAACAGCGGTGCCGAGGAGAATCGATACCCGATGCACTCTTCGGCGTGCTGTACCGCAGTCCTTTCCCGTGGGGTCAGACGGCTCGCATCACTGCTACTGGCGTCAGCACCCCCGGTCGGATTCCCCGCCTGCATGTGCGCCTAAGGCGCCCTCCGAACGACGATGCTGGCATTGTGACCTCCAAATCCGAAGCTATTGGAGAGGGCCACGGAGATATCGGCCGTCCTCCCCACTAACGGCACATAGTCAAGGTCACACTGGGGATCGGGGTTTTCAAGATTGGCCGTCGGATGAACCCAGCCGTGGCGGATTTGGAGAATGGTGGCGATGAGCTCGATGGCCCCGGAGGCTCCCAAGGTGTGGCCGAGCATGGACTTGGTGCTGCTCACCATGAGAGAGGTCGCGTGTGGGCCGAACACACGGTGAATGGCCAGTGTCTCGGTAACGTCGTTGAGCTTGGTGCTTGTACCGTGAGCATTGATATAGTCTACCGCATCGGGAGAGATCCCGGCATCGTGAAGAGCTTCCGCCATGGCCTGGGTCGCACCCACACCTTCGGGATCGGGCGCGGTCATATGATACGCATCGGCCGAAGCGCCGTAGCCGGCGATCTCAGCTAGAGGCTCAACCCCACGGGCAAGGGCATGCTCCAGACGTTCCAGCACCAGCGCGCCGGCGCCTTCCGCCATGACGAAACCGTCGCGATCTCTGTCAAAGGGCCTCGACGCTCCTTGCGGGTCATGATTCCGGCGAGCGAGGGCCTTCATGGAGCAGAACCCGGCATAGCTCAAGGGGCAGATAGAGGCTTCGCTCCCGCCGGCGATCATGAGATCTGCGTGCCCGTGCTGCACTGCCCGGAATGCCTCGCCCACGGCGTGGGCCGCCGATGCGCAGGCAGATACTGTCGCGAAGTTCACGCCTCTGAGGCCGTGGCGCATCGAGATGAGGCCAGGCGCCATGTCCGCGATCATCATGGGCACGAAGAATGGGCTTACCCTTCCGGGGCCATCCTTCAGCAGCACGTCATGCTGGGATGTGAGCGTCTGAATGCCCCCGATGCCTGAACCGAAGATCACACCGGCCCGCGGGGAAACGAACCCGGTCTCGGCTATCCTGGCGCCACGAACAGCCTCTTCCGCAGCAACCACGGCATACTGAAGAAAGAGGTCCATGCGACGGGCCTCCTTCTTGGTGAGGATCGGTTCGGGGTCAAATCCCTTCAGTTCACCGGCTATCTGTGAGTCAAATGCTGATGGATCGAACCTCGAAAGCCTTGTAATGCCGTTGTTCCCCAGGCGAATTCCGTCCCACAACTCCTGAACGGAGAGCCCAAGGGGGGTGAGGGCACCCATCCCAGTGACGACGACTCTGTGAGGCATCACCGCTCCTTGCGCCCTGGCGCACGCCAGCCCGTCGCCGGCCTTCGTGTGTCATGGATTTCGCGCGCGTCACATACATCGCCAGGGGCGGGCACATGAACGCCTCGCCTCTGGCGATGTACGACTACGCACGCCGGGAGTCCGGCGTGGCTGAGCCGGAAGGCATGGCCGGGCTCCGGCTTCGGTCGGTGTGATCCGCTAGGCGGATTCCTCGCTGAAATTGGCCTTGATATAGTCAATTGCCTTGCCGACGGTGTCGATCTTCTCCGCCTCTTCGTCGGCTATCTCCATGTCAAATGCTTCTTCCAGCGCCATGACCAGCTCGACTGTATCCAAGGAGTCTGCCCCGAGGTCCTCGATAAACGATGCCTCGCGCTTGACTTCCTCCTCTTCGACGCCGAGTTGCTCCATGATGATCTCGATCACTCTTTTTTCGATAGACGCTGACATATAAAGGTCACCTCCTTCGTGAGGTGAGGGTGTGAGACACGGCTCGATGGAGAGCCACCGTCTAGATCAGGGAACCAAACTCTCACATCACCACGCCGCCGTCAACGGTGATGACGTGTCCGGTCACATAGGCGGCATTGGGCGAGCACAGAAAGAGCACCACATTCGCGATGTCCTCGGGGGTCCCGAACCGCCCCAAAGGAATGCTACGCAGGTATTTCTCCCGAATCTCCTGCGAAAGAGCGGCGGTCATGGCGGTCTCGATGAACCCCGGGGCCACGGCATTCACGGTTACATTCCGCGGCGCTAGTTCCTTGGCAGCGCTCTTGGTCAATGCAATCAAACCGGCCTTGGCAGCCGCATAGTTTGCCTGGCCTGCATTGCCAATCAGTCCGATGATTGAGGCGATGTTTACGATTCGGCCGAATCGCGCCTTCATCATCGACCGGGCGAATGCCTGGGTCAGAAGAAATGCAGCCTTCAGGTTGACCGAGAGGACGGCGTCCCATTCCTCCTGCTTCATACGGATGAGCAGATTGTCGCGGGTGATCCCCGCATTATTCACCAGTACCGACGCACCGCCCAAAGTCTGGGTGCACCACAATGACAGATCCTGAACTTGGGCCGGGTCGGTCACATTCATGATCCGGGAGTGGAAGGAGCTGCCGGTGGCTTCGGCCGCCTCCTGAGTGTCTTCCATGGAGGCCATGTCGACACCCACCACAGTCATGCCGGTTCCCGCCAGTGCAACGGCTATGCTCCTCCCGATCCCCCGCGCGGCGCCGGTGACCACTGCGGTCTGTCCGTGTCCGTCAAGCATCTCTGCGCTTTTCCTTTCCTTCTATGGTCAAGCCTTCTTGTCGAGGAGATTCCCTGAATCCGTCCCATGTGGTCAGGGCGTCTAGATCGGAGACTGATCGCACCGACACGCTTCGGTCGATCCGCTTTGCGAGTCCGGCCAGTACCCGGCCGGGGCCCAACTCCAGGAATGTCCGCGTACCACTGCCCGCCATGGCCCTCATGGAGTCGCACCATCGTACCGGGCTCTCGATTTGCAGGAGCAGGCATCGTCGGAGCTCCGCTGGGCTGGTGGTCAATGCGCCAGTGACATTGGGCACGACCGGGCACGCGGGCTCAGCGAACTCGACCGAATGTACCACGGAAGCCAGCTCGCTGGCCACTCCCGCCATCAACGGCGAATGAAACGCCCCGCTGACCGCCAGGGGCACGACCCGGGCAGCGCCGGCCTCGAAGGCCAACTTCATGGCCTCGTCGACGGCGACTGGAACGCCCGATATCACGGTTTGATCGGGCGCGTTCAGATTGGCGGCCACTACGATTCCTGCTCCTTGGGCCGCCTCGAGAACATGGAGGACTCCTGGCGTGTCCAACCCCAGCACCGCGGCCATGGCCCCTTGCCGGGTCTCGCCGGCCCGATGCATGAGTTCCCCGCGCCGCTTCACAATGCGAAGCGCGGCACAGGGCGTCAGTACTCCTGCCGCCACTAGAGCGGAGTATTCGCCAAGGCTATGACCTGCGACCACAGCGGGAATCACTTCGCCGTAGATCTCGTGGATTGTCGCGAGCAACGCCAGGCTATGGGCGAGAATGGCCGGTTGGGTGAAGACCGTCTCCCTCAAGGCAGCCTCGGGACCCTCCCACATGATGCGCGTAAGGGGGGTCGCCATGATGTCGTCGGCCATCTCGAAGACCGCCTTGGCCGAGGCGCACCGCGACGCCAGTTCCCGGCCCATGCCGACATGCTGCGACCCCTGGCCGGGGAACAGGAACCCATCGATTAGTTGCACGGAGCAACCTCAATGCCATCAACCCATGATCCTTGTGGTATAGCCGCAAGCTGAACCCGAATGTGCTCGTTAACCCCCTGTCTCACACATCTGACGGCCATGCGGATAGCATTCATTATGGCCAGCGAGCCGGAGTGGCCATGGGCAACGATGCAGATACCGTTCAGGCCAAGAAGAGGCGCTCCTCCTAGCTCCTCGGGATCGAGGCTGCGGCGCAGCCGAAGGAGCGACGGTTTGAGTAACCAGGAGCCGAACCGCGCGGCAATGCTACCCATCATCTCCCGGCGGATCCGGTTGGCGAAGAAGGTCAAGGCGCCTTCCGTCAGCTTGAGCACCACATTCCCGACGAATCCGTCGCACACCAAGACGTCGGCCTTGCCCTGCAAGACATCCCGCCCCTCGAGATTTCCAACGAAGTTCAATCCCGATCGTTCCAGCAAACGGTGCGCCGCCCGAGAGAGCTCATTGCCCTTTTCCCGCTCCTCGCCTATGGACAGCAGCCCAACCCTGGGTCGCGGCAGGCGCAGCACTAGACTGGCATACAGGGAGCCCATGATGGCGAACTGAAGGAGGTTGTGCGGGCGACAGTCAGGAGACGCACCGACGTCAACCACTACTGAGTTTCCCCGCATCGTAGGAAGAAAGCTTGCGATGGCAGGCTTGCTCACTCCTGCCAGTTTTCCCAGGGCCAGCTGCGCGCACGCGACCACGGCCCCTGTGGAGCCCGGGCTGATCATGGCGTGGATTTCTCCCCCGGCATGCATCCGCGCCAGTATATGGAGGGAGGAATCCTTCTTGCGCCTCAGTGCTCGTACCGGGTCCTCGTCCATGGACACCCTGTCAGTGGCGTGGATCACGGTCAGGGGAAGATCCTCTGCATGCAAACGGGCTAGTTCCGACCATACCGCATCCTGGTTGCCGACGAGGGCCACACGGATCTCGTCGCCCAATTCCCGGATGGCGCGGACCGTTCCTTCGACCACGGGGCGGGGACCCAAGTCACCCCCCATGGCGTCTACACCGACGGTCACGGTCTGCACGGGAACCTCACCGGGACGCACCCGGGTCAGGTCTCCTTGATCTCCAGGATCTGGCTTCCCTTATAGTAACCACAATGAGGGCATACCCGGTGGGGATGCCGTGGCTGGTGGCACTTGGGACATGCGTTCGTCGTCGGGGCATCGAGCACCCAATGAGTTCGGCGCTTGTCACGCCTGGTCTTGGATATCTTCCTCTTCGGTAGTGCCATGACTGGCCTCCTCCTTATCGGGCGATACGTCCCCATTGACCGCCAGCGGCAGGAGTCCCGCCCAACGAGGGTCAATGGTAGAGTTGATGCAGTGGCAACGCGTCTGGTTCCGGTCGCTCCCGCAGACGGGGCACAGGCCAAGACAGCGATCGTCACACAGTGGTTTGGCCGGCAATGCGACGATGATGAGGTCACGAACCAATGGCGCCAAGTCGAATGTGCGCTCATCGTGGGCGAAGAACACCCATTCATCATCGGCATCGCCAGCGGACGAGTCTCTACTCAAGACGATCCGAAAGTGCTCAAGGATACGATGTTCAGCGGGGGCAAGGCATCTGCTGCACGCCAGTTCCACGGGAATTTCCAGTATCCCCGTCACCAGGAATCCTTCATTGACAGGCGCGACCTCAACGGTGACACGACCGGCAGCTGAGAACGAAACGCCCGCCCCCTCCAGCTCAAGCAGCGCGCCGTCGACGGGCAGCACCGTCGTGAAGGCAACCGTGGTCGCACCCGGTATATCCAACTCGAGAGGGCTCATGTTACCTTGTCTCTCCGATTCCTGTCAAGCCGTGAAACCACCGAGAAGGAGCCTGGCCTCGGGAAAGAAGAAGGCGGTTTCCGTCATACCGGTCTCCGTGCTGTCAGATGCATGCACCGCATTTCTCTGGATGGTGGTACCGAATGAGGCTCGAACCGTGCCTGCCGCGGCCTCTGTGGGATCCGTCACGCCCACCAATGCACGCAAAGACGACACGGCATCCTCGCCCGCCACTGCGCAGAGCACCACCGGTCCGGAAGTCATGAAGCGCACAAGGGGCTCAAAGAAGTCCTTACCCTGGTGTAAGGCATAGAATCCCCGGACTTCGGCCTCGGCCAGACAGCGCATCTCCAATGCCACCAGTCGGAGCCCGGCGTCGCTCACCATTGAGAGGACATCGGCGATTCGCCCGGCGGCCACAGCATCAGGTTTGATGATGAGCAAGGTTCGCTCCACATTGGGCTCCTTTTCCAGCGGTGAAGGGCAGGGGAGTGCACGGAGAGGGCGGTTGGGTCTTGAACCTCCGGTGGGGCCAAAACCACGATGCGGGGCGCTCTCGTATCCACGATTCCAGCATGGTCGTGATTGCCTGTGTGGTGTCGAGAATGGCGGACTTGCCGCCCGCATGGGAAAGCGTCAAGGGGGGATAGACGGACACAACGTGACGCAGGCCATCGCGGTCTATCCTGCAAGGAAATACTGGGGCACCGGTGTGGTGAGCCAAAACGGCAGCCCCAACGTGGGTGCTGGCGGGGATGCCGAAGAAATCCACAAACATGCCGTGGTTGCGGGCGTCTTGATCTATCAGCAGGAGCACGGCTCGGCCGGCCCGCAGAGCACGAAGCGCGGCCCGGCCCGACCCGCGGCCCGTACGCAGTATCTCGATTCCTAGCCCGGTGCGCAGCGACGTGAGCCAGCGGTCTACCAGTGGGTTCCTCATCGGTGCGCCCACCGCGCTGACCGGCACGCCCCATACGGCCAGGGCTCCTGCGAGGTACTCCCAGTTGCCGAAGTGGCCTGTCACGAGGATGCACCCCGATTTGCCGGAGCGCACCTGATCCAGATGCTCGCGCCCCCCCCGGATCCGACAGGTCTCTAGCACATGAGCGGCTCCCTTGTGGTGCAGTGCCGCCATCTCCAGCGCTCCCAGAGCCAATTCCTGGTAGCATTTCCTGCCGACGCGTCGGCGCTGAGGCGACTGCATTTCACCGCCGAATGCCCGTGTCAGGTTGTGCTCCACCACGCGGCGTCTGAGGCGAAACACGTCGAAGGCCGCTGCCCCCAGGCATCTTGCCACGGTGGGATACACGCGCCGAGGGAGATGCCTCGTGGCGGCAAGGGTTCCCCGAAGCAACCACCATTCTCCCCGATGGCGCCACCGTTTTGGCTTCACCATGTCTCGATGGAGCGAGCCAAGATCTCCTGAACCAGGCGGCGTATCGCCTCAACCTGGCCGTCCTCCTCGGTCTGCGCCGGTCCTTCCGCCGACGTCACAAGACGGTACTGCCCCCATGCGGACAGCCCCTTCTGCTCCCAGACCACGGTGCCTTTGGTGAGATCACGGTAGATGACGTCGACCGTGATGGTGACGCGCATGGTGCTGACCTGCTCACTCTGGTCATACACGGCAGCCTTGTGGTCGTACCCCGTGATGATACCCCGTAGCACTGAGTCAGCGGACCGCTCATCCACGACTCGAAGATCACCATCATCAAGGAACCCCTTGGCAACCGCTTCGGTGACTAATCCCTCCAGCCCAAAGCGCCCGCTGTGGTTCTCGAAAAAGGGAACGGCCACGGAGCGTATGCGGGTCGAGGTTCGGGCAGAAAAGGAATAACAGCCCCCACAGGCAGCAAGCAGGAGAACACACGCCGCGATCCGCATTCGAGATGCTTCAGGGCCTGAGCACGGCGCTCATGTACCCCTGCTCCCACACTTGTCGCAGCACCAAAATGCCGTGACGGTCGCGTTGGGTGACATAGACGAGCCCCGAGGGATCCAATGCGGCGCTGAATGGTTTGGTGAAGGTGCCGAGGCCGCGAGCCTCCGGAAGCACGCTGACAATAGTGCCGTCACGCCTGAACCGCTGCACCCGATCGTTGAACGAATCTACGACCAGCAGGTAGCCCCCTTCCTCAAGGCATACTTCTGTCGGTCCCTGGAGTTGCCCCGGTGCCATGCCCTGCTGGCCAAACACACGCAGCACTGCCCCCTTGGGTGCCAGTACTTGAATACGGTTGTTTCCCCAGTCGGCAACGTACACCGCGCCGTTCTCATCGATGGCGGCGCCCTCGGGATGCCGAAACATCCCCTGGTCATCCCCCCGTTTTCCCCACGTCTCCACCCATTGGCCGTCGGCGTTGAACCAGACCAATCGGTGATTGCCCGAATCGCACACCAGGACACGTCCGTCTTCCGCCACGGCAACATCGGTGGGCTGATGGAGGGGTTGACCGCTTCCTTCGGTAAGGCGCCGTATGAGGCGGCCGGTCGCGGCATCGATACACCAGACGGTATGGCATCCAGGATCCGCTACGTACAAATGCTGTTTCGAGGGTGAGAGGGCCATACCCCTTGGCTCAACCATCCCGTCGGCGCGAAGATCTCGTTGAGGTTTGCCTCGCGCCCACAGCTTCACCGTGCCGCCACCCGATACAAACACCTCTCCCGGTCGAAGCACAGCCAGACCACTGGGCCGATCCTGGGCGTCTTCGGTTCGCCACACGGCGCTGAGTTCGTAGGAGATTCTCCGGTCCAAGCTGGCGGTGACTCGTGCGGTACCCCAAGGCGGGAAAAGCACCGGGGCGGTCCACAGTTCGTACCCGCGGTGCCGCATGGCCACGATATGACGGCCGCTGGGAAGACCGCTCGCTGACACTGGAGTCTCGCCGGCTATGCTGCCGTCAATGAAGACCTCCGCTCCTCCGGGCCGTGACTGGGCTTCCAGTCCCGCGCAATTCAGGAGAACGACCCCACGGTCGAGAAGTCGATCGGGAGACGCACTTGGACGATTGAGCCCGAATCGAGTTCGCAGAGACTCCTCAAGAAGGGCCAGTTCGCGGGCATCGCGACGCATCTGGAGGCGTTGCTTCTGCTCGCCGAAGACCGTTATCTCTTCCTCAGGCGGCTCGATCTTTCCCGGTTGCGCCACCGACGGTGTCTGTGCGTGGAGCGCCCCCGCGAAGACAAGGGGGATCAGCCACCGTCTCATCGTGTCCCCCCTTCCATGGATGCCAGGAGCCTTTCAGCCTGTCCTCGCAGCTCCGAGGCAGGGTACTTCTCGAGAAGGAGCCGAAGATGCCGCTCTGCCTGGTCGCCGCGGCCCTGCCTCAACCGTGCACGGGCTGCCAGCAGCAGGGCGTCGTCAGCCTGGTCACTGTCAGGATACAAGATGGGCACCTTAAGTAGGAGGCGCGCGGCCGTTTCATCGTCTCCCGTGCCTACATAGCAGTTCCCGGCCCAGAACTGGGCGTCGGCGGTTCGGGCGTCGGTGGGGAAGTCTGTCTCCATTGTTCGCGCGGCGTTCTCGGCCTCGGCGCATCGGCCTACGTTGGCCGCTGCCTTGCAGGTGCCCGCGAGGCAGGAGGCGCGAGGCGCTCCGGCCACGGAAGCGCGGGTGAACGCCTCGGCTGCCTTGTCCCAGAGTTCTTGTGCAGCATAGGATTCCGCCACACGCAGGAACGCCAGGGCGGCTGATTCACTGGAAGGGTACTCCTCGGCGAATTGCGCATAGCGGGCCTGAGCCTGGTCCCAGTCACGATCATCCCAACTGGCGTCGGCGAGCAGTAGCAGACCGTCGGGCCTGAGAGGCGAGTCTCTCCTGGACAGGAGAGACTCGATCACGCTTCGAGCCTCACGCTTACGGCCAGTCTTCCAGAGATCGCTGCCCAGCATCAGCAGGCTGCTCTCCCAGAAAGGCGAACCCGGGGCGCTGCGCAACGCCTCGAGGATAGGAATCGACAGCGTGTAGTCTCCGGCACCGTGGTAGTATTCGGCAATCTTGTAGGCAGAGTCGTCCCACACAAGGCTCTGGGGGTAGCGATCGACGACCACATGGAAGGCGCCAATGGCCTCGGCCGGCCGGCTCAGCCGTTCATAACACCACCCGATGGAGTTCTGGGCCGTGGCAGCCAGCTCAGAGCCCGGGGCCATGTCGATGACTTGTTGATACACTGCGATGGCGTCTGTGTATCGGCCGGCGTTGTACAGAGCGTCGCCAGAGCGATACAGGGCGTCTGTGGCCCGGGGGCCGCCCCGTCTGCTCACCTCATTGAACTGCTCGGCGGCGCGGTCAAACTCGCCATCACGGAAGTACGCCCAGCCCAACTGATAGGCCGCCAGAGAGGCGGTCTCGCTGTTGGGCGCAGCCTTGATGGTGCGCTGGAACGCGTTTCTGGCCTCGCCATAACGCTCATCGCGCAAGTGGCTCAACCCCAAGTGGTACCAGGTTTCGTTCGCCAGGCTGTGGGCGGGGTACTGGGAGAGGAGCGTGGAGAACTCCCGGATGGCACGCCCGTACTGCTTGCGGTTGTAGGCGGCGACGCCCAGGTCGAAGAATGCCCGCGGGGCGAAGTCGCCGGCCTTTCCCGTGGACAAGAGCTGCGTGCGATAGTTCTCGGCCGCGGAAAGGTCGCCGCTGAAGGCCGCGGATTGCGCCATGCCATAGAGCGACTCGACGAGATACTCTTCGCTGGGTTTCATTTCCACCAGTACGCGATACCCTCGCAAGGCCAGTTCATACTGGCCAGCCTCCCGATGGGCATCCGCCGCGCGGAACTGGGAATCGGTGGCCAGCCGGGATCTGGGAAAACTGGTCCGGATGAGGCTGAACGTGTATGCGGCCTTCGAGAACTGGTCCAGCCGGTATTCGGCCCACGCCTTCCAGTACATGGCATGGTCGGCAAAATCGCTGGCGGCGGGTACTGTATCGAACGCCATGATGGCTTCCTGATACTTCCCTAAGCTATAGTACTCCTCGCCCATCCGGAATCGTGCTTCCAGAGCCAGCGGCGATTGCGCATAGGTCACGATGAGCTGATGCCATGCGGCGCGAGCGCCTTCATGCTTCTTCTGCTTCCGCAGTGCCCACGCGCGGCCATAGACGGCATCGTCGGCGAATTCGGAACGGGAGTCAAGTTGCACCACGGTGGCGAACGCAGTCTGGGCCTCGGTAAAGGCCCCTTCCGTCAGTGCTGCTCGCCCGATCTTGTAGTGAATCTGGCACAGAAGCGGCGACGGCATGTTGCGCTGGACGACGCGCCGGTAGGCGGACAGCGCATCGGCAGCCCTGCCCTGTTCCATCGCGACGTCACCGACCATTACCATGGCTGCGGTTTGATCATTGGCGGAGAGGTCGGGGCTCGTGCTTGCCTGCTGAAAGGCTTCTCCCGCGGCCGGAAGCCGCCCGAGATGGTACAGTACCCAGGCTCTCCGCCATTGAACCCGGCCGCGACCTACCCGGGTCTCACACGGAGAGTCTACCGCATCAAGCTCAGCCAGGGCCTTCTGATACTGCTGAAGGCTGTAGTAGGTCTCAGCCAGCGCATAGTGCGCCGGACAGGCCAGCGAGCTAGAGGAGTGCCGGTGAAGGAGAGCTTCAAAGCTGGTCATGGCAACGCCGAAGTCGTCACGGTCAAACGCTTGGGCCCCCTGAAGATAGAGTTCCTGGTCGGGTGCGAGGGTCTCTCCGCCGCCGATCAATAGTAGGCACAGCGCGAGTAAATGAAGCATGGTCAACCTTTTTCTCCTGCCAGCGCATCGGCATGCGCCTTTGCATAGGGCACAAGACTGCTGGAAGGATACTCCTCGATCAAGCCCCGATAGGCGGCAATCGCCCCCTCGGTGTCTCCCAGCTTCTCCTTGGCGGTGGCGCCAAGGTACAGCGCACGGTCGGGATATGGCCAGTCTTGGCGGCCAACCAGCTCGGTGCAAATGCTGTCGACCTGGGTATAGTGCCCCAATTCCTGCAAGCTCTGGGCAAGCCTGAAGGCCACCTCGGCGCCTTTGGCATAGTCGGGTGTTTCCTGCAGGATTGTGACGAAGAGCTGGGACGCCTTCTGGTGCTCTCCCGCCGCGGCTCTGGCCCAGCCTTCGCCCAGAAGTGCGTCCGAGCGGTTCGGACCGGGCATGGCAGATGCCTTGCCGAAGTATTCGGCGGCCTTCTTCCACCGCTTCATCGAAGTTTGACACACGCCGGCGGAGTACATGGCCTGTTGTGCGGCACGTTCATCAGGGGTTCTGCCGGCCAGCTGGATGAATACGTCCGTTGCTTCTGTCAGGCGGCCCTGTTCGTGGAGGGTTCGCCCCAATTCCAGCATGGCCTGCAGCGCGAGAGTGCTGTCGCTGCCTGCAGCAACCTTTCGCAGCAGGGTTGCTGCCTGGGTATATGCCTTGCGCTCGCGAAGGAGAATGGCACGGCGATACGTCGCATCCAGGGCCAGGGAGCCTAACTCCACATCGTCACCCAACGCCGCATACACATCGGCGGCTTCCTTCTTGCGGTCGGCATCGGCAAGGAGCTGTCCTAGCCGATAGGAGCCATCCGTCCACACCGGGCTCTGCCGATGTTCCCGGAAGAGCCTCAGCAGGGCTTCGATGGCTGCATCGCGCCGGCCCAACTCCAGGTTCGACCACGCGATGCCGTACCATGCAATGCCCCGGTCAATCCCGGTGCCCTCATCCAGCGCCATCCGGTAGAAACGGGCGGCCTCTTCGTACTCGGCCATCTCGAACTGGGTCTCACCCGCACGCACACATGCGCGCCCCAGAATTTGGGCGTCGTCATCACTACACAGGGCCGCAACCATGTCATAGGCCTCGGCGAAGCGTCCCTCCTGGGTGAGAAAGTTCGCGAGCCGCAACCTGGCCTCCTTTGCCTCGGGAGAATCCGGGTGGCGGGCAATAATGCGGGATAGCAGTGCGCGGGCTTCGTCGGGATCGCCTTCCATCTTCCCGCCCGCAAATGCCAACATCGCGGCGGCAGCCGAGGCGCTGCTGCCCTGAGACTCCATCTGTGATAGGACGCTGTCTCGTCGGGCGGGCTGTCCCAACGCGTCGTAGGCATAGGCCAAAGCGGTGGCGGCTTCTGGAGCCTTGACGTGGTGTGGATACTGCTCCAGCAGTTGTTGCAGAGTGCGTGCGGTGGCTGCGGGGCGATCGAGTTGGCTATAGCAGGATCCCAGATCATACAAGGCATCGGGAATCAGCGGACTGGCGGGGTAGATCTCCACCAGCCGCAAAAACTGGGCCGCCGCCTCGGCTATGGCGCCGTTCTTCACCAAAGACCAGGCGCCTGCATAGACCGCATCGTCGGCGTACTCGCTACCCCCGTGTCGATTCACCAGACCGCCATAGGCTGCAGCCGCATCCTCGTATGCCCCTCGATCATAGAGTGTCTGGGCGTACCTGAAGGCTGCTTCAGCCGCGAAGGGACTGTCTGGATGCATCACGGCAAGACGCTGGAACACCCTGCCGGCCTCCTCGGTCTTCCCTGCCTTCAGGGCCGACCAGGCCCGCCCATAGACGCTGTCATCCTCCAAGTCGCCCTCGGCATTCATCAGCTCGGACCGTGCGTACAGCGATTCAGCTTCTGCCCAGTCGTGTAGCCGGTAGTGGGCTTCGGCCAGGTAGTAGACCGCCTTGGCCTTCTGATCTTCACCGATATCGGGGCGCGAGAGGAGAGTGGAGAGACTCGCCAAGGCTGCGGACTCCCGCCCCTCTTCGAGATCAGAGAATCCCTTCTGCAGGAGCGCGGCCCTCCCCTCTTCAGTTTCGGGGTGGTTCACGGCCAGCTGGGAACGCGCACCATCGGCTCGGGCGGGCTCACCCAGCTTTGAATAGGCGGAGGCCAGTGCCGTCAGCACCTGGGGCATGACCGAGGAACCCGGGTACTGCTTTCGCGCCCGCTCCAATGCCTCGGCGCCTCTGGACAATGAGCCCTGGTCCACTGCAGCCAGGCCGGCGAGCAGCAAGGCATTGGCTGCATACTGTGAATCGGGATAGGAAGCCGCGTAGTTCAGGAAATCACGCTCGGCCTGGGGCAGGCCGCCCAGCTTCTGATGTGCCCATCCCCTCCAGTACAGCGCCGAGGAGACGAACGCCGACGTTGGCCAGTCGGCCATGATGCGACCGAAGGACCGGATGGCGCGGGCGTGTTCACCGGCGGCGTACGCCAGTTGCGCCTCCCGGAACGCTGCTTCCGATGCCAGGGCACTGGTGGGGAAATCGGTCGCCAACTGGGCAAAGGAGGCCAATGCGGCCACTGTGTCACCAGCGGCGGCATAGGCCCATGCCTCCCCGTACAGGGCCTTGTCCCAGAGCGCATGAGCTGCCCCGTCTCTCAAGACGGCCTTGTAGGCAGCCAGCGCCTCGGTGGGCCGGTGCAGTGTTGAGAGGCATTCTGCGAGATGAAACCTGCCGTCGCTGGCCTGCGGTGACGTGGGGAATGTCTCCGTAAGCGTGCGGAGCGCCTCGGCCGCCGACTCCCATGCTCCAGCGTCTATGGCGCATCGGGCCAGACCCTCCAAGGCCGCGGGAGCGTGCGCGCCGTGGGGAGTAAGCCGCAGCACATCCCGGTAGTGCTCCCCGGCTTCATCGCATCGCGACAGCTCCCGAAGGATGTCACCTGCGAGGTAGGCGGCTTCCGCCCGCTGCAGAGCGTCCTCCCCCCACGCCGCAGCGTTTCTCAGAACCCGTGCGGCATCCACTTTTCGTCCAGCGGAGACATAGGCTCTGCCGAGCCAATAGCTCGCCTTGCCCCGATACTTCCCTACAGGGTGGGCCGACAGCACGGCTTCGTAGGCCAGGATCGCTCCCGGCGTATCGCCCGCAGCCCACAATGCCTCGGCCCTGCGCATACGGGCATCCTCCTGCAATCCCAGGTCGGCGCTCGGCCGTACCGCCCTGGAGAACGCGTTGGCCGCGTCGCCAAATCGCTCCAGCTGGAAGAGGCTCTCTCCCAGCCAGTAGGCCGCTGAGGGCGCCAGGGAGTCGCCGGGGAATGACGAGAGAACATGGTCGAATTCCGCGGCAGCCAGCTCATACTCGCCCATATCGAAGAGACCTGCCGCATACCGGAATGCCCCAATGGCATCGGCATTCTGTGCCGGCACGGCAGGTACGACAATGCCGAGGACAGCGAGCCAGACCAGGAAGGTCTTCCGCCAGCGAATCCACAGGGCGTTGAGGGTGAGCACTTGGAGATACATGGACGCCTCAAGACTCACGGCAGGAGGGTGGGCACAGCCGCCACCCCAGACCGGTTGTCTGGGGGCAAGGGGACGCATGTCAGTCAGTCACTCGTGCTGTGGTTGTCGAACTGCCCACTACCGTAGCTTGAAGTTCACCCTGACGGACCGGTACTCAACCAGCCCCGGTTCATACAGCCACTGTTTCACCGCGCCGATGGCGAGATTGTCCAGCTCACGATAGCCTGAGGACATGGTCAGCTCGATGGTGCCGATCCTCCCGTCTTCCAGAATCTGAAAACGTACTTTCGCATAGGCTTCGATGCCCTGGTCCTCGACCCACGCGGGCACGGTAGGCTCCACAAGGCGAAGACGTTTCCGAGTCCGTGAACCAGGCATCACCTCGCCGGGAGCGCCCACGGTTGGCTTATCGGGTACGCCCAAGGACCGAGAGGCTCCAGCGGGTCGAACTGGAGAGCTCTCCAGGCCGCTGGTGCGCTCCGTGGGCCTGGCGGTGGGATAGCCCACGGTTCGCGGCGTATGGCCGGGGCCTACCGGTGCCGGCGCCAGGCCGTCGCGGCTGGCTTCCCCAACCACCATGGCGTCTCTACGGCCTCCCACATCCAGCCTGTCGCCCGGCAGAGTCGGTAGGAACTCCCCATCCAGCGAAAGGGCCGATTGCTTGGCATCTGATCGCAGTACATCCCTCTCAGTCAGATCGAGGGTCGGCTGCTGCAGATCAAGGGGCGATTCGTAACTCAAATCGAGGTCGGGCACAGGCAAATCCCGGAACAGGTCCTGCCCTGGCTCGGGCAGCGCCGCGGCGCTCATGTCCAGCAGGTTTGGCTGGGGAGGCTGGGCAAGTTCGCCCCGCTCCTGAGGCGGTGATTCAGGCGGAGGTTCGGGCGTGGGCGGAGGCTCCATGAGGTCAACCTCCATTATCAGTTCCCGGGGCTGAAGGCGGACCCGGGCCGTGGGAAGCTGGTTCAGGCTTACCAGCACGACGACATGGGCCAGGAGGGATACTATCACTCCTGAAGACCAGAAGGAATCTTTCCGGAACACCATGGCTTCTGCTGGCATCCTATCTCTCCACGCCCGGCGTTCGGCCGCGCCTCAGACTTCCTCTTCTATTTCCAGCAGTGCTGCAATACCGACCTGGAGCACTCCCGCCTTCTTGCAGATGCCCATCACCCTGACGACGTCGCCGTGGGTGACTCGCTTGTCCGCCTTGATGATAGCGACTCTTCCTCCCATACCCGGGTCCCAAGAGACCTGTTCCAGCCGGAGAGGCAGATCCTCCATGGTGACCGTGACCCCGTCCAGGAACATCCGGCCGTCTACGCTCAGCTCGATGAGGTGGTTGCGGCGTTGCTGCCGGGTGGTCGCCGTGCTTTCCGGCAGGCGGATGTCCAGCTTGTCCAGGAGGTCGACGAAGGTCGTACCCATGAGGAAGAAGATCAACAGGAGGAAGACCACGTCGATAAGCGACACGATTTGCAGTTCGATCCCCTCCGGGGTGCGCTTTCTAAACCTCAATGCCCTCGCTCCGGAGTGAGAGATTCTCGACGATGTCGATGGCGACCTCCTCCATCTCCCAGGTACGAAGCTCGGCCCTGCCCATGAGGTAATGGTACAGCACGAACAGCGGAATGCCGATGGAGAGCCCGGTGGCCGTGGTAATGAGAGCCTCCGAAATACCCGAGGCGATGAGGTCGGGCCGGCGCGACCCGCTCACGGCAATGGTGTTGAACGCCTTGATCATTCCCGTGACGGTACCCAGAATGCCCAGGAGAGGAGCGATACTCGCCAGAGCGCCCAAGGTGCGCAGGTGTTTGGACAGAGATTGAATCTCATGGCCACCCGAAGCCTCGATGGCGCGCTCGATCTCCGCCACGCCCCTGCCGTGCTTGGCGAGACCCGCCTTGAGCACCCGGGCGATGGGGATGTCGGTCTCGCTGCACAGGTCAAAGGCACCCTTCACATCGCCGGAAAGCCATCGGGTACGGACATTCCTGAGAAACGATGTCGGCAGCACTTTGGATCGTCGTAGGGCAAGCAGCCGCTCCACAACCAAGGAAATGCCGAACACCGAGTTGGCCAGTAGAACCCACATCACCGGGCCGCCCTTGCGCCACAAATCCTGAATGAAGCCCCGCTTCACCATGATGTGGCCTTCTTCACGGACAGGCTCCAGCGTCACGGTGTCAACCACGGGCAGACCCAGTGCCTCGCTCTCACCCTCCAGCCCCGCCGGATCTTGGGGGGGCTGCGCGCCGGCGATCGTCATGGCGCCGAGCGCCACGATGAACACCGCGCTTCCCACGGCTAGTCTCATGCCATCTCCCTTCACCCAGAAGACGAAGAATCCCTACGCCCACCCACCATCATTCACGGCGCAACGTGCCGAGGCGAGCCTCTGCTTCTTTCCGGCCGGGATGAGTGGGATAGTTCACAATGAATCGCTGGAATTCGCGAATCGCCATGTCATGCGAGCCCTCGTCCTGCAGCACAATGCCCAAGGAAAGCTGGGCCAGAGGCGCGGTGTCTCCCATCGGGAAATCCTTCACCACCCGCGCATACTCGATCCGGGCCAGCGCCAGTTCTCCAGTGAGCCGACGGCAGTGCCCCTTGTACAAGACTGCGTCGTCTGCTATCTCATCCTGAGGATAGCCCTCGACCACTCGTTCCAGCCGGAGCAGCGCCTCCTCAGGCAACCCGAGCTCGTAGTAGGCACGCCCGCTCCAAAAGAGGGCGGCCGGAACCCTGGAATCGGTCTGATACCTGGCCAGGAACACATCCATCCTGTCGATGCAGCTTTGCCACCGTGCAAGCTCCGCATACGACCTGCCGAGCCGGAAGAAGGCATCAGACAGATCACGGGTCGGATACCGGGTAACGGCCTCTTCATACACGCGGACGGTCGCCGCATAGTCGGTCAAATGCAGGAAATGGATCGCCCCCGCTCGGAAGAACGATTCCGCCTTGTCTTCGGGCTCGCCCGATGCTCGCATCACCAGCTCGTAGCCCTCCACCGCCGTCCGCCAATGACCCAGATGCTCGGACGCATCCCCAAGCCTGAACCAGGTGGCGGGCACCGCCACATCATCCCTGTGGGGATGGCCCAGAAGCCGCACCAAGTTGGTTTCGGCTTTCTTCCAGTTGCGGTCCTCGTAGGACCGATCGCCGAACCATCGCCATCCATGGGCGGCCCAGATCGTGGCGGGGTGCTGACCGACAACGTACCGGTAGAGTCGGGACGCCCTTCTCCCGCCGAACGCCTGTGCCAGCCGATGGGCCGCATCCGCTGCCTTCGGGTCACGGTAATGTTGCACCACCCACCGGGAGGCATCCCAGAGCGGCAGGGAGGAGGGTTCCGTCGCGGGCCGCCGAGGACGGGCCACGACGAGGCTCAGCCTGTGGCTGAGCGAGAACTCGTCATGCCAGGCCACGCCGTAGTCTATGCCAAGCCCCTTCCAGGCAAGGCCCACTCCTGCAGTCAGCTCGGAGGCATTGCCACCAAGCCGAAGCGCCAGGTCGGAACGCGGCATAGCCTCGATGCCGGCTATGAACCGCCGGCTCGCATCGCCGGCCACGCAGGCCTGCAATCCCAGTGCGCCCCAAGGATGCACGGCATAGCTTGCTGCCACGTCGACGCGGCGGGCAAAACGCTCCACATCTCTCTCCATTCGAACGCGAGGCTGGAGTACGTTCGAAACCGTCACGGCCACGGTCAGAGGAGCGAGACGTCGATGGACATAGGGGAGTACCATCCGGTGTTCGATGCCGAAATCCGCGCCGAAGCCGAATGCCCGCTGATCCAGCATCGAGTGCCCGGCAATGATGATCCGACCACCCAGGGAGGTTCCCGTGGCCCACGAACTGAGATCCCTGCCCCCTCCGGCAAGGAGTGCGGTCTGGGCGCTGCCGAACTCCTCCCCTTTGATAGAGTATCGATTGTCGAATTCGCCTCGTTTCTCGAAGCCGTCGCATCGCAGACTGACCACCGCCAGGCCCAGGCCGCCCCATCGTTGGCCGGGAAGGGCCGCCGTGGCTACGGAATAGGATGACCCCTCATACAGGGCCACATGGGTGAATGACAGCTCACGGGCGTCCAACAGGCCGATCAGGGCTGGATTCCCGTAGGCTGCGGCGTCACCGCGTCCCAGCACTAGATCCAATCCTCCCATACCCAGGGTGCGGGCCGAGGCCCCGAAACGAAGGTAGGCACCGGCCACACCGCCCCAGTCGGCCATTGCGGCGCAGGGCAGCAAAAGCAGCAGCCAGAGACGGCGCACTATGCTCATCCCAAGCGACGGACCACGGCCACGGCCACTCCCATGACCCGGGCGTCATGCACCGTTCCCGAGCGGATCTGAATGGCACGCATGCGGGGGTTGGCGGGGCGGAGTTCCACGCCGTCGTAGTCGGAATGATACGTCTTCAGGGTCACGGCCCCGTCGACCGTGACTCCTACGATATGGCCATTGCGCGGTTCCACTCCCGGATCGAGCACGACGAAATCACCTTGCACGATGTGCTCTCCAATCATGCTCTCGCCTTCGACCTCCACCGCAAAGCATCTGTCGGTCGCCACGCCCAGTGAAGGGCCAAGCGCCAGTCGTCCGCGGTGCATCTCGGCCGCATCGATTGGAGATCCGGCGGCGACGAGCCCAAGGATGGGAATGGATTCCTCCTCCGCGGAGTCTGCCAAGACGATTCCCCGGGGCTTACCCGGCTCGCGTCTGAGGCACCCCTTTCGTTCCAGGGAGAGGAGCTGTTGTCGGACGCCGTTGGGCGAGCGAACACCGAGGGCCTGGGCCAGCTCACGGATCGTGGGAGGATAGCCTTGCTCCTTCGTGAGACGCCGTACTTCCCGGAGTAGGGCTCTCTGACGGGGAAACAGGCCGGGCTCACGCATCAGGAAGGAGTCTTGATGTCAGTCGGGCCGATACGGACGAATTGCGCTTCGAAATCAGAGAAATCCATCTCAGGGTCAGGAGGACTCTTCACCGGCGCTTCCGCCTGCACTTCCTGCACTGGCTCTTCAGCCTCTGCTCGTTCGACAGGAGGGCCTGGCTCGGCGCCTACAGACTTGTAGTACTCCATCCGGTTCATATTGATCAGCACGAAGGTCAATGCGCCCAGCAGATCGATCCCCCGGAGGTTGGTGAGGGTCGGATTGGCAATGGCCAGGAATGCACCCTTGGGAAAGGCCACCGCGTGCTCGCCGCCCACCACTTCGCCGGTCACAATGATGCCCCCATCCAGTTGAAACGTGAAGAGCGCCTTCTTCAGGTGGGCAGCCAGCACGTCACGTTCATATACATTGGCCCGGGCCCGGCGGATCTCTTCAACAAGTGTGGCATAGAGAATCTGGCTCTTGTAGACCGTCAGAGCCGCGACCTCCTCGGGGGAGCGCGATACGCCCGGGGGGGCCGTGGTGACCGTGACGTCGGTCAAGCTTATGGTTGGGTTCGGGCGGTTTAGAAATTCCCTGAGACGCGTGGCTCCGGGCATCACTACTGTGCCCTCAAAGGCGCAGTTGAGTGTCCGCGCGTGAATCCGCCCTTCCTGTGTTACGGTTTGAAGGGCCATGCTACCTCCGATCGCCCCCGCAGGCCAAAGCTGGTGCGGCTACATCCAGAACAGGATGCGGCCGCAGTTCTCGCAGCAGAGCACTTTGTCGCCGGTCTTTGCCTCCTGGAGCCTCGCAGTAGGCAGGGTGCCAAAGCAGCCCGAGCACGTACCGTGGACGATGGGAACCACAGCTCTGCGGCGATAGACGGAGGCAAGCCGGTCATACGCGCGCAGTAGGGCCTGATCAATCGTGGCCCGCACGCGAACTCTGGCCGCCTTGAGCTCTTCGAGGCTTCCCAGGACGAATCCCAGTGACTTGAGCTCATGGGCATCGCCCTGATCGCTGGCGTCCTCCAGGAGGTTGTCGATATCCTGCAGCGAGACCAAAAGCGGTATGTCCTTATTCACTTGCCAGTGCATCCTCCAGCATGCCGACCATTTCCTCGAAGCTCGCCGCACTCAAGAGCCGGCGCTTCATGGCTCGGGTCTTGAACACCTTCACGATGGTGCTCAGAAACGAGAGGTAGAGCTGGCTGGGATCCTCATTGGGGCCCAGCACGAGAAAGAAAATGTGCACGGGCTTGCGGTCGGGAGCACCGTAGCTCACTCCCGGTATGGACCGTCCGATCACCACGCTCAAGCCCGTGACAAAGGCGGTACGGGCGTGGGGTACAGCTAACCCCTTGCCCAATGCAGTGGTGCCTACCTGCTCACGAGCAAGCAGGAGTTCATGGACGCAACGGCATTCGTTCTCGAGGCCGGGATGCTTCAACACCGAGACCAATTCCTGGAGAATCTCGGCCTTTTCCGTCGCAACGAGGTTGGGTATGTAGGCATCCGGCTTCAGAAACCGTGTGAACACTTTGGGTTCCATCGGTCCGGGGCGTTTGGGCTGGGGCAATCGCTCCGCAGCCGCCTTCGGAGGTGGGGCTTGACCAATTATCACGCGCACTCCCCTGGGCTGTCGTCCTTCAGTCGTAGTACTCGTTCCCCAAATGCGTAATACACTCTTCGCCCATCAAGAACCGGAGCGTATTCTTCAGCTTCATGAGTTGGATGAAGAGATCGTGTTCCGGATAGAGCCCCGGGGCATGCATGGGGCTCTTGAAGAAGAAAGACATCCATTCCTGAATGCCTCGCCATCCCGATCTGGCCGCGAGGTCAAGGAATAGTGCAATATCGAGCACCAAAGGCGCAGCCAGGATGCTGTCTCTGCAGAGGAAGTCGATCTTGATCTGCATGGGATAGCCCAGCCACCCGAAGATATCGATATTGTCCCACCCTTCTTTGTTGTCGCCTCGGGGCGGGTAGTAGTTGATGCGAACCTTGTGATACAGCCCGTCATACAGATCGGGATAGACCTCGGGTTGCAGTATGTGCTCGAGAACGCTGAGTTTGCTTTCCTCCTTGGTCTTGAAGCTTTCCGGATCGTCGAGCACCTCGCCGTCACGGTTACCCAGGATATTGGTAGAGAACCACCCTTGGATTCCGAGCATGCGTGCCTTCAGGCCCGGAGCCAGTATGGTCTTCATGAGGGTCTGGCCCGTCTTGAAGTCTTTCCCGACCAGCGGTACTCCGCGGTCGTGGGCAAAGTCCATGAGGGCGGGGATATCCGCGGAGAGGTTAGGCGCGCCATTGGCGTAGGGAATACCGGCCTTGATGGCCGCGTATGCGTAGACCATGCTGGGGGAGATAGCCGGATCCCTCTCGGCCAACCCGCGTTCAAAGCGTTCCAGGGTCTGGTGCACTTCCGAGGGAACCATGTGGATCTCGGTGCTGCCGCACCAGATCATCACCAGGCGGTCGCATCCACCACGATGCTTGAACGAGGCGATATCGTCGCCAAGCTGATCCGCCAGTTCCCGCCAGTTGGCACCCTTCTTGACGTTCGGGCCGTCGAGCCGCTTCACGTAGTGACGGTCGAACACGGCAGGCATCGGCGAGATGGCCTCCAACTCGGGGCGAAGCCGCGCCAGGAGTTCAGGCCGCAAGACTCCCGCTCGAATTGCCGCGTCATGGACATTGTCCGTGAAAATGTCCCAGCCGGCAAACACAAGCTGGTTTAACGAGGCCAGAGGTATGAAATCCTTGATATGGGGAGATCTTCCCTCGGTTCGCTTGCCCAGTCTGATCGTGCCCATCTGTGTCACGGAGCCGATGGGGAGCCCCCCGCCCTTGCGGACTGCCTCGACCCCGGCAATGAAGGTTGTCGCAACGGCGCCCATGCCGGGAAGCAGCACACCCAGCTTCCCCTCGGCAGGCGCAATCATCTTCGGTCGATCCATCCAGCTTCCTCCTGGCGCCGTCCAGCGCTGACAGGTTCAACGCAGAGCCCAGCACTTGTCCATTCCATTCAACTTAGCGCAGTAACACACCATGCGCAACCGGAAGACTACGTGATTCTCGGCACTGCCGCAACAAGAGAAATGAACCGCTCCGGGGCTCGCGAATTCGCTACTCCGCGCACGACGGCCGCAGTGCACAAGGTTCACCGTCTCTGCATCAGGGGTAGACAAAGACCGCGCTCCTCATTACTTCACGACGGGCATTTCCGCAAGGAGGATAGTTATGCTACTCACTCGGATGACTGTGGTCCTGCTGAGCGTTGTGCTCCTCTCCGCGTGCGGTGACCAGGCTTCGCACAAGGAAGACAAGGGTGACGAGGCCGGTAACCCCACGAAGGTGGATCGTAAGGTCGGGTTCATCTATGTCGGCCCCATCGGTGACGCAGGGTGGACCTTTGCCCACGACCAGGGCCGCAAGGCGCTGGAATCGCGTTTTCCCGGCCTTCAGACCATGTGTGTGGAGAATGTCAAGGAAGGAGCTGACGCCGAGCGAGTCTTGAGCAAACTCGCCCAGGAGGGCTGCACGCTCGTCTTCGCCACCAGTTTCGGGTACATGGATGCCGTGCTTGCCGCAGCCGAGAGGTTCCCTGCCACCGTGTTCATGCACGCCACGGGGTTCAAGCGCGCCGCCAATGTTGGCACCTACTTCGGCCGCGCGTATCAGACCATCTGCCTCGCGGGGCTGGCGGGGGGCGCGCTGACGACGTCGGGCAAGATCGGCTATGTCGCACCCGTGCCGATCCCAGAGGTAATCCGCCATGTCAACGCATTCACCCTGGGCGCCCGGGAGGCGAACCCCTCATGCACCGTGCATGTCGTGTGGACCAATGCCTGGTATGATCCGGCGGCCGAGAAGGATGCCGCCAGAAGTCTAATGGATGCCGGCTGCGACGTGATCATGAGCGAGGGCGATTCCCCGGCGCCGATCCAGGCCGCGGAGGAACGTGGCATCTTCGCCATAGGCTATAACTCCGATTCCCGGGCCTTCGCGCCCACCAAATACGTCACGGCGGCCATCTGGGACTGGGGCGTTCTCTATTCCCGCATCGTGGAGGAGGTGCTTGCCGGGGTGTGGAAGAGCGAGGATTACTGGTGGGGCATGGAAACCGGCCTCACCACGCTGGCTGACTGGGGCCCGGCCGTACCCGAGGATGTGCGCCAGCTTGTTGCTTCCCGCCAGCAGGACATCGTGGACGGCCGCTTTGATGTCTTTGACGGCCCGGTTTTCCGTCAGGACGGAACACGGGCGATACCAGCGGATACCCGCGCCACCGACGTGGAACTCCTCGGCATGACCTACTTCGTCCAGGGTGTGGTGGGGACAGTGCCGAAGTAGCAGTGTGCCCTGGAAATCTGGATGATTGGATGATTGGATGACTGGATGGGTGGATGATCGGACGTACGATGCTCCCATCAATCCATGCGTCAATCATTCCATCCCGCGCCCCAACTCTCCCGTGAGGTCACGCTGGATCCGGTCGTAGAACTGCGCGGCATCACCAAGTCCTTCGGACCAGTCAAAGCCAACGATCACATCGATCTCGACCTCTGGCCGGGCGAGATCCATGCCCTGCTGGGCGCCAACGGCGCCGGCAAGAGCACGCTCATGAGTATCCTGGCCGGATCATACAGCATGGACGCCGGTACGATCCGCGTGCGTGGCAGGTCGACATGCTTCCGTTCACCCGCCGACGCGTTGAAGGCGGGCATAGGCATGGTCTATCAGCACAGCATGCTACTCTCCCGCATGACCGTGGCGGAAAACATGGCGGTGGGAGATCGTTCGATGCCCCGGATAGTCCGGCGGCGAGAACTCCTCGCTCGAGCGTCAGCCATGGCGGAACGACTGGGGTTTCCCCTCGATCCCCAGAGGCGGGTGGCCGAGCTTTCGGTGGCGGAACGCCAGCAGGCGGACATCTTGCGGAATCTGGCTCGGGAGGTCGTCGTCCTCATCCTTGACGAGCCCACCGCGGTGCTGACACCGCAGGAGACGGCAGGGCTGTTCGCCACGATGCGCACCTTGATCAGAGACGGCGCATCGGTGGTGTTCATCAGCCACAGACTGGACGAGGTCCTGCACCTCGCCGATCGCATCACCGTGTTACGCCAGGGACGAGTGGTGCATAGCGCCCCGGCAGTCGCCTGTGCCCCGGGCGATCTGGTCGCACACATGATGGGTTCCCCTGCGGCGCGCTCGGAGTACTCATCGCCGGCTCCCGCCCCGGGCCGAGTGGTCCTTAAACTCCAGCATGTTCAGGCCGACGGTCTCCATGGGGTTCAGTCACTGACTGATGTTAGCCTCGAGGTTCGTGCGGGAGAGATCCTCGGAGTCGCCGGGGTGGCCGGCGCGGGTCAATCGGCTCTTGCCGAAGTGCTGGCGGGACTTCGAGCGCCTTCGGCTGGCTCGATTCTGGTCGACGGAGACGACATGACCGGGATGTCTGCACACAGGTTCCGCATGCGGGGCGTGCGGTATGTGCCGGGAGACCGGCGGGGTCGTGGCGTGGCCCAGGATCTCTCATTGGCGGAAAATGCGGCGCTCACGTGGCTTCACCATCCGCGTCTTGGCCGGGGACACTGGCTTTCCCGGGGCGCCGTGTGGCGTATGGGCGCGGATCTTGCGCGGTCGGAGGGGATCGAACCGGGCGATCCGGGCAGGCTGGTTCGTCTCCTGTCGGGCGGCACTATCCAGAAGCTCATCGTCGGCCGGGAGACCTTGCAGTGCCCCGTCATGTTGATCGCCGAGTACCCTCTTCACGGGCTTGATGTGCAGGCGACAGGCTTCGTCGAGGCCAGACTTCGGGCACTGGCATCCTCAGGCACAGCCATTGTCTTGATCAGCGAGGATTTTGATCAGCTCCTGTCGCTCAGCCAGCGAATCGTCGTGCTGTTTCGCGGGAGAATCGTGGCCCAGCGTCGCCCCGAGGCCACGACGCCCCTGCAACTCGGCCTGGATATGCTGGGCCCGAGATCGACCCCGTGAGACGCCTCATCTTTCACCGGCGACATGGTCGCTCCGCGCTTCACGACAGCCTCACCATCGCCGGTTCCATCGGCGTCGCGCTCCTGGCCGGATATCTCTTCCTTGAAGCCTCCGGCATCGACGCCGCAGGGGCGTATCGAGCCCTTCTGGTGGATCCCTTGGGCACCTCCTACGGATTCTTTGAGACCCTCGTGAAAGCCATCCCCCTTATCCTGACGGGCCTGGCCGTGGCCGTGGCCTTCCGGATGCGCCTGTGGAACATCGGCGCCGAGGGCCAGCTCTATGCCGGGGCGCTGGCCGCTACCTACGTGGCCCTGTTCACGCCGGACTTCGGCCTTCCCCGGGCGCCGCTCATGCTCGTCGCGGCGTGCGCTGCCGGCGCGGTTTGGGCCGCGGTGCCCGGCGTCCTCAGAGCGACGCTCGGTGTGAGCGAGATCCTGGTCACCCTCATGGGCAACTACGTGGCCATTCTGGTGGCAGACCATCTCTGTTACGGCCCGTGGAAAGGGAAGACCACCTTCGGCTTCCCCATGTCGGATCGCTTTCCCGATGACGCTGCGCTGCCGGCCTTTGCGGGCACCCGTCTTCATGTCGGGCTTTTCGTTGGAGTGCTATGCTCCCTGGCGCTCTGGGCGCTTCTGTGGCGGACGAAATGGGGGTTTCAAGTACGGGTTGCCGGCAGCAATGTCCGCGCCGCCGAGTATGCGGGCTATCGGGTGAAGCGTGATGCAGTGGTGGTGATGATCCTCTCGGGCACCCTGGCCGGTATGGCCGGCGGAGTCGAACTATCGGGGGTACTCCATCGCTTGCAGCCTCGTTTCTCCCCGGGCTACGGCTATACGGCCATTCTGGTGGCGTGGCTGGCCCGGCTCCATCCCCTCGCGGTGCCCCTGGTAGCCTTCCTGTTCGGGGTTTTGCTCACCGGCGGTGAACAACTTCAGGTCATGGGCATTTCTTCGTCTCTCGTGGATGTGCTCCAGGGTCTCATCTTGCTCTCGGTGCTGGCTGCGGACGCGGCGGCGAACTGGCGAATGGCCTGGGTTGTTCACCAGGGCTCCGCGCTCAGTGAGGGCGTCGTCCATGATTGATCTGATGGGCATGGGCGCCGGTCTCGTAGCCGCCGGTATGCAGGGCGGGACGGCCGTGCTTCTTGCCGCACTGGGAGAGCTGGTACTGGAGCGCTCAGGGGTGCTGAACCTGGGCATCGAGGGAATCATGCTGGTGGGAGCTCTGACGGGTTTTGCCGCAAGCCACGCCACAGGCAATCCCGCCCTTGCCCTGGGCGCGGCCGCATGCGCGGGCATGCTCATGGGCCTCCTCCACGGGGTCTTCACAGTGATGCTCGGCGCCAGCCAGGTGGTGGCCGGGCTTGCTCTCATGATACTGGGGACAGGAATCTCGGGGTTCTTTGGGCAATGCTTCATCGGGCAGACCGCGCCGGGTATCGCCCCGGTAGCTGTGCCGCTGCTGGCAGATATCCCGCTGGTCGGTCCGGCCCTGTTCCGGCACGATCCCCTGGTTTACGCCGCCGTGCTCCTGGTGCCGGTGATCAGGTATTTTCTGATGCGCACTACGTGGGGCCTGGCCGTGCGCGCCGTGGGAGAGAATCCCGAGGCTGCAGACGTACAGGGGGTGCCCGTCATCAGGGTACGGATGCTGGCAACAGCCTTCGCCGGGTTCATGGCGGGGCTGGCAGGAGCGCATCTCTCGCTGGCCTACAATCGTATGTGGATCGAGCGCATGGTGGCGGGCCGAGGCTGGATAGCCCTGGCCGTGGTGATCTTCTCCCTCTGGCGACCCGGGCGTGCGCTGATCGGCGCCTACCTGTTCGGTGTGGTGGGTGCGGCCAGTTTCCGCATGCAGGCGCTGGGCTCCAGGGTCTCAGCCCCGCTATTGCAGACCCTGCCGTATGTCACCACCATCGTGGCTTTGGTGCTCATCGCCTGGCGGGCCCGTCTCCACCGCGACGCGGACACCCCCGCAGCCCTCACCATTCCCTTCCGGCGGGAGGAGAGAAGCTAGCGGCTCGCGCGGCGAGCGGCGAGCAGGTTTCAGGGCTCAGGTTTCAGGGTTTGGGTCGGCCTTCTTGATCACTTGACCCCTCCCATTCCCGAAGCGGTCGTTGGCCCTGAGCGAAGTCGCGGGGGATTTCTTTGTTCGCTCCATCCATCCACCCACCCTCCCTCCTTCCTTCCGCGCCTCGCACTCCACCGCATCGCTCACAACAGAAGCATCCGGGGTGCTCGCAGTCTCCCGCTGCGCGAAGGTTGCGACCCTTTGACGGTTGCGCGAGACGGCGAAACATCCCACTTTGCGGCCCTCGATGTGTGAGGGGATGATTCACGACTCCCAAGAAGGGGTAGGAACATGCGGCGAAGACCTTGGGCCATTCTCATCATCCTGGCGGCAGTCGCGTCGGGCGCCTGGGCCGATACCTGGGGGCTTTCCCTCTTCGGAGGCCTGCCGGTCACCCACGCGAAGTACGCCGTGTCGTCCAATACCGTGGAGTTCGTGGATACGAAGTTCGGCGATGCCTCCACGCTCATGGGAGGCACGCTGACCTTCATGTTTCGGGATCCGACCTTCGTAGGTGTCGATTTGTCCGCCCGGAAGTACGAGCTTGAGCTGGAGCTGGACGGGGAGGTCGCCGGCACGCTCCGCATGACGCCGGTGCTTCTGGGATTCACCTTCCGCAAAGTCCGCGGTCAGGCCGGCCTGGCTACGCACGGGGGCCTTGGTTTCGGGATCAGCCTCAACGATTTCGAAAAGACCGCCTATCTCGACTCCCTGGAGGCCGAGACTCCGGGCTTCGACGTCAGCGTGAAGACCTCGTTCGTCATGGACCTTGCGTTCGGCATGGACTACTTCCTGACTCGGTTTGCGGCCCTCTCCGCCGACATACGCTGGCAGCTCAACGCCGTACCCACCAAAGGCTGGCGCGGCGTGGAGCACCTCTTCATGCAGAGCTCCAACTTCCAGTTCGTGCTTGGGTCCACCGTCTGGCTCCGGCTGTAGGCCGTTCTCCCACCAAAGCGGGCGGTTCCGCACCCGGCGAGCCCAAAGGCTCGCTTCCGTCGGAGGGCGAGACTCACGGGCTGTGGCAACCCAGACCTGCCCCCAGCCGCGGGGTGGGCTTGTCCCAAAGCCCAGAGCACACCGGAGCCAATTTGACCTGTAGGGCCCCCGGAAGTAGATTCTTTGTCGACAGGTGCAAATAGCCGCCGTTGAGTGCCTCTGGGGCATTCTCGATACCGCGCCGGCTGCCGAACCATGGCAACGATGAGGCGTACCATGCGTGATCACCCTCGATTCATCGCGATTCTGGCCAGCACGGTTGCTCTGGTGCATGGGTCATTTTTCTGCCTTGACCTCGCTGGATTGGCCTGGTGTCAGCCGACCTCGGCTCCCATCGTGGCGGAGCGACGATACGCGGTGCACCACGGCGGCCTGCAGTGGCTCGGCATGAGCAATGATGGGGAGTTCGGAAATCCCGGCGGAGATACCCTCTGGGTTCCCGAGCTGGAGTATCCCGGCGAAAGCGGGACGGTGTTCCTCTTCTCCGGAGGGCTGTGGGTCGGCGCCACCGTAGACGGCCAGCCCCACGTCTCGACCTGTACCGACAGCAACAACGGGACCAATGAGTTTGGCGCCCTGGAGCTTGCGACCCCCGCTGATCGCGCTGATTCCGCGGTCCACAGCGTGAGCTGGCTCGAGCGGCGCCCCGTTGCCGACTCGGAGGCGAGGCAGCGGGCGAAGTTGGAGGGGCGCTACCTGGGGGTTGGCATCATGGGGATCGATGATGATGGCGATGGCCGCATCGACGAGGACCCGGCGGGGGACATTTCGGCTGACTTCATCGACAATGACGGCGACGGGCTCATCGATGCCGACGATCCGGATCTTGATGGGGATCGTGTGCCGGGGAGCTGCGATGACGACGGTGATGGGCTCATAGACGAGGATGATGCGGCATGGACAACCCAGGAGCTGGTGACGGTGATGGTCGACACCTGCGCCGCCTGCGTCGAGAATCCCGGCGATGATCACTGGCCACTGGGCATCAAGGTGGTGCAGCACTCCTTTCAGTGGTCTGCAGCCTATGCCGATGATATCCTTCTCATACGGTATTCCATTGCCAATATCGGCGGGTATCTCCTCGAGGATGTGTGCCTGGCCACGTTCTTCGATTTCGATGTCGGCCACCTGTCCCAAGAAGCGTGGGATCGATCGGAAGACGACATCACCTACTTTTTCGACGACATTCGCATGGCCGTCGGGGCAGACAATGATGGTGACGAGGGGCTGCTTTCATCCCGGGCCTTCGGAGTTCGGTTTGTGGAAACACCCATTCCCGACCCACCATTCACCTACAAGAACCTCAACCGCCTGACCGGAGGAGATCCCATCGATGACTATGCCCTCTACTCCCTCATGGTTTCCGGTGTCCGTGATGCGGATGAGCGGCGGAACATCGGTGACTGGAGGATGGTCTTGGCCGTCGGGCCACTGGGAGATCTGGGGCCCGGGGAGGTCATGACGGCGGCCATCGCCATCGTGAACGGCTTCGACGACCAGCATCTTTGGTATGGGGGCATCACCGCCGAACAGATGCTCGATCCCGACTTCGCCGGCCCGACACCGCCGCACGCCCCACGTTTCCTCGCTGAGCCCCATCACCGATCTGTGCTCGTCGTGTGGGATGATGAGGCGGAGGGCTCGTTTGAGCGCGCCGTCGGGTATGCCGATTTCCAGGGCTACAACATTTGGCGCACCGTTGACGGTGAGGAGTGGACTCTGGTGGCAACCTATGATCTTCCCGATACCATCGGTCTGAACATGGGCTGGCCGTCGCCGGCCGGCGCAGATTCGGGGTATGCCTACGAGTATCTCGACCGGGGGCTGATGAATGGCGCCCGGTTGCGCTACGTAGTGACGGCCTTCGATGACGGCAACAATGGCGATGGCATCCACAATGCAGCCTGGACGCAGCGTCGTGGTCTCATCGGCGTGCTGGAGTCGAGCCGGGACGCTGCGCAGCTGGCAATCCCCGCCGAGGGTGCCATATCAGACGGGGATCTGAGCGCGATTGTCGTCGTGCCCAATCCCTACCGGGGATCATCGCGGCTGGAGATCGGGCAGCCGGGCAGGCTGGTGGAGTTCCGCGTGCTCCCCCCTGTCTGCACGATTCAGATCTACACCTTGGCGGGCGACTTCATCCGAGAACTACGCCACACCAGCGGCCTGTCGTGGGAAGCGTGGGACCTGAAGAACGCAGATGGCCGAGAGGTCGCGGGTGGGATCTATCTCTATCGCATCAAGGCGGCCTCAGCCGAACACACCGGCAAGTTCCTGATCGTGCGCTAGTTTCTCGGCGACAGGATGTGTCTGATCCCCTTGTGGTCCTGACCCATGCTCCGCGGGTGATTGCCCAGGCGCCGCTCTGCCGCCTGGGGCGCCCGGTTCTTTGTTCCCACCAGGCCCCTCGGAGCAGCCTCCCCGATCCAGCCTATGGAACCGACGCCTCGAAGTCGAACTCGCCCACGCGGTTCGAACGGCAGAGCTCCAGTTCCGCCGGGTCGACCGCAAGAATAAGATAGGCCCAGTTCTGGGCGGGATTGCCGGCCGAGTTCTCACTCTGCCATGTGGTCGTGCCTTGCGGCACCACGGCCAGGCGATGCGCATACCCCGGCCCAAACCCCGGGGTGAACCACGGCCCATCGGCGGACCCATAGATCCAGTATGCATCGGCCTCTGGCACCGGTGCCCACATGAGGATGAACTGCCCATTGCTCAGGCTGCCGACGAGGTTGGTGGCAGGTGGGAGGGCCGCCGTCGCGTAGGCCACCGCATTGTTGTCAACGTAGCAGATATGGGCGTGTCGGAACTGATCGACCACGAGGGAGGTGTAGTGGCCTCCATGCCCCATGCCGGGCAGGGTCAGCACGTGCCAGCCCGCCCAGTCTTCATACGCATACTTCAGCCTGCCATTGCTATGATCGTGGTAGCTGATATGCGGCTTCCCGAATCGATCCACCGCGAGTGAAGTGAACTCACCCACATTGCCGACCATGTCCACGGCAATAACGACCCACCCGGCTGTGGCTCGGTAGGCGTACTTGAGGTCAAGATTGGTGGCGTCGCGGTAGCTGATGTGGGCACAGCCCGATCCGTCCAAGGCGAGTGAGCCGTAGGTCCCGACTGACCCCGGCGCATCCACCGTCTCGACATGCCAGCCGGCGCCATCCAGGAAGGAATACTTGAGCGCCGTGTTTGTCGCGTCGTAGTAGCAGATGTGGGGGAAGTCGCCATTGTCCAAAGCCAGCGAGGTGTGGGTTCCCACGGAGCCCTGCGAGTCAACCGTCTGCAGGTGCCATCCGGAGTCATCCTCATACGCATACTTCAGATCAGCGGCTCCGCCGGCATAGTAGCTTATATGGGCAAAGCCAAGGGAATCCAGCGCCAAGGAGGCGTGCTGGCCGATCTGGGCTCCCGCATCCACGATCTGCCGATGCCATCCGGTGTCGTCTCTCAGGGCGTGACGAAGGTGAGGGGTCGTGGAGTAGTAGTATCCGATGTGAGGCTGGTCGAGGCTATCCAGATCCAGCGAAGGCTTCGATACGCCGGACCCCGTCAGGTCCAACGTCTCGATGCTCCATCCTGATTCCGTCTTCTGCGCGTAGCACAGGGGGAAGTTGGAGTCAAGGCCCTCGGTCTTGCGATAGGTCACCCTGGGGCTTGCGTCGCCGGTGAGTTCCAGGCTGCACCAGTCGCACTCATTCTCCCGCGAGATGTTGGGCACTCCCCACGTGCCGCCAGGCTGCGAGATGGCCAGTTTGAGCGCGTCGGGAGGGCCGATGTCGATGATGCCGATGTGGCGCGTCCCGTCGTCGCCTACGGCCAGCGATACGGCGCCATACCCCCAGGTCTCGTAGGTGTAGGACACGATGACCGTGTTGAACGACCACCCCGATCCGCCATTGTATGCATAGATCACCGAGTACACCGCGTCATACGGATCGGCGTCATGGTATCTGAATGCGAGGTGAATTCCGTCGGCGGCATCCACCACCAGCGAGGCCTCCTGCGAGGAGAAGCCGCCGATGCCGTGCACTTCGGTGGTCTCCCATGAAGAGCCGTTCCAGAAGGCATGAGCCCGGTTGTTGGAGGCGCTGACGTAGGTGATGTGCTCGCGGGAGGCGCTGTCGAGGTCGATGGACAGGCCGGCGGCCTTGGCCGGCACGATGCTGTCGATCACCCACTGGGAGCCATCCCATCGCGCATGCTTCAGCATGCCCGACACGCCTTCCGTGCGCTCGAAATAGGCGATATGCCCGGCTCCGGAAGCATCAAGGGCCATTGATGCGTACTCGCCGACCGATCCGAGGCTGTCCACGACCTGGACCACCCACCCCGATCCCGTTCTGTGGGCGTAGCGTAGATTCTGTCCTGCGCTGTCATAGTAGGCGATGCATGGTGCGTCCGACGGATCCAGGGCCACGGAGGTGTAGAGCCCACCGGATCCCTGGCCGTCTGCCACCTCGACGACCCACCCCGAGGGGCTCTTCCAGGCGTAGCGAAGGAAGCCGTTCAGTCCATCGGCGTAGGCCGCGTGGGGCCGGGCCTCCGAGTTCAGAGCCAGCGACGCATGACTCCCGACGTGGGGCGATGGGTCGACTAGCTCTTCTTGCAGGGCCAGGCCGTCGACCCTCAGGTAGAACAAACCGAAGGCTCCATACACGAGATGCCGGGCTCCCGATGCATCGACCCTGACGTAGCGGTCGGTCAGATGCTCGAACCAGCGGGGGAAGTCGACATGCTCAACGCTCCACTCCTGGGCGGACGCCTGCGGAACGACTGATGCGATGAACGAGATGAGAAGCACACACGACGCGAGGGAGGAGATCTGCATGCCCCACACTCCATGGGAATGCACGGAGGGTGCGCCCAGCGGTCTCAGGATGGGGGGCGTTCCCCGCCATGCGTGGGCCAGTCAGCGCCATGCGTGGGCCAGTCAGCAGTCAGAAGCCACATGCAACGTACGCCAGTTCGGCCTCACGCGCAAGCTGAACGGGCTGCGGGGGCGAAGAAGTCCCTGTTTCGTCTTGCTACGAGGTTCCGCGCCGGAGCGCCCCGGCCACGCTCCCCGGAAGCCGCGTGACCAGTGAGTTCAGGGCCGCTATTCCGTTCCGCCCGAGGAGCTCTCGCTCTCGTAGGTCAGGCCCTTGCGGAGGGCCTGTTCCCGGAGCATTTCATTGACTTTGACATCGAAGGCGAGTCCTTTGCCTTCCCGGGCGAGCCGGGCCGTTTCGGCATCGATGAAACCTTGCCGTTTTTTCAGCAGGTCGTTGATCTCCGTCTGAATCTGCTGGCGCTGGGCCGCCTTCTCCTTGATTACCTGTTCCCGTTCGGCGGCGCCCAGTTCCCGCAATTCATCAGGAAGCTCGTCTTCGGCCAACTCCTCCAACTTCACCGTGCCGTCATCCAGGTCTTTGACCAGATCGCCGCCGCCCTGCACCACCATGCCGGTCTTGGCATTGTACACGAGACGGTCGGCCATGGTCGGTGCGGGGGCCGCCTCGGCCGCCATCTGCTTGGCCCGAACGGAACGTTTGACTTCATCGCGGCCGTAGGCGACGACCGTGGTTCCCAGCGAGGCGTTCAGCTCGGATAGACGGCTGTCAAAGGGCGTGGTGATGACCTGCATGTCGCCGGTTTGCCCGATGGCGACATAGGAGCCTTCGGCCAGGCGGGCGATCTCCTGCCAGATCGGTACGGTCGGCTCATGGGACCCGCACTGAACCGTGTTGATGATGAGGTCCTTGCGCACCGCCGCCTGGCAGGTTTCGGGATATTTCACATCGTCGGAGTAGTCCATGTGGGGAGGGCAGTCGCCCACAAGGAAGATGATCTTGAGGATGTCGCGGTCCTGGCTCCAGGAGATATCGGTGACTGCCTCATGTAGTGCCTGGTTGACGGATTCCGGAGTGTCCCCACCTCCGTCGGCCTGAAAGCCATGGAGATTGGCATACACGGCATCGATGTCCTCGGTAAGGTCGAAGACCGTGGTGATGTAGTCGTCGCCGCGATCCCGGTAGCCGACCAGCGCAATGCTGAGCCTGGGCGTCGGCTTTGCCTCGATCATCTGATTCGCGATAGACCATATCTTGGCCTTGGCGCCCTCGATGAGCCCGCCCATGGAGCCGGTCGTATCCAAAACGAAACAGACCTCGATGCGAGGCGGTTGCTCAGCCTCGGCGGTCGTCGCCAACACCGTCACGGTAGAGATGGCGGCAAGCAGGAGGGGTGCGATTCGAATCATTGGTCTCTCTCTTTCTCCATTGAGGTTGCAGGGTTCAGGGTTCAGTCCGGCCTCTGAGTGTGGAGGCACTCAGATTTCTCGAGGGTTGAGAGTACGGCGCACTGAGCGGGAGGGCACAGGTCCCTCCCCTACGGAGCCGCCCACGGCGCCGTTGCCTCGTAGGTCGGCCGGGCCTGCGGGTCGCTATCGCTATCGTAATCGGCGAGCCGGGCACTCCAGTTCACAGGCCCCGCCCGCTTGTCCATCATTCCATCCATCCATCACTCAATCACTTCGTATACCGTGTCATCCAGCAGCACCTGGACATTGCGGCCCACCGAGAGCCACTGGGCGGCGTTCGGATGCTTCTTCAGCAGGGTGAAGTACTCGTCGGAGCCAATCCTGACCTGGATGCGGCGGGCATCTGCCGTGGTCTGGACACTGGCATCGATCCACTGCGCGCCGTTCTGGTAGAACGTTCGTCCCGCCACATATCGGTTCTGCTGCCCGGAGACGGCCTGCTCCATTCTGTCGGCCAAGGGTGACGCCATCGTCGCGCGACCGCCCCGCATCATGGGTGCATTGGCGATGCTCGGAGCCGACATTCCCTTGGCGCGCTTCAATGCATCGAGACTCTGGGCGCCTCCAACTGCACCATCGCCGGCCACGCTGGTCGGGAGTTCGTTATACATGCGGCCGGTGGTTTCGTGGAGTTCCGCGTCAAACTGCGGGAGGCTGCGTTGCGTCTGGGCCAGCCCGCGGCGGTCCTCATCTTCCACGATGAGATAGGCGGTATAGGGGGTGACGATGCCATACTTCCGGGCCAGGTCGACGACCTCGTCACGGAGCTCCGCGTTCTCACCATTGAGGCGGATCTGATCCAGCAGGAAGCCTACCCGGCGCGTGGCCCAGAGGCGCGGGATGAACACATGGTCCGTGGCGGAGGCGGGAAACTTCAGTTCATGGGTAAAGGTGCGGGGCTTCCCATCAACCATGCCCTTGAGGGTTACGGCTGCGTCTCCGTCGCCCGCGTACCTGCCGAGTACCACCAGTTGCTCGCCTTTGAACAGGTCGGGCAGGCGCGACGGCGTCATCTTGGAGGGCCGGATGCCCCCAGTCATCTCTAGCTGCAGGTCAGTGAGCACCGGGTCACTGATCTTGGCGTAGAAGTTTGAAACCTTGATCTCGATATCCTCGTCGGGCAGCACATACTGGCTGGCTGCGCGGGTCGACTCCGTGAGCAGATCCAGCAGGTGGGTGTTCACGTCGGTGCCGATGCCGAAACAGAAGATGCGAATGGTTCGATCGCCCATCTCCTTCATGGCGGCGGCCATGATCTCGTCAGCGGCCGTGGGGCCGATGGTCGGCCTACCGTCTGTCAGAAACACGATCATGTAGGGGCGGCCCTTGTTTCGGGTCTCCGTGGCCGGGCCAAGGGCCACGACAAGCGCATCCCGGATGGCCGTCCCTCCGATGGGCTTGAGGCCCTGCACGAAGGATTCGGCCTTGGCGAGGTTCTCGGAACCGGCAGCCACCACGCGCCCGAAGAGCGCTTCGGCTTCGGTGGAGAACCTGACCACTTCGAACCGGTCCCCCCGGTTCAGGTTTTTCAGGCAGAAGCTCAACGCCCGCTTCGCCTGATCGATCTTGCCCCGTTCGGCCATGGAGCCCGAGGTGTCCAGCACGAAGACCACATCCTTCTCCACGACCCGAGCTCCTTCCAGACCCACGGCCGGAGAGGCCAAGAGAAGGAAGAAGCCGCCGTCGGCATCGGCCTTCTCCCGGTAGGTCAAGACATCGATCCCCACATCAGAAGGCGCCTCAGGGGCGAAGAAGAGCTGGAAGTCGGTATCAGGTCGCAGGTCTTTGGCCTCAAACCCGACCGTGGCTTCGGAGGGGCCGCGGTGGGTTATTTCCACCGTGTGAGACGGGCAGAACACCGACTTGATGCCCTTGGCGCATGACAGCTCAACCTTGACCGACACGCTCTTCAACGGCTTTGCCGAGAACTTCTCTGTGTTCAGCGGATAGACGTAGGAAACCATGCCTGCATCGCGTCGCAAGAGCTCCGAATACGAGAGTCTGATCCTCTTTTCGCTGTGGGGCTCGATGGGGTAGACGCGCACCTTGAACAGGGCCTGCCCGGCATACTCCAAGAGCGCCGGGTCCTTCATGCGGCGTACGATATCCTCGTAGATCCTGCGCGCCTTGTCCGCATCCAGCAGCTCGGCCTCGGCCTCCTTACCATTGATATCCATGGAAAACTTGTCGATGCGGGCACCCTTGGGAACCGGGAAGAGATACTCCCCCTCCAGGGTCTGGTGGTTGGGGTTGTAGAAGACCTGGTCAATCTCCGTCACGGCGATCTGGTCATCGATGCGGGCCGTCACATGATGGTACTTCACCTCCAGGGGTGCGAACTCATAATGCGGCGGCGGCATGGGCCACGGGTGGGGTGGGCGAGGAGGATACGGCGGCATGGGTGGATGGGGGATTATGATCATGCCATCGGCCCCGGCAATCGAAGCCACCAGCACTACCATAGCCGCAACGGTGAAACGAGAGAACCTGGTCATTGTGTGCGCCTCCTTCGAGCGTGCCTGCATGTCATCTGTGAGCACACTCCGCACCGGGGGTAAGTTCCTCACGGCCCGTCCTTCACGGAAAGCTCTTCGCGCGGAGCCCGCTGTGCGTCTGCTCTTGAAGCAGTCACCCCCTCTAGCGCGACAAGGGAGCGGAAGGTTCACGGCGGAGGGACCGGCTGTGGGATGGGCTCTCGGAAGGCATTCGTTCTTGGCTTTGTGTCTACGAGCCCAGGTGTGAAGCCATCAATCCCCGCCGCGCCGCATGCCGGGGGTGTGAGCGCTGTGGCCCCCCTCTGCCATGGCGGGCCCCCTCTTCCAACGCCGGATCCCCCAGGGCCCACGACTGGCAACCGCTCGCAGGTCAGCGGTGCCCTGAGTCTTCTGCGTGTGCCGCGATGCTCCCCGCATCCTCACCGATGATGATGTTGGATGGCGGTCCGCAGCTCGCCATAAACTTCCGCCCTTTGCTGTTCTTGCGCGGCCTGTGCCTTGCGCTGCTCGTGGTTGACACCATCAGACGAAGGATACCCGTAGGCCTCCGGATAGAGGAGCTTGCCGCGCGGGCAGAGCTTGCCGGCCGGGCCCTTGTCTTCTTCGACCGGCCTCCCGAGCTGATGGATCACCGGGTCGTCCCGGTCTGCCAGTACTTCCCAGAACACGGAACGCTCTGGGTCGCCATACACGGTGAAGTTGGCCGATCCTGAGTTCCATTCTGCCCCCACGGGGAATGGCCTCCCGACTGGTGTCAGGTGGATGGAGGCGCCATCCTCCTTCGTGAGTGCAGTGAAGTATGACGGGAGATCGACCACAGCCTCTCCCGATGAGTTCAGGATCGTCGTGCCGCGGTAGATGAGCAGGTTCTCCGGTGACTCCACGAAGTTGTGACGAAGGAGCTTGTTCTCTGGATCGAGGGGATGGTCGATGACGAACGAACCAGACCCTTTGGCGAGCACCCCGGTAACGTTGACATCGCCGTCAAACCAGCCAGCCCAGTCGGTGACCACGTTTGGCATGTTGCCATAGACGCCGTAGTTGTACCTTCCGAGGGATCCCCATGCGCCTCCCGTGCCGCTGACACCGTAGGCGCCGTCCAACACGGTGCCCAAGGCCCCCGAACAGCCGCTGCTAGTGTGGTAGCCGCCCACGCCCTCGATGCCGGTTCCCTGGCCATAGGTCCCTGCCGCTCCGTCACTGGTGCCTACCACCCCGAATGCGCTGCCGCTATACCCCACGACTCCCGAGTTGCCTCCCGATCCGCTCACACCCACTCCGGTGGATGTCTCCCCCACGACCGCAGAGGAGGAACCGCCCAGATAGCCGGTGTGGCCGTTGGTGTTGAGGCCCCGGATGACCCCATCCGATGATCCGGTCAACTGGAGAGGGCTATTCACGCCGAGGGTGACATCGCCCTGGTCGCCTCCGCCCCAGAGGCCATCGCCGGCCCATACCGCCGTGATGTCTCCCGCGGCGCCGCCGCCGGACGAGGCGATAGTGATAGTGTTCGCCTCGTTGTTGGGTGTTATGGTGACGTTGGATCCCGCGACCAAATCGATGTTGCCGGCATCGTTGGACACGCCGCAAATGCTTGAGACTACATCGGGAAGGAGCTTGGCTGCAGTGACCCCATCATCGGCCAGGTCCTGCGTGTGTACCGCGCCGTCGAGAATCTTGGCTGAGGTTACCGCTCCGGTAGCCAGATCAGCGCTGGTGACCGCTCCATCCTGTATCTTTGCGCCGGTGATGGCATCGACCGCGACCGATGGGTTGGGGTAGGCTCCCGCCAAGTCTCCCCCGGCGGGCCCGCCCGGAGGGCTGGCCGGGATGGCCTCAACGGGGAACCTGCCGGCGCCATCCAGGGCGAGAAGGGTGTGGGGCATGGGCTCAGGGGCGGCATGGAACCCATCCACCGCATCAGCGCCGGATGCACTGAAGCAGTAGGGGACCGACGTGAGGAAGATCCGTGGGGCCTGCGGCGCATTTGGGCCAACCTGCACCTCGATGAATCGGGGTGGACTAAAGTCGATGGTGAGGGGTGTGAGATCGCCCAGAATGACTTTGAAGAGCCCGCTGAACACTGGTACCGAGGAGTGCCTCTCCGTCCACACCGGTGTGCCGCCAGTCTCGGTTTGGTAGATCCGGAACGTAAGCTCATACGCGCCATCGTCAACCGCTGATCCGGAGTCATCGGTCAGATAGCCCTGGTACGAGATGGCCAAAGGAACCTCCCCCAGCCCGGCCGTGCATAAGACGGCCAGCGTGAGGAATGCGACGATTGGGATGGTGTTCATGGGTTCATCTTCCTCTCATCGGACGAGAATCATCGTGTGATTCAACGCACACAGCTCATGATCGAGCGACCGCGCATTCAGTCGTGCCACGTAGGCGCCACTCCCCAGCGTACGACCCAGGAAATCTCTGCCGTCCCAGGGACATGCGTGAAATCCGGCGCTGGTCTGGGCGTCCACCACGTGTCGGATCAGGCGGCCCTGGAGGTCATAGATCTGAAGCGTGATCCGGCATTGCATAGGTATCGCGTAGAAGACCGTTGTCCTGTCCGTGAACGGGTTCGGGCAGTTTGTGCCCAACCGGAAGGATGTGGGGAGAAGACTCGCCGCGTTTCCGGTCCCCAGAGGCCCCCGAACCGCGGGGTTCCAGAATCCTGCCCATACCCAGTGCGTTGGCCCCACTTGCATCCCGGCCAAGGCTTGCCCCACCGTGGACGCCATGCCGTGACACTCAGAAGCAGACGTGTGCGTCCCTCCTGCGGCGATGACATCCCAGGAGACTATCTGCGCGCCGGCAGGCAGCACAGCGCAGAGGACACCGAGGAGATAGGTCGGCAGGCGAGCACAGACCATCGATGACTCCTTCCGAGAGACTTCGAGAGGAGCACCGCGTCTGTCGACGCATCTGCGCGCAGGCGTCGAAGCTCCTTCTTGCCGTCGAATGATGGAATGTAGAGCGCCCCGGGGTTGCTGTCGAGCACTATGGGGACAGCCTATTCGATGCGGCGCGACCGGATCATGATCGCCGAGAACAGTGGATTCTAGTTCCTCTGGCCCTGTCCAAAGACGTGGAGAGGCCTGTCGACCATAGTGACGAGGGCCCCAACCGGCCCAGAGCGACCGCTTCGTGTCCCAATCGAGGCGCGGCTCAGGTGCGCGGGCTCGCAGCACTCCGCAGAATGGAACCGGCGCGCCGCCCGAGGGCTTACCCCGCTTGCAGCTCACCGTCCCGGTTTCGCCCTCCTCTCACCTCACCTGCGCACCTCTCTCTCCCTCTCCCGCCCGGGCCGAGTGCCCTGGGCGGTCTCCGGTAGGATTTCCTTGGCCACGTAGACGGGCCGGACCAGATCTCTCAGCGCGGGGAGTCTCTTGGCAAAGACTGCCGCCGCAACCGTGCAGCCCGCCCCGGCCAGGAACACAGTCCAGGGAGCGCCTATCTTGCTTGCAACGGACCCGGCGATGAGGCTCCCGACAGGGGCCATGCCCATGAACGCCATGACATAGAAACTCATGATTCTTCCCCGTTTGTCGTCGTCGACCATGGTCTGCAGCAGCGTATTGCTCGACGCCATCTGGAGCATCTGGCCGATGCCCACCACCAGCATCAGCGGCAGGGAAAGCCACAGGACAGGGGAGAAGGAGAATGCCATGAGCCCACAGCCGAGAGCGGCGGCAGCGAGGGGAATCAACCGATCGAGTCCCAGAACGTCTCGGCGTGAGGCGAGATACAGGGCTCCCATCAAAGCGCCCGCGCCCACTGCCCCCATCAAAAACCCCAATGCTCCCGGGCCGGCACTGAGAACATCCCGGACGAACGCCGGCATGAGTACTGCGTAGGGCATACCCATCAAACTGATCATCGCGACCATCAGCAGGAGATCCCGGATAGGAGGGAACCGGAATGCATAGCGAAAGCCTTCCCCAAGCTCGTGCCATACTCCCGATCTACGGGGCGGCAGCTTTCGTTGCCCGAGTTGCATGAGCAGGAGCGATGCGAGGACGGCCAGGTAGCTGAGTCCGTTGAGCAGGAAACAGACGCCTTCACCCACCGCGGCGATGAGCACACCTGCGACTGAAGGCCCAAGCAGGCGAGCGCCATTCACCATGGAGGAATTGAGCGCAATCGCATTCGCCAGATCTCGCTTGTCTTCGAGCATCTCGACGGTGAAAGACTGACGGGTAGGTATGTCAAACGAATTGATTATGCCCAAGACGAGGCTCAGCGCGAGGATGTGCCAGATCGTGACTGCGTTCGTCAGGACGAGGATAGCCAGGACAAGCGCCTGCGCCATGGCGATGGCCTGGGTCACGAGAAGCATGCGGTGGCGATCCCATCGATCGGCCAGCACCCCGGCAAGAGGCGCCAGAAGGAAGCCTGGTATCTGGCCGACGAATCCCACAAGTCCCAGCAAGAAGACCGAATCTGTCAGCCGATAAACCAGCCAGCCCAGGGCGATTCGCTGCATCCACGTGCCGATGAGAGAGATACTCTGGCCCATGTAGAACAGGCGGAAGTTGCGGTGATGCAGGGCGCGCACGGTCCACAAAAGCTGCCTCAGACTACTCATCTTCTCTGTCCTTGCGGCACGTCGAACAACTCCATCTCATCGGGGGATCACCGGGCACTACGATCCACGGGCACACGCGCCATCGCGGGTGTGTGGTCACACCGTCAGGCCGGCGGTTCCACGCTGGTGTTGGGCTTTTCCTCTGCCAGGAGATCAACGTAGGAGCCGGGCACGAGATGGCGTCGCTCGATACCCAGCTCCGCCATGAGCTTCTCCGCGATGATGACACCTTCCGAGACGGTCTGTTCCGGCCGGAGCACAACCTCTATCTCGATGAAATCTCCCAAACCCGCCACCTCATCTAGATGGATTCTTGTCTGCCCGGTCAGCACGACTCTGCGCGTCTTCTTCACGATGGCACGAATGCCAAGGGCGCGGGCAAGGGTCTCTTTGAGACGGCACGGATCAGTCGTGTGTGACCGGACATAGGTTGACCGCTTCGGACCCTTGGAGTCTGGGCGGTGATAGTGGATGAGCTCACCGGTGCCGTCTCCGAACTCTCTCAGCTTCAGTCTCCCGTTCGCCGCGTGAAAGAACGTGTCTTCCTGCTTGACCACGACGGGAGGCTCGCCTGCCATGCTCGCGGCGACTCGCGTTTGAGCCTCGAAATCGAACGCCCATGCCTTCACTTCGACATTCCTGGCCTCTGACACTTCAGGACTCGGGGCCCCAACGGCCGTGGCGCTGACTCTCGGCGACGCGCAGGGCAGGGGCGCCCCCATGGGGTAGGGGTGTCGTGTCATCGTGCAGACTCGGACGCTCTGCGTCGCGTCTCCTCCCCTACGGACAGACATACAGACACAAGCCGCATACCCCACGTTCGGCATCCGCCGCCTTCATCGTGGCGAAGTAGCTATCGCATTTGCGGGCGTCATATCGTTTCTCCCGGGGCTCAGATACTCGGAAGGGTTCTCCGGTGAAGGCCTGCACAGGACAGACTTCCACACATTGACTGCAACTGCCGCAACGGTCCTCGATCGGCTCCCCGGTCACCTGCACGGGCGCATCGGTGAGAAACGTTTCCCAGCGAACCCGAGGCCCGGCCTCGGGCGCCACCAAGAGGCAGCTCTTGCCGATCCATCCCACGCCCGGTGTGAACCAAGGGCCGGTGCACGCCAGTCACATGCAGTGCGCAGAGTCGCCGAGGATCGCGACCTATGGAGCGAGAGACCTCCGCCGGATCGGCTGCCCGCCAGCACCAACTCCTCTGCTAAGTGACCCGTCTCTACGCACAGATGAATCCGTCGTGGGCCATTATCCGAGCGTGACCCGCCTTGGTCTTGGCAACCCGGCGTGAGGAGATGCCGCGCGAGTAGCGGCCGCGAAAGACGATCGCACGAGGTGTCTCACAGCGAACCCGCCTCTCTCAGCGTGGGTCTGCTGACAGGGTCCCAATGCGCGGCACCGAAATCCGAAGTCAGGGGATGTCGGTGTCATAGTCCATCTCGCCGACGATATTCGACTCCGGTGAACTCTCGGTGGCGTTTCGGGCGACTCCGCGGAAGTAGTAGCTCGTGCTCGGATCGCCTACGCCTGCTGTGAAATCGTACTGCAGCGTAGGAGCTGCCACGGTTTGCCAGGCCAATGCCGAGGCGCTGAAGTAAGGCGACTGGCTCCGGTAGAGGCAGTAGTGCGTTGCTCCGGTGACGGCAGACCACGACAGCCGGGCGGTGGTCGCATCGATCTGCTGTATGGACAGGCCCATGGGAGCCAGCGCTGACCCGCCCGTCATGGTGGCCACGAGGGAGAAGTCCTGATTCACGCCTGCGGCGGGATCATTGTCCTGTGCAACGTTGAACGCGACTACTTCGACCAGGTAGGCGCCGGCGATCGGTGATTGAATGAACACGTTTTCCACGTTGTTGTAGCGGTCGAACGAGCCTCCCGGGCTAGACCAGAGTGAGGAGACGAGATCGCAGTTGCCCCGGTAGACATCGCCATTGGGGTCTGTGACCTTCAGGTCAAGGTCATTGATCAGCGCCCGGGATGATGAGGCCTCGCCCGGCTTGTCGCTCCAGACCAACGAGAGCTTCAAAGGCTCCTCACCGCTGAAGCGGGTCACGTTCGTGGACCATGTCTGACCGGTACACAGAGGATTCCCCCCGTCAATGATGAGTTGATTCGGTCCCACCTCATGGATACGACCGACATCCGGTAGGCCCCACCCCTGTCTGTAGCGGTTCGCCGCGGTCAGGCTGTACTGATGGGCATTGGCGATGAGGATCGCCTTCACCGTTGCCGCATGGGGAGTGGTGCGAAGCGCCCCGGTGCCAAAGTGGTCTGCCCCGTACATCTCGTAGACCAGGCCTGCCGACCCGGCCACGATGGGTGCCGCCGCGCTGGTGCCGCCGAAATACGTGAAGTAGTCTCCGTTTGCGTATCCGGCCGCGCCGGGGCGATCGGTGGTGTAGATATAATCGAAGAATGCGCAGAGATCGGGCTTGATCCTGCTGTCTGCCGCCGGACCCTGCGACGGCGTGTTGCCCGAGCCTCCGTTCTGCCAGCGGTCATCGCTTAGATCCACGGTGTTGAAGTGGCACACCGCGCCCACCGCGATGACATTCTTCCCGACGGCATCCTGGGAGACTGTCTGTGACCCGACCCCATAGTTGCTGTTGCCCGCGGAGTAGAGCATGAGCACGTCGTGGAGGACGACGGCGTCATCATTCTGGTTCGAGTAGGAGCTGTAGTCGCCATCCAGGTTTCCCTGAATCCAGCTGTTCGTCTGGAACACGCCGCCCCAGGTGTTCTTCAGGTTCTGGATCGATGCCGAACGACTCGTGCTCCAGTTGGCGAACACGCCGCTCCCGGAGGGCATCATGCCCGTCGCATTGGCCGACCCGGTCCCGTCACCGAACACGATGCCGAACGTGCAGGTGCCATGCGAGTCTACTGCAGGCGATCCGTAGGTGCCGATGAGATTCCCGAAGTCCTGGTGAGTCTGATCGATGCCGTCGTCCTTGACTTCACCCACGATGCCCGACCCGGTGAAACCACCGGCGGCGGCAGTGCCCGCGCCCACAGCAACTCGTGTGTAGTTCATGGCCCGCACCGGAGGGTCATACCTGTCGATCCATCTGACCTCGGGAAGCGAGGCCAGGGTCTGGATCCATCGAGGCGCACACCGGATCCTGAGCAGAGGGAAGAGGCCGTCGTCCTCGGTGACGATCCCCCCGCACCGCGCCACGATCTCCATGAGGCGGTCCGGGCGCCCGTTCGAGGTTACTTCCCGGAAGTACATGACATTCAGCTCCAGGTCGCCCTCATCCGAGCCAAGAAGCCCGGCTTGGATCTTGTATGCCGGATGGAACTCGCCGATCCATCGGGTAAGAGGAAGCCCGGCCACGCGGGCTCGGTCACTCTCCTGAAGGTTCACTAGATAGGTGAATTCGGGCACATAGCTCAAAACCTGGGCTCCGGCGGCTTCCAGCGTGGCGATCTCATCGTTCTGGAGCGGGCGGCCCACATGCACCAGGCGCACGGTATTCTCGGGACGGGCCTGGAGCATCGGCGGCACGGCCGGCTCCCCGGCAATCGGATCGAAGGCTGCGTACTTGAGATAGATGAGGGGAGCCGCACCCGGCTGCGTGGCGTCGGCACCGCCAACCCAGGGAGGCACGGCAGCGAGGCACAGTACGGTCAGGCACACACACATCTGGAATGACACGGGGATGCTCCTTTGCCCGGCCCCGCACACGATACGTCGCGTGCCGGAACGGCTGAGGTAAAGAGGCATGGGATCAGTTCTCAACGAACTCATGCATACGTGACGATCCAGGTTCACCATTCTGCAGTTCCGCGGCAGGTTCAGTGGGTGACCACGCCATGGGAGCCTTGCATCCCATGGGTGATCGACATGATGCGGCGCGGGAAGGCGTAATGGAGACGCCAGGACTGCGGGCACCGCGGCAATGAATGCCGTTCGTTCTGATTCGACAACCTATTGTCCAGGCCCGGGGAAAAGGCGTCCGTTCGCCGGGCGGCGGCTCCGGGGGCTCACCCGCTCCGCACCCCGCAGATGGACTGAGGCGAGGCGTGGCGCCGAAGGCGCTGCGGCCGTTGGACTTTCATGCTCACGGGCCGGAGCCCACCCCACAGACTCGGCTCACGACCGGCGTTTCTTCGATCCGTGATGGGCCGGCACCCTCAGTATGTCACGTCGCGGGTATTCGAGTGCGAGGCGATACCGCCGTCTCCCTGATGAGCAGGCCGGTCAGCGATACGCGGAGTTCGAACCGGGCTGGCCGGTCGGCGGCGATGAATGTGGCGGATCCGTATTCAGCATCCACCAACGGATCGAGGAACTGATAGCGGCGGCGCACGCTAAACATGTCAACACGTTTCTTGCGGGCCAGCGAATAGACGGTTCGTGGCTTTGCTTGCTCATCTTCCAGGCGGAAGTATCTCCCGGACACCCGGTCGAGCTCGTAGGCCGTGTCTAGGCCCAGGATCGTTCCCAGAGACGTCCACTTCAGGATATGCGCATCCACGTACACCTGGTCACCGGCGATCACGAAGGACGTGTCGGATCCATCGGGAAAAGCGAAGACAGCTCGAAAGGAGCCGGGGCCGATAGGATAGGTCTCGATGGTGGCTGCGGCGTGTTCCTGTGTCAACGCTCGATAGCCCTGGGTCCCAACCACGATGAGGGCGCACAGCGCAAGTTGCCCGATCAGAAGCACCGAGAGGAGCAGGTTTGCAGGAACTCCGCTGAAGTGCCGACGCTTCGCGGCCGCGATGCCCGTGACCAGGAAGGCCAGCGACAAGACGCCGAAGAGGGCGCCAGCGATGATGACCGATTTCACCATCTCATACTCCCTTTGGGTGTGATAGCTGCAATGGTCGTACGGCGCTGCGCTTGTGACGCGGCCGAGTGGATCATCCCTTTGAATCTGCCCCCGGCGCCATGGTGGTCATCCCCTCGTGCGGCTTCACTTCCTTGAGTCATACGAGGCAGTCGGAACGGCACGGGGAGAAAGAACCCGGCCGGCTTCGCCTGGTCAAGCACGGGCAACCCGGGTCGCGACTGGATTTTCTTGGCCTCCTTGCCGGCCTTCCGCATTGTGAAGAATCATCGCTGCCGCGGGTTACTTGTGGGGTGCCCCCCGGCGGGCCGTGACCCCTCGCCGCAGGGTCTGAGGTCAGGACAGCAGCCCGGGATTGCCCTGCCAGACTGCATAGGTGAGCGCAGACGCGAAGCTTACCCAGGCCAGATAGGGGAGGAGCAAGACTCCGGCCATGGGGCGCACCCGCCAGAATGCGACGATCGTGCAGAGAATCAGCACCCAGAGTATGAGAATCTCACCGAAGGCCACCGCTCCCACACGCCACACGAAGAACAGCCATGTCCATAGTGCGTTGACAGCCAGTTGGATCAGAAACAGTGAGAGACCCGTTCGAGCCCCGCGGAAGCCGCCTTCCCGCCATACCAGCCATGCGGCCACGCCCATGAGAAAGTACAGCAGGGTCCAGGCTGGAGCAAAGACCCACGCAGGGGGAGCCCATGGCGGACGGACAAGCAGCAGATAGAAGTCTCCGGCGCGGGCGGATGCCATGCCGCCGAAGGCGGCAGCGGTAAAGCTTACTGCCAGCCACGCCACGAGACCGAGGAGTCTCCCCTTCATCGAGTCGAGCTTCACTTTTGAACCTCCACTATCCGGTGGTCCTGCAAGCCGGCAGACATGCAGAGCTGAGGGCTCTGTTTCTGATGCCGGGCCTTTCGCGTCGGCAGTGCCGTGCAGCGGCCAATTGCTGACTTCACACTCGCTCAGACCGCAGTCGCCTGACGACTCACTCTGCGATTAATGATCAGTACTGTGTGGATTCGCCCGCCCGACCCTCATTCCGTCCACTATCACGCCCGGGGGTGGATCGTCGCTCAGTGCTCGCGAACAGCTTTCATGGCCTTGCTCCAGGCGATAAGCTGATCGAGCATGGCCGTCACGGACCCCTCCTGATAGGAGGCAGGAGTGAGTATACTCCAATCCTTGAAGTCGGTGAACATCGAGAGCATCACCTGGGCGCGCACATCCGCCACCTGCAACTCGGCCATGACGAGCCGCAATTGCTCGACCGCCCGTGCTCCGCCGGCGCTCCCGTAGCTCACGAATCCGGCAGCCTTGTTGTTCCATTCCTGATACACGAAGTCTATGGCGTTCTTCAGTGCACCGGAGGTCCCATGGTTGTACTCGGGCGTCACGAACACGAAGCCGTCGAACGACGCGATCTTGGCTGCCCAGGCCTTCGTGTGCGCATGCTCGTACTCGCCCGCAGACGGCGGAATCTCCTCGTCGAGCAAAGGAAGGTTGAAATCCTTGATGTCTACCAGTTCGAATTCGGCGTCGCTGCGCTTTTGCGCAATCTCGAAGACCCAATGACCAACCGCTTCCCCGTTGCGACCGGGACGGGTGCTGCCTATGAGTATGCCGATCTTGATCATTGAGAGTCTCCCTCCTGATTGGGTACTGATCGGGCAGTGATGTGCTGCTCCTCTATCTCAGACTCACACCGCTGCAATCTACGTGCCATGGACGGATTGTCTCTCCTGCGTGATCCGGGTGTTGTGTTCCCGCGTCGCGAGACGTGGGAGCCTGAGAAGGAGAGAAGATAGGAATGGAGCACCGATTCCACACGCACTCCCGAGATAAACCACCCATGGCCCGCGCCGTCCAAGGAGTACCGAAAGGATTCATCCTGCGATGCAGAGGCCTGTCTCGTACACGTACCGCTACAGAGGAGCGTCACAATGCAGTCTCGTCTCACCGTACTTCTTGCGATGGTATTGCTTGGTCCTCCGCCGGCTCTCACAGATGCCTATTATCCCATCCGCGTGCACGATGTTGATCTCGTGGGGGGGGACAGCCTCCTGGTTACCGACGGAGGCCCCCTGAACATGAGCGGCGGTGCGGTCGTAGAGATGGACCGCAGCGGCAGCATCCTGTGGTCGCTGGACACAGGGCTCTCCTGGCCTCACAATGCAGACATTGTCACCGACTCGACCATCGTCATCTCCGATACGGGGAATGACCGCGTCATCATCGTGCACAGAGCTGGAGGCGTGCTGTGGAGCAGTGACGATATCTCGTTGAGCGACGGATCCACCCTGCACTATCCCAACGACGCCAATGTTCTGGCCGGAGGTCACCTGCTCATCACGGATCGAGACAACCATCGGGTCATTGAGATCGACGGTGGCGGGACCATCGTCTGGCAATTCGGCGTGACCGGGGTCGCGGGAGGCGGACCCAATCGGCTCAACGGTCCCCACAACGCCGACCGTCTCTCGGGCGGCAACACCATCATCGCAGACTCCAACAACAATCGCATCATCGAGGTGACCGCGGGAGGCGCTATCGTTTGGACCTATGCAGCCGGCCTGGACTGGCCGCGGGATGCCGACCGTCTCGCGAATGGTCACACCATCATCGTCGACTCCAACCACGAGCGGATTCTGGAGGTTGCGCCCGATGGTTCAGTCGTGTGGGAGCATCCCACCGGCGGACTGACCTACGACGCCGACCGTCTCGAGGGACAGACAACTCTGTACTCGGTGGACGCTTCCATCCGGGAAGTCGACACGGCTGGCGCGGTCATCTGGGAGTATCCGATCACCTATGCCACCACAGTGGTTGAGGGGTATTTCGTCATCGCGCCCAGCGGCAGTGCTCTGTGGACCAAGATCATCCAGCCGAATCCCGCCCTCTATCCCGGCGAGCTATTCCCCGCGGTCGTCAATGTTCCCGGCGGGCTTGGCGCAGGTGAGAACGGCAACCTCCAGGTGGCCGCATCGGGCTTTGTCGAGGTGCACTTCAATGCCGAGGGGCGAGGGGTGCAGCATCCCAGTGACGGCGAGGAGGATCACAACGGCGTTGCGCACCAGGATGACCTTGAGGCCGTCATGGAGTTCGTCCACGGCCTGCCCAATGTGCGTGACGACAATGTAGGTGTCGTGACCAGCAGTTATGGCATCACCATGGGCGCCGGCTGCCTGGGCAGATATCCTGAGCTTCAGGTCGCCTACCTCATCGACGTCGAAGGGCCTTCGGACAACTTCGTTACCAGTATGGAGCCCTGGTCACTAGACGAAGACCCCTCCAATGACCGCTACCTGCAGGCCTACGACCTCTTCGGCCATTGGAGCCTCGTTCGAGATCCATCGCCCGAGAATGCCGCCTGGTGGGCCGAGCGCGAGGCAGCGAGCTTCATCGCGGGGCTGCGATGCCGCTACCTGCGGCTCCAAGCCCAGTGGGATCACGCACAGCCGCCCAATGCACAGTGGCCCGGATTCGATTACAATCCCGTGTGGTACCCGTGCAAACATGCCATCGATCTCACGAACATCGCGATCCTCGGTGGCGTCCCCTGGACCCGCGTCAACGTGGCTGCCATAGGCAATGAGCCCAATGTTCTGTACGATCACGACAACCCGCCCATCTACTACGCGCAGTCCATGCAGAGCCATCCGGGCGAACTCCGGCGCGCGATTTTGGAGATCGCCTCCATGCCGCCGCTGCACTGCATCGACTTCGACTGGGAGCTGCCCGTCCCCTGAGCCGGTCGGCGTCCCCGAACCCGGTCGCGTGAGACCTGCACGGGTGTGCATCGCATGGAGGCCGGCATGCAGCCTGGTGGCCCCGTTCCGATATGTGGATGCCTGTCAGCCTCCACCATCTCGGCGAGGCCACAGACCGCCCTCGGATCGCGTGTTCGCCAGGCGGGTTGATTTCGGTGCGCGAATGAACACCCCTGACTGCCTCGCCACCGTTACGCCATGGGCGCGGGGCCGTGAGAGCGATCGAAGATTGCAGACTAGGGATTTGCCCACACCGCTCTCCACCAGATCACGTTCTCCGCGGCCATGACCTGACCAGTGGAACGTCGGTCGATGCCCGAGGTCTCTAAGGTAGATTCAGTCCCCGAGTGCCTGCCAAGCCGTCGCTGCCTTTCGGTAGCCAACACCGGACTTGGGACACTGCGGGCTCGCATCCTGTCTTTACCCTACCCTTCCTCCGGTTATCGACCCCGAACAGAGCCTGGATGCTGTTTTGGTCTTGCGCCCAAAGCGCAAAGGGACTATGTACATCTCACCGTGGAGATGCTGAGCCGTGCTTTTGACATTTCCCTCAGCCGCCCCGAGGATCTCTTCGGCCAGGAGGTCAAAGATGTGTCACACTGTCTCCCATCCCAGCAGGGGTCGCACAGTCAGTCTCATAGCGGCCTTTGCGGTGGCAGTCTGCCCCAACCTCGCGCCCTCCCAACCGGGTGGATGGAGCTTTGAAACCGTTGTTTCCGGTGGGTTTACGACTGGGGGTCTCTCGCTGGCCTTGAGCGAGTTCGGCGGACCCCGAATCTGCTACCGACATCTGGGCCAACTGAAGTATGCGTACCGTGACGCATCGGGGTGGCATTTCGAAACGGCGGACTCGATTGGATCTGGATCATTGGGGCACGCTCCGTCTCTTGTTCTGGATACCTTGGGCAGACCCCGCATAAGCCACCACGACGCTACGAATGACGATCTTAAGTACACCTACCGGAACGCCACGGGTTGGCATGACGAGATCGTAGACTCCGTAGGAGAAGTGGACTCCTATACATCGTTGGTACTGGATGCTTCAGCGCACCCCCACATCAGTTATCAGGGAGTCTATGATGAGGACCAGGTTCACTGTCTGAAATACGCATATCGTGATGAATCGGGGTGGCATGCTGAGATCGTAGACTATACGAGCGCTTCGGGCGCATCTACCTCCATCGCCCTGAACGCGTTTGGCCAACCCCGCATCAGTTATCGCCACTATGCGTCAAGTGACCTGAGGTACGCGTATCGAGATGGATCGGGGTGGCAGATCGAGACAGTAGACGAAGCGGGGGAAGTGGGTGCACATTCGTCACTCGCCCTTGACAACTTGGGCAGGCCGCGCATCAGCTACCGGGATGCCACAAACCAAGATCTGAAATACGCGTATCGTGGCTTTTCGGCGTGGACCATCGAGGTAGTGGATTCGACAGGGAATGTGGGCCAATTCACTTCGCTGGCCTTGGATGCATCGGGGTTTCCGCATATCAGCTACTTCGACCCGACGAACTGGGATCTGAAGTATGCATACCGCGACGCATCGGAGTGGCATGTCCACACGGTGGACTGGGATGGAAGCATGGGGTATACTACCTCTCTGGCTCTGGACGGCTCCGGTCTACCCCATATCGCATACGGCGATATGACGAACCACGCCGTCAAGTATGCGCGGGGCGTGAGCGACATCTCTCTTTCCGGTGCTCTCGACAACGATCAGCTTGTTCTCACGTGGACCACTCTTCCAGATGCGTCTGACTATTGGGTCTACGGCGCCAGCAATCTGCCCCATTTCCCGCCTGGCGGCGCCCCTGGTTATGAGTACCGGCTCGCCGTCATCACACACCCCGATTCCACGTGGTCCAGCACCAGCGGCGTCACAGATCCGGAAGCGAACCGCACCTACCTGGTGAGTGCGGTCAACGCTACAGAACAGCTCCTGGGCGTCTCCAACCGCGTTGGCGAGTTCGACTTCCAGGCGGAAATCCCGTAGCCGGCCAGGAGGATCTATGTCAGGAAGTAGCGGGGTCACCCATCAGGGGCGGGCCAAGGCTCAGGGCGAGTGTACCCCTTGCCGCCACGGGAGGAGATCCGTATGATGGCGTCTCCGAGGGAAGAGCCCGCACCAGAGAACTCTTCATCCAGCCCCTCTTCCTCTCCTCGGAGGTGCGCTGCCTTTTTGACAGACATGAACCCCCCCTCCCCAGGGGGAACGTGAAAGGAGGAACGTCGTCCGCCAGGGCGCACTCCGATGCACGTCCACACCCCCTACTCTTGACGCACACTTTCCACTCGCTTACCTGTGCCCATGCCAGCGTCGCTACGCTCCGCCCACTGGTAAGTTATTCCCGAAACGGGTGGTAACTCATTCCGAAATGCGCATATGCGCATCAGAGTGTCCAATTCAAATCGGTGATTCTGTCCAATTTGTGGCCGGTGGTGAGTCGGGCAGATGCATGCGCCACCCTCTTTCTGATCGTGTCAGCAACCGCAGACAGCGCCCCCTTCCGTTGCGGAAGGGCCTCGTCCATCTTCCTGTTGAGTCAGCAATTCGCCGTGTTACCAACGTGTCCATGACGCCGTCAGATCATTCGTGCCACTATTCTCATATGAGAATAGTGGCGCCTGGAGGGTCTGGAGCCGCCAGTCGGGCTTCGTCGGTCTATTCGGAGAGCCTGGTGCGTATCGTCTTCTTAAACCTCGCCCGCCGCGGGGTCACAGCCGCTTCAGCGAACCGCTCCCCTGTCCGCTACGCACTTTCAGAATCAACGTCCCCCAGCTCAGGTAGATTTCGCGGGAACGACCGAGGTTTTCGGGCCGGTGACGGTTTCGGTAGCCGGCACCATGCTGACGAACCTGAGCCTGGTCGCAGCGCCGGTGCCGGCCATGGATGGAGGCACCTTACTGCTCAGGGTGCCTCAGGACCAGCGCGTCTCAGTCGGGCTCTACGACCTGACGGGACGGCTCGCCATGACAATGTTCGAAGGCGAGTTGACCTCGGGTGCGCACAGCCTTTCATGGGTTCGTGGCGACTTGGCTTCGGGCACCTACTTCGCTCGGGCTCATACTGCCACAGGATGGGTCACCTCTGCAGTGATTCTCAAGTAGTTACCGCGTCTTTCGCAACGCGGCGGGCCGCCCCAGCGACCCGCCGTCTGCAGTGTACTCCTGAATCGCTCGAACGGTGGGACTCCCCTGGGGTGGACTTGCGAGGGATTCAAGCCGGCCACTGATGAAGCGTATTCGAGATCGAATACGCGGCCACCGCCGGGCCGTCAAGACGGCCGGGGGCGCACGCCATGCCCGCGGCGACGGGGGATTTGACGACCCTCGACTCCGCTATTCCCCGGGTTGCTCGCAGGTGAAGCTCTCGAGAAGGGCGAGGATCTGGCGAATCATCTCTTCGGGGACATCCGGCCGGGCTTCGGCTACAGCGGTGACCATATGGGCAGCTGCTTCTTCATGCGAGTAATCGTGGAAGGCGGCGGTGATATCCCCTTCGAGGTCGGCATGCGCGTCGAGCATTGCCGTCGGCCTGCCGCATCCGAAGTCGATTTCCTTCAGGTCCACGAACCTGAGGCTGGGATTCTGGAACGACTTCAGATAGAACACCAGGTCACGTGTGTCGCACACGAAGCTCCACCGCGTGTACGCGTTAGCGACACCGGCCAAAAGCTCGAAGGCGTATCCGACGGCCTCCTCCGTGCTTCCCCCCCTGAAGGTGGCCATCCCGTCGGCGAGCCGTGAGAACCGATTGCCAGAACTGTAAGGGTCGGCAGGTCCCGGTGCCCTTTCCGTCCAACGGACCATAAGCTCCTGGTAGGGTGCGTTGACCAGGGCCCGGACTGGCAGGTCGCGACCCATTCGGATGACCAGGTGCCCGTCTATGCACTCGACCACCCCCGCAGCCCCAGTACGGTCACAGAGGAGGTAGTGATCCACCGTGTCCCCTAGCCGGATATCCGCCGACGCGGCCCTCACCTCCTCGATCGTGGCGCACATGTCGAGCATGTACTGCCACCAGATCACACCCATCAGGGGCGGTCGTTCGTCAGGAGCGGGCGGTGCCGTTCCAGGCACGTACATCGTACTGAACACAAGGCCCGCCTGGTTCATGCCGCCCCAGGGCAGCTGGTAGCCGGTGGAGGAAATGGTGACGCTGCCGTAGCGCGAGACCCACGAGGCGACCTTCCCCGTCGTGCCCGCCTCCCATCCGGTCTTGTGGACGCCTCGCCTGTTGATGAACAACTGACCGGGAATGAGAAGGTTGTCGTAGTTCGCGCCGAAAACGAGGAAGTCCTCGTTCGGGAAGGCCAACGAGGAGCACGGCCGAGCGAGTTGCGGAATGGCCAGAAGCGCGCCCATCAGGAACGCCGTCACACGCACATGTGTCCTCACTGTTCTCACCTCCGATCGGGGAGGACCTCCCCACGTGAACTGTGGGCCGGGCAAGCCGCGCCGGCCGCCGGACCGCCGTCCGTGCAGCTCTGGATGACTGTGCCATGACGCTGCGCCGAGGGACTTCGGTACCTACATGCCCGAATCCCCCGCCGAACCACGCCCCACCGGGAGGGTGACGGTTCCTATCATGAAGCCACGATCATGCATAGCCACTGCTGCACCACTCAACTCATTTGGTAGGACGGTTGCCGAGCCCGAAAGGTTGGATTCTCGTATCCCAGCCGCAGGGCTCAAGGCAAGAACCGGCTCAGGCACGGCAGGCGAGCGCTGCGAGCATCGTTGTATGCCGTGCTCAGCCTGAAGCCATCGAAGCGCACCAGCTTCTCGCCGTGCTGCCAGTCGTGCCGCCTGACGTGGGAGTCTTGGGTTCTAGCCCGTTTAGCATGCACTACTTCGCGTTTCCCATTGTTCTGCCCCCCACAGCCGTCAAGCGACGCAAAGGAGTTGAGCGCGATGAGTGCCCACGGCACTCATGCAGAAGGCGCCCAGGAAATGTCGAACCTAGATCGAGTCCTCTATGAATCGGTCGGTGTCGGCAAGGAAGACGGGGTGCATCTATCGTCCTTCAGGGCCCGAAGAGATCTAGGCTTCTGCTCATTCTGTGACCTGTTTCCTGTTCCCTGATTTGCTCATGAAGTTGCGGTCTCTCCAGCGTGCCGCGCGCCACTCATGCTCCGTCGCTTAAACATCAAGAAGCGATTCTGCTGAATAAGCCTACGGGTGTTTTGGGGGTGGAGTGGTTGAGGGGGAGGTGGCCCAGCGGCGTGCGCAGCCGTCGAAGGCGGTGCGTAATCCGCATGACCCGGAGGCGCAGTGGAGCACGAAGGACACGGTGCGGCAGAAGGAATGGGTGGGGTACAAGGTACAGGTGGCGGAG
>JAFGKV010000133.1 GCA_016928395.1 Candidatus Fermentibacterota bacterium | reverse complement strand
TCTTGACTTCCCCCTCCTCCCGCCATACCGTTTGCCCTGCTGTGGTGACGGCGTAGTGCCGTCGCGTGGGGTTGCTCCGCATTCCCACCGACAATTGGACGGCACTCTATCGACTATTGGACGAGTAAGAACTGGCAATTGGCCGCCACGTCTGTTACAGAGAGCCGTCATGAATAGAGAAGCCTTGTATCCCCGCTTTCTACGTCCGCGCATCGTGGAGGCCCTGGCGGATTCGCCCGTCGTGCTGATCCACGGGCCTCGCCAGTGCGGAAAGACAACGCTGGCCCGGCTCGTGGCGGATCGGGCCGGTCTTGCCTATTTCACCTTTGACGACGATGTCCAGCGGGCAGCGGCCCAGGCCGATCCGGTTGGTTTTGTGGCCGATCTGCCGGAGCGAGCGGTGCTGGACGAGGTGCAGCAAGTCCCGGAGCTTTTTACATCGCTCAAGGCGGCGGTGGACACGCGCAGGACGCCCGGCCGCTTCATCCTTACTGGGTCGGCCAATGTGCTGTTGGTGCCCAGACTGGCGGATTCGCTGGCCGGCAGGATGGAAATCTTGCGGCTGCATCCGCTGTCACAGGCGGAGTTGGGCAGGAAGCCTTGCGGGTTTCTTTCAAGGCTGTTTGCCGCGGACTTCAGGGCGGGTCTGCCCGGGCTGCGTCTCGGAAAGGCCCTGGCAGAGCGGGTGGTCGGTGGTGGTTTCCCGGCTGCCCTGGCGCGTACTGGCCAACGCCGCCGTGCGGCCTGGTATCGGGATTATGCCGACACCCCGATCCAGCGCGACATTCGAGATCTGGCACGGATCAGCGCATTGGATGCGTTGCCGCGTCTGCTGGCATTGGCCGCAGGACAGACGGCGTGCCTGGTGAATATCTCGGAGCTGGCGGCGCCGTTTCAGATCAGCCGCCAGACGATTCGCGAGTATCTGACGCTGTTGTCCCGGATTTTCTTGGTGGACGAATTGCCCTCATGGCACAGGAACCGGATGAAGCGGCTTGTGAAGACACCCAAGCTGCATCTCGGCGACACTGGACTGGCCTGTTCCCTTCTGGGATTGAACGGTGATTCCCTGTGGGCAGACCGCCCTCTGTTCGGAAGGCTGCTGGAAACCTTTGTGTATCAAGAGCTACGACGATTGGCCAGCTGGGAGGAGGAGGGATTTGCCTTCCACCACTTCCGTGACAAGGACCAGGTCGAAGTGGACGTCGTGTGCGAATCCGAAGGGCGTGTGGCCGGAGTGGAAGTGAAGGCGGGTTCAACCGTAACCGGCAATGATTTCCGGGGACTGCGGAAGTTGAAGGACGCCGCGCAAGAGAGCTTTGCCGCTGGTGTCGTGCTCTATGATGGCGACGCCGTGGCGCGTTTTGGCGACAAACTGTGCGCGGTGCCCATCTCACAGCTTTGGGCGGATGGATGAACCGCTACACCGGGGACACCCCTGTTTGCAGGGTCGGGGTCGGAATGATGGACGCTTCGCTTCGCTCCCTGAGTGCGGAATGCGGAGTGCGAAAGATGGTGTCGAGCAGAGCTCGACCGGCCTTCTTCACTTCTTCACTTCTTTGACCCTTCACCTCTTTGCCCCTCGGGCTTCGCTTCGCTCTGACATGGGGGTGAGGAGTAAGGAGATAGGAGTGAGGAGATGGTCCCGTTAGCTGACTGCCTACTGCCGACTGGCTACTGCCGACTGGCTACTGCCGACTGGCTACTGCCGACTGCCGACTGCCGACTGCCGACTGCCGACTGCCCCCGCGATACCGTTTGCTCTCATTCATGACGGCGGCATGCGCCGTCGCCCGATTCGAGCCCTTGCACCAACAGGGGGGAATCGTGCCCACAGTCCCGCCTACCCCTTTGGAAGCGTCATTCCATCATTCCACCCTTCCCTGGTTCCTGTTTCGGGCTTCGTGCTTCGCGCTTCCGATCCCGCCCTTGTGGCACGGCACGCTTGACGGATTAAACCTATAGGTTAATATGCAGGTACTGCGGATCGGGAAGGGCCGAGGCTGCAGCCAAGGAGTACGGCGAGGCCCGACGCCAGGGCCGCGTGACCATCGTGGATCTGTAGGGAGACGAGCGCCATGGGACGAGAGGACTACGGCAGTTTCATCAAGCGGATGGAGGAGACGCCGGAGTACCATGCCGAGATTGCGGCGATCGGATTTACCGAGTCCCTGTGCGCCCTGATGGCCGAACGGGGGGTGTCGAGGGCAGAGTTGGCACGCAGGCTCGGCACATCTCAGGCGTATGTCACCAAGATCCTCCGAGGCGATGCCAACTTCACTCTGACGACCATGATCCGCCTTGTTCGCGCGCTGGGCGCGGATCTCAACGTGAGCGTCTCCCCCCGCTCCGCCACGTCGGATCGGCGGTTGCGATACGATGACGCCCAGCGCGACCGCGCCACCCCCGTCACAATGGTCCACGAGCGCGATGGCCAATAACACCTGGCGCGGAGTTCACAGTTCAGTCGAGCCTCTGAGGGTGCGGGGCGCCCTCAGGTTTTTCGAGGGTGAGAGTACGCCGAGTTGTAGCCACGCCGCTCTGCGGCGTGTCACCCGGGCGGGCACAGAGTCCCGCCCCTACCTAGCTCTGCGAGGAACCGTTGCCTCGTAGGGGCGATCGTTCCTGGTCGCCCGCCGGGGCGGGGTTCGGGGTCGGTATCGTAGTCGTAATCGTTGAGCTGGGGCGGTCAAGCACGAGCACCTGTACGAGCTTTGCATGTTCTCTCAAACAAGGGTCTACGTGCCACAGGCCGCGAACCTGCCGCTTCCCAGCGTTTTGTGCTGCGAGTTCAGGCGGCACGGCTGCCTTCCCCCTAGATTGTCGATTCAAGACTTGACCTCAACGGCGCACTCCGAATCCCAGACCGCGGCCGAGAGTGCCTTGAGGATGCCGTGACCTTCACAGTTGCCGAGCTCGAAGCCAGTCTCGAACGCATGTCACGGGAAGACCCGGCAACAGCCGCCCGCGTGGACGCGCTGGCAGCCTTAGCGTGGGAGTTGCGCGCCCAAGACCCCAGACGCGCCATCTTGCTGGGGAGGGAAGCGGCCACCCTTGCGCGCGAGCTGTCGCATCCAAGAGGGCTCGCCCGGAGCCTGCTCGCCTCTGCAGCAGGTCATGTCCGGCTGTCAGAGCTGTCAGAGGCAGCGAACTGTGCCCGGGAGGCGTTCTCTCTCTGCGAGGAGGCGTCTGACCAGGATGGTGCGGCTTCCTCGCTGAATATGCTTGGGAACGTGCAGGTGGCACGAGGAGAGTACGCAGAGGCTCTCGGGGCCTATGAGCACAGCCTCCGGCTCCGGGAGGTTGCTTCAGACCGCCGTGCCGAGGCCGCCACGCTCTCGAATATCGGCACGATCTACGAGAAGCTGGGGGACTACTCGAAATCGCTGGAGTACTGCCATCGGAGTCTTGCCGTATCCGAGGAAATCGGTGACCAGGATCGGACCGCAACCGCACTTGCCAACATCGGCGTCGTACACCAGCTCCTCGGAGACTGGGTATCGGCCATGGAGGCATTCGAGAGGGGCGCCGAGGTCTTCGAGAGGCTCGGAGATCGAAAGCACCAGGCCAAATGCCTCAACAACCTCGGGGTGGTATGCAGGGACCGTCAGGACTATCCCCGCGCGCTACAGCACTACGAAAAGGCCCATGAGGCAGCCACGGCAATGCAGGATCCGGAAACGATAGCCCTGACCCTCGGCAACATGGGCGATACCTATCGCCTGCTGGGTGCCTACGAAGAGGCTGAGCGTCTGCTGCTCCAAAGTCTGGACGTAGGTCAAAGAGCAGGGAACGCGACGGTGGAAATGAACGCCGAGATGAGCATCGGAATCACTCGATGCGACGCGCACGATCCCCACGGTGCCCTCGTTCACCTCCACGCGGCGCTCGCCATCGCCCATCGCACTGGATACCGGCAATGGGTCAGGAATGCCCACGAGGCGCTGGCAACGGCTTACGAGGCAACGGGAGATCTTTCCAGGGCGCTTGAGCACTGGAAGGCCTTTCATCACGAGAAGACAGCCTTGCTCGAGGCGCAGGCAGAGGAGGCAGCCCAGGCGCTGAGGCTGCGGCTTGAACTCGGCAAGGTCCGGCACGACGGGGAGATGCACCGTCTCCGCCACGTTGAGCTGGCCCGGGCAAATCAGGAGCTGGAGGCGGCCAGCGAGCGGCTGCGCAGGTCTGACCAGGAGAAGAGCGCGCTCGTGGAACAACTCAGGGAGAAGTCGGCACTGCTGGAGCAGGAAACCCGCGAGGATGCGCTCACCGGCCTCTCCAATCGCAGGCACCTGGAGCAGATGCTGGATCACGAATTCCGGCGCGCGCGGCGATTCGGGCATCCTCTGGCACTTATCATGATCGACGTGGACCGCTTCAAGGATATCAACGACCGGCATTCCCACGTCGCAGGCGATGCCGTCCTAAGGCATGTCGGGGCGGTTATCAGGTCGGCGTGCCGAACCGTCGATGCGGCAGCACGGTACGGCGGTGACGAGTTTGTCGTCGTACTCCCGGAGACTCGTGTTGGCGACGCCCTCCTGATCGGCGAGCGCATCCGTCTTGAGGTCGAGTCACTGGCGTCGTCCGAATTCTCGGCGGCGCTACGTCCAACCGTCAGTGTCGGCGTTGCCGACGATGTCGGCAGTACGAGTCCCTCCGAACTTCTCGGCGCCGTTGATCGGGCCCTCTACGCGGCCAAAGAGCGAGGCCGCAATCGGGTGGTGGCCCACTCGTGACTGCCGCGTGGACCTGGCGCCTCGCTGCATGCGCGGTATGTCTATCCTGTGCGTTCGTACGCGCCGAGGTTGGGGCGATCTCGGAGGCGAGTCCGGCAGGGTTCAGCCGGCCGACGGTGAGAGGGAATGCCGTCCAGGCGGAGCCTTTCACCCACCGTCTCGTCTATGGGGATTCACTCTATGCCTTCCAACTTCGTCACTACGGCGGGGAAGGAATGCATACCCCGGCGTTCCTCATACTGCGCAAGGCCGACAGCCTGTGGATCGAGATCACGCACCTCTCGACGGAGCATGCGCGACTCGGCCACTCGCCCGATGTTCGGGACATTCCGCTGTCCGTGGGCTGGGACTTCGCATCCCTTGCCGACAGCGCATACGTGGTGCTGCCACTCCGTACCAGCGGTTCCATCGTGTTTCCTGACCGCATTGCATTTGACGCGACGCAGGCCATCTACCGATTCGACCTCAACTCTGAGTTGGACCGGCCGGAGTGTCTGACCACCTTCTGGGTGCGGCAAGCCGACCTGGACAGCATCGGGCGGGGTGGATCGCGTGATCCGGAGCTTCAGGTACCCTGTGCCACGGATGGCGTCGCGCCGCGACACATCCCGTGAGGACTGGCGATGAAGGCGAGGTATGGGCCGGGCACTGGAACAGGGAGGCGATCATGATGCGTGGCCCGGTTGACGAGGTGTGGCGCAAAAGCGGCATAGGAGACTGCGCAGGACCCTCAGCGTCTATCTTGTCGCCGACGCTGATGAGGCTTGAGCTCCACGGGGCACCGCACAGCACGACATGAAGATGCCTCGCGGCACCCACCGACCGCACAAGTGAGGAGACGTAGGGCAGTATTCAGAATTCAGAAGGTAGCAGCGGGGTTAGACGTTGAGAGCATGGTTCAGCCCTGCGAACTGCCGGCTTTGCTTCGCTCGATAGCTTCGCTTCGCTCGCAGGCGACAGGGTTCAGGGTTTGGTATTCAGCCCGGACTGCCGACTCGCTCTCTTCGTCACCTCTTCACTTCTTCACTTCTTCACTTCTTCACTTCTTTGCTTCCTTTGCGGGCTTTGCGGCTTTGTCGTTGACCCTGAGCGCAGTCGAGGGGCGTGAGACCTTGTTTGCTTCGGATTTCGAGCTTTGCGCGGCTCGTGCCTCACAACTCGCTGGCTAACCCGGGTCTCTCCTCGGCGTCTTCTCGCTCCACCGGCCGGATCACCTGGTAGTCTTCGTGGCCCGTGCGTACCGCCATGACCGTGTAGTCGAAGTCGTAGGTCCCCGTCCCGTCCCATAGTTCCTCAACATCGATGCCCTGGATGCTCTTTCTGGTCACTGCCAGGCCCTTGCATTCAGCGGACAACGGCGTGAGCTGCACCGTCATGCCTTCCGCAATGGCTACGGATTGGAAGTGCTCCGGGAATGAGATCGTGGCCCGGCCATTCTCCAGCCGCGCGGTTCCGCGCAAATACGCTGCTGCCTCAGGCCCTTCGATGCACGCATACCAGATCTCGGTGCCCGGGTCCTTCGGGTTTGCCATACGGAAACTCTTGGTATCCCCCCAGACAATGCCATCACCGGCCGCATCGACCTGCATTCCGGCCATGCGTATACCATCCCAGCGACACACCGCCACCATACCGTTATTGTCGTAGTCGTTGGTGCTGGACAAGATGACGTTCCGATTCTCGTTCACACCATACACGGTGAGCTCTCCAGGTTCGCCACTCTCCGCATGTACTTGGCACCTCAGCGCGCCGCCCGCGATTCTGATATCCAGGCGTTCCTCCGGGTATTCCGTGCCGATTCCGATTCGGTCATGCTGTGCATCGGTGCTGAACAGGTACTGGTCGGTGTCGCCCTCGACGCGGAAGTCGTTGTTGCCACCACCTTCATTGAAGACAGCGTCTCCGCGAACATCGAGCAAGGCATTGGGCAATGCGGTCCCGATCCCCACTTGGTCGAGGCTGGCATCGACAAACAGGAGATTTGCCCTGGTGTCTCCCTCGACGCGGAAATCGTTGTTGCCGCCATCTTCATTGAACACGGCGCTTCCCCGGACATCGAGTGTCGCTCCCGGCGTCGTCGTCCCGATACCCACGTCGCCGTCCTGCTCCACCGTCACTCGTGTCGTATCGGCGTATCTGATGTCGAAGCGACCGTCACCGTTCCAGTTGATCACGGCGTTGCTGTCTTCATGGGCGATCTCCACGTATTCGGCCTCGTCCGCGGCATTGGCGCCCCGGACATACCCGACCACGGAGAGACTCCGGTCCGGCGAGTCTGTCCCTATCCCAACGTTCCCGCTGAAGTGCCCGTGCCCATCGAAGTAGCCTGCGAATCCATCGGTGGAGTTGGTGGTGCCGTAGACACCGTAATTCGTGCCCGAGGATGCATTGGCGCTGGCGTAGACACCAAAACCACCAGTTGAATTGCTGGATCCGTATAGCCCGTAGTTGACGCCGGTTGAGGACGTTGCCCGCCCGGCGACGCCAGAGCCGGTGGATGAACTGCTGTAGCCGGCGACACCGGCCGCCACACCGGTGGTGCCACTGGCGTATCCGAGCACGCCCGCTCCGTTGTTCGACACGTGCATTCCCCGAATCCCGTAGTTGACGCCGGTCGTTGCCGTCGCCTCGCCGACCACACCGGTTCCGCCGGTACTCTGGCTGACCCCGTACACTCCCGTGGTCTGGCCCTCAGTCGCATTGGCAACGCCGTACACCCCCTTGCTGTCCGTTGCCTGCGTCTCACCACGCACCCCGATCCCCAGGTCGCTCTCTCCCCGCAGACCCGCGCCCGCGCCGCTGTTGCTGCCCTTGAGCGTCGGATAGCCCGATGACCCGACTACTTCTGTCTGCGGCACGATCCCGCTGGCCATATAGGCGTAGCCTACGGAGCCCATCTTCACCCGTGGCGCCTGCACATCGCCCGCGATGTTCACCTCGACCCAGTAGTCTGCCGAGAAGTCCAGGCTCAACGTCGGTTGCGGACTCTCGCCCAGCAGCACGCTGAACACCCCGCCATTCACCGCTACAGTCAGCGCCCCGCTACTCCACAGCGAAGTACCGCCGCTGGCGGCATCATGGATGCTGAACGTCATGGTGTAGTCACCGTCGGCAACAGGAGCGCCGCCTGCATCGCTTACCTTCCCCTGGTAGGTGATGACTTGGGGAATCTCGGCAAGACTCACGGCGATGAGCATAGACAGCATGAGGACAGAGATGACCACTCGCATTACGGCACTCCTTCTTTCTGGCCACTGACACGACGGCGAATACCCCGGAAAAGCGCATACTCGCCCATACGCTGAGTATCGGGAACCTATCCTCTGAGGCGCTATCTCGCAAAGTGAAAATGAACCCCCCGCCCCACCTCCTCACTCCGCGTCGCTGCGCTCGCAGTTCTCAGTCTTCAGTTGTCAGTTCTCAGTCCGGGCTGCCGACTCGCTCTCTTCTTCACTTCTTCACTTCTTTACCTCTTTACTTCTTTTACTTCTTTGCCCCTTGGGCCTCGCTTCGCTCGCAGGTTCCAGGATTCAGGCCGACTTCTTTGCTTCTTTACCTCTTCACTTCTTTACCTCTTCACCTCTTTGCGTGAGCCCTTCCCTCCGTTCTTGACTTCCCCCTCCTCCAACCTTAGTGTTTGCTCCTGACTGCCGACTGGCCTTGCCCCGAGCCTCGAGGGAGAGGGCATAGCGCGCAGCGCGCCGGGCATCACCCGCAGGCCTCAACGGGGTGCAGCTGAGGTCCGCGTCATCTCGGCAAGGTTTCAACTGCGGTCCAATAAACAGAGTCTGCAGGTGAAGGACTGACAAGAATGCCTCCCACCGATCCCGCCGCAGCTTGCGATCAGGTGCGGCTTCTGCTCCTCGAGGGCGAAGGACTCACCGTTGAGTTCAAAGAACGCTATTCTCCCCGAATAGATGAGGATCTTGTGGCCTTCGCCAACGCTAAGGGCGGGTCCCTACTCCTGGGCGTGCGCGAGGACGGGTCCATCGTAGGTGAGCACCTTTCGAATGACTTGAAGGCCAAGATCAACAGCCTTTCGCGGAACTGCAAGCCGGCGATCGCTGTGGAGCTTCTGCAGGTCGACAAGGTCGTGGCCATTGTCGTGCCGGAGGGTGGAGAGAAACCATACTCCTGTAGGTCCGGGTATTACCGGAGGCTCGACGCCACGACACAGAAGATGAGTCACGACGAACTGAGGATCATGTTCGCTGAGAATGAGCCGTTGCCTTTCGAGGAAAGAACGGTCCGGGATTTCTCCTTCGACGGCATCTCGGTGTCGAGGATTCGTGCGTTCACCAAGGAAGCGGGCATCCGCATCGGTTCTATCGCCGTGCCCGACTTCTTGCGCAGCCTCAGAGTGGCAGATGAAACACGGGTCAAGAACGCGGGCATCCTCTTCTTCGCCAAAGATGTGTACGGCCATCTGCATCAGGCCCAGGCAACCCTTCTTGCGTTCAAGGGAACAGAGCGGCTTCACATCTATGATCGGCGTGATGTACGGGGCGATTTGCTCACCCAGTTCAATGAGGCGGTGGCGTTTCTCAGGAAGCACTTGAATGTCCGAAGCGTCATCAAGGGGGTAAATCGCGAGGACATCTACGAGATCCCGCTAGAGGTGTTGCGCGAGGCTGTGGTCAACGCCCTTATGCATCGAGACTATAGCATCGCCGGCACCCAGGTGAGTGTGGAGGTCTATGACGACAGGGTTGAGATCGTGAACCCGGGTGGCCTCCCAAAGGGTCTGTCCGTGCGGGATCTCGGCACGGTGTCGATCCGAAGGAACGAGCTGATCGCGGACCTCTTCTTCCGTCTGCACAAAGTTGAACGCATCGGCATGGGGATTCGGAGGATGAAGGAGGCAATGATGGCGGCAGGACTCAGGGAGCCGGTCTTCGAGCCGGACGGGTTCTTCCGGGCGATCTTCCACCGTTCTCCCGAGTTCGCCATGAAGGGCGGAACCCCCGGTAGTGATGAGAATGGGCCAAGACCCGGGGCAGGAACTGCCCAGAAAACTGCCCAGAAAACTGCCCAGAAGATCGTGGCTTTGATCCGCCTGAACCCACGTAGCACCCGCCGGGAACTGGCAATGGAGCTGGGTATATCCGATAGTGGTGTCAAGTACCACATTAAGAGGTTGCAGGCCAATGGTTTGCTCCGTCGCGTGGGATCAGACAAGGGCGGACATTGGGAGGTGGCATCATAGACTGAGCCACTCTGGCAGGCTACTCGATAATCGAGTCACGGCGGCTTCGCTTCGCTCGCAGGCCCCAGGGTTCAGGGGTCGGGGTTGGATGGATGGATGGGCCTTCTGAATTCTGAATACTGCCGACTGCCGACTGCCGACTGCCGACTGCCGACTGCCTACTGCCGACTGCCTACTGCCGACTGATCCCCCGCCCCGCAGGGCAAGGCCCCCGTGGCGAGAGAATGCAGGATACTTCCCATTCTCTCGTCACTCTCCC
>JAFGKV010000132.1 GCA_016928395.1 Candidatus Fermentibacterota bacterium | reverse complement strand
TCTTGACTTCCCCCTCCTCCCGCCATACCGTTTGCCCTGCTGTGGTGACGGCGTAGTGCCGTCGCGTGGGGTTGCTCCGCATTCCCAGGGGGAAGCATGCCCGCACTCTCATCCCACATCCCATGCCCTTCCATGGCCCGCCGGGCCGTATTTACCCACTATTCTAACCTTAGAATAGTGGGCTTCGGGGGCCATACTCGATCGGTAACTTACCATTTTACCAACGTCCCTAGTTCCACGAGTAGAAGAGAAGACCGCATGAAGCCACGGTTGTGGTGTAGGGTTGAAGCGGTTTAGGCACGTTGGTGAAATGTCGAGCTACGGGGAATCCCCGGCGCCGGTTCCGAAGTTGTCTAACGAGAATCTGCGCCCTGGAGTGGGCACGGTTGCCGCTGCGCGGCAGCTCTCAGCTATCAGCTCTCTGCCAAGGTCAAGGGTTCAGGGTTCACTCCGGCCCTCTTTCCCCCTTCACCTCTTCACCCCTTGACCTCTTCATCTCCTCACTCCTTACTCCTATTTCCTTACTCGATAGAGAGCCTTCACCCTGGGGCAGCGATGGACTCGACCGGATTCCGCTCCACATTGGCTTCTCCATACAAGGCACGCGCCTGCAGGCGCGGCGATTCGTGCTGCTCAATCCGCCCATCCAAATCCCACAATGCAATACTTGACCCTACTCGTTGACCACAACACTGCGTACCGAGACCTTCAAGGTTTGGTAGACTTAGGTTTGATTGAGCCGGTTGGAAGCGGTCGAAGCACCAGGTACGTTTCTGCAGGTAACCATGCGTAATCCATCGACAATCCATCGACGACTTGGTCTAATCCATCGATGCGGCTCATCACCACGCACGCCGGAATCGTCCGGCAATCGTCTGATATGCCTCAGCCTGCGTCAGATGATCCACAAGCGATCCGCTTCTCGCGTGGCATTAGAGAGCCGGGCCCAACCGGCCGATGCCCGAGAATGGATCGGGTATGCCGCATGCCAAACCCAGGAGACAGAGTGAACCACAGGAAGCTCATTGAGGTGGCGTTGCCGTTGGATGCGATCAATGCGGCGAGTGCGAGGGAGAAGTCGATACGGCATGGACATCCGAGTACGCTGCACTTGTGGTCGGCGAGGCGGCCGTTGGCCGCGGCGAGGGCGGAAAGTACTGATTTCATGTACGTCCCCAAGGTGCTCAAACCCTGCTTCCTCGGGTGGTGAGTGGTGCTTGAGTGCCATATCGTCGCAGGGTCGAACGGAGCCGGCAAGACTACGTTCGCGCGGGAATTTCTGCCCAGGTACGCGCATTGCCTGAATTTCATCAATCCTGATCTCATCGCAGGTGGGCTATCTCCTTTCGACCCAAGCAGGGCGATAGTGAAGGCAGGGCGCCTCGTTCTTGAGGAGATTGCGGAATCCGTCCGGCGCCGGGATGATTTTGCGTTCGAGACGACGCTCTCGGGCCGCACGCATCTCAACCTCATCCGGTCCATTCGTGTGACGGGGTATCGGGCACACATGTTCTATCTCTGGATACCCAGTGCTGAGATGGCGGTGGCGCGAATCAGGGACCGGGTCGACCAGGGTGGCCACGATGTGCCGGAAACGGACGTACGGAGGCGTTACAGCCGCAGCCTCAGAAACCTGTTCTGTGTCTATCGCAAAGAACTTGATTCCCTGCATTTCTTTGACAATTCTACGGCTGAGCCAAGAATGGTCTTTCACGAGGAACAAGGTGAGGTGACGATTATCGATCGACGTCTCTATGATAGGATCATCGCGACAGCCGGAGGACACCGATGACGCACAAGAAGGAAGACACACTGACTGAGAAGGCGATGGCCGCAATGCGTGCGGCCGTGGACGGGGTGATAGAAGAACATCGTCGCCGAGGCAGACCCCTTGTCATCTGGCGTGATGGGAAGGTGGTGGAGGAGATGCCGCCCACCCGCAAAGTCCGCGAATCCACGGGCGAGTATGACGCCGAGGGGCGGCAGTGTGGCGAGAAGGTCGATTGACCTTGCAGGCTGTCTTCCCTCTGGTCCCGGAGAATGCAATAGTGCGATGTCTGACCCTCCATTGTCCCTACTGCCGACTGGTCCCCCGCCCCGCAGGGCAAGGCACACCTGTGGCGAGAGAATGCAGGACATCGTTTCATTCTCTCGTCACTCTTCATGCCCTTCATGTTCTTCATGGTGAAGTTCTTGCTTCCTTGGTGTCCTTCGTGTCTTGGTGGTGAACCCTGCTTCCCCACCGCGCTTGCATTCCCGCCCCCCGCGCGCTACACTTCCGCACACACCACCGCGTGGTTCTTACGTCGCGGCCACTGCCGCGTCCCATGGGGGAAGACGATGCTCGTGGAGTCAACTCGTCTCTGGAGCTCGAAAGATTACCGCCGTCACGCTCCCGATACGCCCCGTTCAGCCATAGCAAGCTTACATTTTGCCAACGTGCATAGGATTGGCCCTTGAGCGAACAACGAGGAAACCCGATTCTCTCAATACTCCAGAGGTGCATCGAGGGCGATGTAGAAGCGTGGCACAGGCTTTTTGTTGAGCACTCTGGAACGATCACGGGTTTTCTTCGGCAATCAGGCGCTGACCCCGACACTGCGGATGACATTCTCATCGAGCTCTTCTGCCGGTTGATGGCCAAGAACGGCCAACGAATCAGGGATGCCGCTTTTGCCTCGGATCACCAATTCCGATGGTGGCTCCTCATCATCGCCAGAAACCTCTATCGCGATCACCTCAGACATGATCGTTTTGTCATCCCGATTGGTGACGCGTCGCCCTACATACGGGGTGCGCCAGGCCTGGCCGCTTCCTCTGAAGGACACATGGAACTGGATCCTCTGGAGGCCATCTGCACGGAGGAATCCCTCAATGCGGCTCTCGGCTGCCTCTCCGAAAGGGAACGCTACTACGTGCGGCTATTCTACTTTGGCGGTCTGAAGTATCGCGAAATCGCAGAGTTGGCGCGAGTCACAATCGGAGCGGTATCGTCCTCGATAGCACAGGCCAAGGTGAAAATGCGCAGTGCTCTCCAGCAAAACGAGAGCCTTAGCCGTTGTTCATGCGAGGGCCCCGGAAATGCCCTGGAGTAAGCGGTCGCATGCTTGCGGCATTGAACGAGGGCTGAGTCTTGTGAATGCCAAGACGCGAACTCATATGGAGCGCTGCAATGCTTGAGAATCCGCCGATCTCGTGCCCCGACGAAATGCTGCTCGCCTCATACCTCTCGGGAGCGATTTCGGATGAACTCCGGTCCGTGCTTGAGGGGCACTTCTCGGAGTGCCAGTACTGCTGTGACATCCTCGTCGATTGTGTGCGAGTTGCGCATCGCAAAAGTGCGGAGGTGGAAGACCGACCGGATCTATGGCAACGGGTGCTGGCGCGACGCGTATCTCCTTCTGCCTCTAATGTCGTCAGGTTCTACCCCCGACATCAACCGATGACGCCAATCACAGCGCCACGCGCTTTGGCAGCAGACACTGGTGGCGAGGGCGACATCGATGCTTTCGTCTCCGAAGATGGATCGATTCTGCTGCGCTCGCTTCGGCAAGCCTGGTCTGGCCAGGTGCGGCTGTACCTCATTGGAGAGGACGTGCCATGGCTGGGCGAGAGCATTTTGGTGATCTCGAATCCGAAAGTGGGGTTCTACTACGAGGGCAGGCCCGACGTGAAGGGCTGCCTAATCGTCGAAGATGCGCCCGCCTTGTCCCCCGCGGATACGTCCGTGGTCCTCTTCCACGGTGATGCACATTTCCACCTCCAACCTCGTGCTCTCCATGATTCGCTGGTCGCAGAAGGGGCAGTGACCATCACCTCTCGCCAGGGATACAAACTCATCGTCTCGCTGATCGAAACTGCCGCTGGAAGACGCTATAGACTCGATCTCAGCGACATGACTACGAGACATCCCAAGTGCAGCTTGCGCGCCTATGTTTCTCATGGCTCGCGTGAAGAGCTTATCTCTGTTGACGCGGGAGGGATCGGATGGGTGTCAGATGAGGACACTGAAGCGCGTGAATTCTCCTTGACTGCATACGTCGTAGGTGTGGCTTCCTGACACAATAGCAGTGATGGCTAACGACCGGGGGCACTCTCTTCCGCTGATCGACGGTCGCCACAGCGAACTGCTCATCACTCTGCCTGTTCTCACAAGGAAGCAAGCCGCAGTGCGGCTCCTCGATCATCTGAAGTCCCTTCCGCCTCTCGCTGAGTTGCCATCCGTGTTGTTCTACCACGTTGATACGCTGACTCGTCTGTGCGACCTCACTCTTGGACCAGTTCCGATTTCCGGGCATCTCGGGTTCCTCGCAGATGTTCTACAGACAATCGAGACTCATCTATCCACTGATGCTGGCCGGAGTATCACAACGTTGTCCTGTGCACTTGGGAGATTGCGTGTCCTTCAGGCTGCTGAGCACGTCATCCGTGCAGATTGGTCTGCTGCAAAAGGGATCATGAGTAGGCTGGTCCCGGATGTGCCCATCCCGGAGCATGATCTCGACGGAACACTCGACGCTCTCCGAGAGATTGACTCGAGGCAATCGGATCAAGGCGGGTACGATCGGTTGGTGTGGCCGTATCACCTGATGAGACCGGATGATGTTCCGGTTGGCGTACTTCTGACGGTGCTCGTGGACACGCCAGACGTACCTGCTCGATACCGCGAGGGCTATCTGACTCAGCTGTCGGCATATCTCAAGGTGAGCAAGGCTCGCAAGACGCCATCCATCATGATTCAGATCAGAAACGCGCAAGGGGGAAGCATCCCTAATGCTTTGGACGCTGCAATCCGGCGCGCGGTCGAGCATGTCTTGCTCCTCCTCGGTCCCTCGGCGGGCGAGGAGGGAGCCCGATCTCACTTGGAATTCACATTCACCCTTGGGCGACTGGAAGCGGTAGCCGAAATCCAAGGTAGATCGATCCTTCTTCCCGTCGCGCTTGTGGCAGCCAATGCTCTCGGGGAACAACTGAATCTTCCTCATCAGATGTGTCCCAGCCAGCAGATTGCCTGGACGGGTGACTTGGACGAGGAGGGACAGATCCGGCCGGTCGGCAGCCTCCGAGAGAAGGTCGAACGGGTTGCTGCCTCGCGACTACGGGGGATCGCCTATCCTGCGGAAGTGCATGAAGAGATGTCAACCGCTGTCCGTGGACTGCTCGCGTCGTCTCGTGTCGAAACGCAGTGCTATCCCTTGCGGAGTATTCGAGATGCACTCGGCTCGCACCACCTTGTCACGATCAAGAAGCGTGGACCCGCGACGCGTCTGATGGCTGTCGTGAGTCAGGGTCGACCTGGGAGGAGGCTGATGACAGTCTTTGCGTGTGCCATCGTGTTGGTTGCCGCTGCATGGAGCATTCCACGCTTGGCTTGGTGGCTGGATTCCCGTCCAGCTGAAGTGCGGCTGGCTCCGGACCATCAGCACATGCTGCTTTCCAATAGCAAGGGACGCTGCATCCGGCGTTTTCCAGTCGTCCACACCACAAACCGATTCAGCAAACTGATAGATGTGGATGGGCTGGCAGGTTCCGAGATAGTCTATGGAACCGCGGTCGAAGATTCAGTCCCCGGAACGCTGTTCTGCCTCGACTCTCGCGGCAATGAACTCTGGCGTTTTAGGGCGGGGAATAACCTCGAGTGCCCCTTGCCGTGGGATGTCGCCGACAATTTCGGGATCAGTGGCGTGGTGCTCCTCCGAGGGCCAACCTGTCAAGATCATTGGCTCGCTGTGAGCTGTTATCACCGACCAACGGGCGTGTGTCAGACTGCCGTGCTATCCTCCAGTGGGGAACACCTTCACAGCTTCTGGAATCCTGGACATCATGGGTCGGCGTTTTTTTGCAACGGTACCGAGAAGTCAGCGGTGTATGACATAGACCAGGATGGGTACGAGGAATTCATCTGTACGGGTACCAATGTTCCTTGCCGTTCACCTGTTGTCGTGGTCCTCGATCCGAGAGGAGGCTGCGGTCGAGGTCCAATGTACGAGACTGACGATGCTGCTACGGGCTACCAGGACTACATCATCTTTCCCACTCCGATCGGCCTCCCTGAAGCTCTCGGCATGAGTCGTCTCGATGCTACCAACGCTCGAGTCGAGCACCATAATGGCGTGATTATTCTCTCTGTTCAAATATCAGCGCGGCTACCCGGCTGGAAAATGCCTGAGCCAGTCTTCCGATACTTCTTGGATACCGATCTCAATGTGGTCGACTTCTACGCGTGCGATGCCTTCAAGGTCTGGTCCGAGAAGGCAAGGCGAAACAACGTGATAACGTGGGATGCACGCTCCGAAGCCTTCGACCGTTCGATGCGACGCATCCAAGTGCTCCATGGATCGAAGCACCTTAGGCGGCAAAGCCACAGATAGTAGAACCCCCGAAGGCCATCGCTTACATGTCCTCAGTGGGGTGGTTCGCCTGCCGCCGTGTCCACTCCTGTGGATGCCCAGAGTGTGGATAGATCCATGAGTCTGGCCAATCGCCCCGACACAACACCTCTCTGCGAACAGGTCCGGACTCCCCGAACTGCGGCCCAGTATCAACCGCATTTCTATCTCGAATAAGCAATGGACCCCTGCCGATCGTTTGAGATATCAAACACGATGACTCACTGTTGCGCAGGCCCTTGCCGCGCGACGGTCCACTGCACGAACCAATTCCCGTGCATCAACGGTGGCCTAATGAGTGAAGGGAGGAATCACATGCGCCTCGGGTGCCGCCGACTGTCCACACGGAACCGCTCCCCACCGCGGAGCGGGGCGTCGATCCTCGCTATTCCCATTAGGCAACACCCTCAACATGGAGAAAGACAAATGAGAGAGCCACTGAATAGACCACGATTTCTAACTGTGCTTGCGGTAGTCCTGATCTTCCTCACGACCATAGTCCCCTCGGTCTCCACAGGAGATGTGCTTCCGGAGCTAGTCCTTCTTGGCGAAGCCTTCCTGGCCGATGGCGCCATGGCTGTGGAGGTTGCATTCCCCTACGCCTTCGTGGGAGCAAAGGCGGCTGGTCTTCTTGCCTATGATGTGTCAGATCCCAGCAATCCGGTATTCCTCGATGGGTGGAGTGATCCTTCATTCGCGGCCAGCCAAATCGACATCGAGGGTACCCTCGCCTTCGTCACTGATGGTTTTCACCATGATACCGGTGGCATGTGGATTTTCGACATCTCCGATCCTGCCGACCTGAAGCTCGAGGGTCACATCCCCACTCCTCACGAGGCAAGGGGAGTGGTGGTCGATGGTACGATAGCCTTCGTCGGAAGTGGGTTCGGAGGGCTCCGAGCGATTGATGTGACTGACCCCTCAAACCCCGTTCAGGTAGGCAGCCTCTCGACGAACAACGCACACTGGGTGGCCACTCGAGATGGTCTTGTCTTCGTCGGCGACTGGTACGCGGGACTTCGGATAGTCGATGCCACGAACCCCTCTGCTCTTTCCACCATCTCCACCATCACGACAGGTTTCGTGGCGTATGATGTCGAGGTTGTTGACACACACGCATATGTGACTGATAAGACCGAAGGTTTGGTGATATTCGATGTAAGTGCCCCGGCAACACCGTCGTTAGTCGGCTCCTTCAATCCACCCGGAATGGACTTAACGGTCTCCGTCGAAGTCGAGGATGAAATCGCCTATGTGAGTGATTACTACGGTGGCCTCTGGGTGGTGGATATCTCTGATCCACAGAATTGTGAATACCTCACGCGCTACAATCCCGGGACGAACATGAGGAATCTCTGTGTCTTGGATAAACTTGTCTACGTGGCTGACAACACGGGATTCAAGATCCTGAGGTATCAAGATCTTCCCCAGTTCTGCAGGATTGCCGGCTCGGTGAAGAGCTCTGCCGGTGGTCGCGCTGGGGTTCCTGTTGAGCTTCACGATGCGTTAGGTGTAGAGCTCGGGATGACAGAGTCTGATGCGTCTGGGGCCTATTCGTTCTCTGAACTGCCATGGGGCGACTACACCGTCTCCATCATCACTCCTCTGGGCTACGTCGCCGATGCGGAATCGAAGGGCGTGACCATCGCAGGCGAGGATATTGTGTGTGACTTCTTCCTCACCCCGATGGACCTGGCATATGATCCTCGTTCGGTGGGCTTCTGGAAGCATCAGCTCAAGGTCTATCTCACCGGACGAGGCGCCGCGCAGATCGACGAGGCTGACTTCACGGGCTACTTGAGTGACATCTCGATGCACTTCACCAACAGCCCTGCGAACCCGTTGGGGGTCTACGTGGTCAACCAGCCTGCGGACCACGTGGACAGCCTGCAGGCAGCATATGATCTGCTCAATACAGACGGCAATGTGCCGATGGTGCAGAAGGCCAAGCGACAGATGATGGCATTGCTGCTGAATGTGACCTCGCTGCAGCTGCCGCAGTTCGCATCAGTGAGCTACGACGGCGCCACGGCTTCGCAGGCCATCACGTACTGCTGGCAGCTCATCACCGATGACGAGACGGCCAACGATGAGCTGGCCAAGGATGTCGCGGAGGCCATCAACGAGGGCGACATTCTCGATGTCGGCCTCATCCCGACCGACACGCCCGAGATCTCGTATGGTCACCCGGATGTGGCGTTGCCGGTGGCATGCGTGCTGCTGCCAAACAGCCCGAATCCCTTTGGCACCGAGACGATGTTCTCCTATGGTATTCCGACCATGGGACATGTACGCCTGGTGGTGATGGATGCGCTAGGCAGGGAGATCACGACCTTGGTCGACAAGACGCTTCCCGCCGGGTATCACACCGTATCCTGGGACGCCTCATCGATCCCCTCCGGAGTTTACTTCTGCCGACTGGTCTCCGGATCTGATCGAAGCGTGCGACCTGTGATGGTGCTGCGATAGTCCAAGGCAGGCCCGGCTCATAGGCCGGGAAGGGCACCCTGTGACGGAAGAATGAGGCTCCCCAGCCCATTCTTCCGTCACTCTTCGTGCCCTTCATGGTGAATCATGCCGCTCCCTTGGCGTGCTTCGCGGCTTTGCGTGAGACGTTCCCCACCGCAGGTCGAAGGCACACCGTGGCGAGAGAATGCGGCTTCGCTTCGCTCTGACATGGGGGTGAGGAGTGAGGAGATGGCCCCGTTAGCTGACAGCCTACTGC
>JAFGKV010000131.1 GCA_016928395.1 Candidatus Fermentibacterota bacterium | reverse complement strand
GTTAGGCATGGTGTAGACGAATGCCACCGGCCTCGACAGAGCGCCTTCCAGCAGGTCAAGATCCATGCCATCCTCCCTCATGGGAACGGGTATGGCCGGCACGCCGTGAAGCCGAAGCAGCGGTAGCATCATGGCATAGGTGGGAGCCTCCACCACTACGCCTCGGGAGGGATCAGCCAGAGTCCGGATCAGCAGGTCGAGGGCATGCTGAGAGCCATTGGCGATGAAGATTTCGTCGGCACAGACATGAATCCCGTGGACTCGCAGGCGGCGGGCGATCTGTTCCCGGAGAAGCTCGTGCCCAGCCCGCGCTCCGTAGCGCAGGAGTCTAGCGCCGTCGCGGCGCAGCACCGTGTTGAGGCATCGGCGGAATGCATCGACGGGGATGAGTGATTCATCCATGTCAAGATGGCTGAAATCCACCGTATCGGGAGTCACCGAACGTCCTTCGGGGCTGAACTTCAGGAAGGTCCTAAGGGCTTCGGAACCCTCGTGCGACACGCGGGATTCCCACCGGATAGATCCGGAGTCGGGTGTCATTTCGGATCGGCTCAGAGGCGCCCGGCCGCGCACCCGCGTATATGAACCGGGCCTCCCTTCCAGATAGCCCAGAGACCAGAGTTCCTCGTAGGCGCGGTACACCGTGGCGCGGTTCACACCGAGGTTCTCTGCAAAGCCCCGGGTCGGGGGCAGTCTCGAGCCGATCGGGAGGCTGCCCTCGTCTATGAGACGGCGGAGTCCGTCGGTGATCTGCCGGTGAAGGGGTATTGAGCCGTTTCTTTCGAGCTTCAGAATGACCATGGAAGAACCTCATTGGGGTGGGCCTCATGTGGGCCAACGCGCCTCACACGAGAAAGATGCACCAAATCGGTCTGCCGTCAACGACCAATTCCATGATTAATCGAACAGTCCAATTTGAACGCGCAGGGTGGGGTCAGTAGGCATTCGGCAGTCAGCCCGCCCCGCGGGAAATCCCAGGCACGAATCTCGAAATCCGAGACACGGATCTGGCGCAGAGACGCAACGCTCGCAGAGAGGTGAAAGGGGTCGACTGAGTAAGGAGATAGGAGTGAGGGGAGAGGGCAGCGGCTTTCTGAGTGCGAGATTCGGAATGAGGAGTGGAACTGAGAGCTGAGCTACAACTCGCCGTCCTCTCAACCTCGACCAATCTGAGTGCGGCCGCGCCCTCAGAGGCCCGACTTGTTTGAGAGAACATGCAAAGTTCGTGCTCGTGCTGTGCTCTGCTCGACTGCCCCAGCCCGCCGACTACGACAACGATAGCGATACCGATACCGATACCGACCTCGATCCGGCGGGCGACCAGGGACGAGCATGGACAGAGTAGGAGGGCCTTCAGGCCCGACAGGGGTGGCGTGTCGCGGCTGAAGCCGCTCCAGAGAAGCCGCGGCACCGTGCACCCGCAACTCGCCGTCCTCTCAACCTCGACCAATCTGAGGGCGGCCGCGCCCTCAGAGGCCCGACTGAACCCTGGAACCTGAACCCTGCTCGCAACGCGAGCCGACCCCTGAACCCTTCACCCTGGGGGGAGTACTTGTACTACTCTTTCGCCTTGGATTCGAGGTAGGAGACTATCTTTTTATGATCCTCCGCACGGGCAAGATCCGCGGCGGTTCGCCCGGCGTTATCGATCGCGGCGATGTCTGCGCCCTTTTCCACCAGGACTCTTACGACGTCTAGATAGCCTTCGGCTGCCGCCAGATGCAACGCGGTTCCTCCTTGGAGGAGCCGCGAGGTAACATCGGCTCCCATAGTCGCGAGAATCTTCACCGCGTCCCGGTGTCCCTTCATCGCTGCCTCCTGGAGCGGGGTCAGGCCTCGATCGTTCCTGGTCTCCAGTTGTGCACCACGGTCCACCAGGATCCTGATGATATCACTGTGTCCGTTCTGCGCGGCGGAATGGAGTACGGTTGACCGGCGAGTGCATCGAGACTCGATGTTTGCCCCATTGTCCAGAAGCACGTTCACCATGTCGCGCTGGCCTTGCATAGCAGCCATGGTGAGCGGAGTCCACCCCAGGTCAATGGCGGCATCGATTTCTGCACCGCTGGCAATAAGGAGGTTGGCTATCTCCATCGATCCGTTGAACGCGGCCCAGTGAAGCGGTGTGTGGCCACCGGGCTCACGGGCATTGACATCCTCTCCGGCATCAACCATGGCCTGAACCTCTGCCAGGGCCCCACGGCGCACCACGTCGTGGATGCTTTCGGCTCTCTCCTCACCACCGGTGTCCTCCGCCTGTTCTGAAGCCCCCGACAGGGGGAGGAAGAGAATCAAGGCGGCAAGAATAGTGGCACAGTGACGTTGTGTCATGGGCAGATCCCTTCTGGCCACAGTATAATCTGGATGATTGCCTCAATCCTGGGTACAAGGTACGCACGCTCATTATTGACAAGAACAACTTGCCTTTGATCACCTCGTAGGTCAAGGACAATGTGCCGATTGAGCATTCCGCACTCCGCAATGGAACCGCGGGCTGCTCCTCCGCACGGTTGAACCGGGGCTCATATCGTGTATACTGATCGGAGCTCTGACGGCAGGCACCGGGAGCGCGACGTGTGGTTTTTGCCCCGTGGGTGCCGCCGCTTTCTCGTTACCCGCCCGGAAAGGAGTGTGCCGATGAACTCCCCCCTTGTTGGCCTGATAGGCTATCTCATCATCATCGCCGGCATCGGAACGTGGACGTGGAGGCTGAACCGCACCAAGGAGGATTTCATCATCGGCAGCCGCAGGCTTGGTGCGTGGGTCATCGCGTTTTCGGAACGTACCGCCGCCGAGTCGGCCTGGCTGATTCTCGGGCTCTCCGGCGCCCTCTTTTCCATCGGCATGCTGGAGATTTGGACCGTGATCGGTTGCGTGGCAGGCATCATCGCATCGTGGATGCTGGTGGCCAGACGGCTGCGGCAGGTGACGGAAGAGTATGGGGCCATCACCCTCCCCCAGTATTTTTTCAAGGTGAGCGGTCGTCAGGGGCAGGCAGTCCGTGTGATCAGCATGATCATCATCACCTTCTTCTTTTCCTTCTACGTGGCCGCACAGTTCTTGGGCGCGGGCAAGACACTTCACGTGACATTCGGGCTCGATCAATCCGTGGGCATGCCTCTGGCCGCTGTGGTGGTCGTTCTTTACACCATGATGGGTGGGTTCTGCGCTGTCTGCTACACCGATGTGATCCAAGGGATTGTCATGCTCATCACCTTGTTCATCATGCCAATTCTGGGCCTGTTCTACCTGAGCTCCCATGGCCTTGATGCATTCACCGCATTGCATGCCGCGGCCGACAAGGCCTCGCTGTTAGGCGGCAAGACGGGGTGGCCGGCCCTGGCCGCGGTGATCGGCGGGCTCTCCTGGGGATTCGGCTATTGCGGCCAGCCCCATCTGGTGACGAAGTTCATGGCCATCAACAAACCTGAGGCCGTGCGCACCAGCCGTGCCGTTGCCATCACGTGGACCGTTATCGCCTACACCGGCGCCTGCCTCGTGGGCCTGGTCGGCATCGCGCTGGTCTATCACGGGCAGTTCTCCGGCGAGACGATCGTCTCGTTGGAAGCGGATCCGGAGCGCATCCTGCCCGTGATGGCCAGTTTCCTCTTTCCGGCGTGGTTTGCGGGCATCCTTATTTCGGGGGCGGTGGCGGCGATGATGTCCACCGCGGACAGCCAGCTCTTGGTGACGACTTCGACGGTGGTGGAAGACTTCTACTCTCGGGCTTTGCGGCGCGAGGTGTCGCAGCGCAGACTAGTCACCATGAGCAGGCTTGTCACCATCGCGGTCGGTCTGGTCGCCTATTTCTTGGCCGTCTCCAGCGGGGATCTCATCTACGACGTTGTCTCGCTGGCATGGAGCGGCCTGGGTGCGTCGTTCGGCCCCGCCATACTGCTGACGCTCTACTGGCGAAGGATGAATGGCGCCGGCATCGTGGCGGCCATGGTGACCGGCGCGGTCTCCACGGCGATCTGGAAGTGGACGCCGGGTCTGGACGCGGCCCTCTCCGTGCGCTTCGTGTCGTTCGTGTTGGCTGCCCTTGCGGGCATCATAGGAGCGACCGCCACGGGCGGCCGGGCAGACAGGCCCCAGGGCGAGGCGCGCTGATCGGCTCTCTGTGACGATTTCTTCGCGTCGGCGTGACCACCGAACGCATTGTGGAACAAGGCCGTCTGGCAGGAGATGCCAACGGGTTGCCTGATCCGGCATCACGGTGTACCTTGCCGTCATTCTCTTCGTCATTCCGTGACAACGGAGCTGTCTGATGGCCCTTTCTGCAAGGAGGTGATTCACCCGGTCCCCTACCGCGAACCGTGGTGGTATGCCACCGTGGTGGCGCCCCGCCGCCTCGACCGGCGGCAGATCTCATGCGGCGCATCCGGCGTGTCGCTGTGGATGCACCGAGACCATGATCCCGAGCAAGGAGGTTGCCCAGGTGACCCGCTGGACTGCATTGATTTTGCTCTCAATCCTTCTGATCGTTCCCGCCACCGCCTTTGCCCAAGGCCGTGGCACCATCGAAGGCCGGGTGACAGACGCCAGATCTGGGACGGCTCTTGAAGGAGCCAATATCGTCGTCAAGGGAACCCCGTTCGGTACGGCATCCGATGTGACCGGTCGGTTTACGATCCAGAATGTCCCCGTGGGGACCTATGACCTTGAAGCATACTACATCGGCTACGAGAACTTGTCACAACAGGTCATGGTCATCCCGGGGGGCAAGGTCCTGGCCGACTTCGGTCTCGTCTCGACCATCCTCGAAGGAGGATCCGTTGTCGTCACGGCCAGCCGCGCCGTGGAACGAGAAACTCCTATCGCCTTCACCGACGTGACCAAAGAACAGATGGATAAGGCCTATACCACCCAGGATGTGCCTGCCCTCCTCACGACGGTGCCGGGTGTCTTCACCTCCAGCAGCGGTCTGGGTGAGTCTGACCTCTACATCAGAGGCTTCGACTCTGAGCGCGTCCAGATCTTGATCAACGGCATTCCCGTCAATGATCCGGAGAGCCAGGTCGTCTACTGGTCGAACTGGACCGGCCTGGCCAGCAACGCCACCTCTATCCAGGTGCAGCGTGGCGCGGGCTCCTCGCTCTATGGTTCGGGCGCATTCGGCGGCTCGCTGAACGTCGAGACCATGGGCGTCTCTTCCCGCAAAGGGCTCAGTTTCCGCTCGTCGCTGGGAATGCTGACGACCAATGGCGCCGAAGAGGGCGCCAACGCCGGCCAGATCGCCGATGGCGAGGGCGGGTTTGAAGACTATTCTCCGATCAACTACATGGCATCGCTGCGGTACAACTCGGGCCTTGTCATGGACAACAAACTCATCTTCAGTGCTTCGGCCGAGCGCAAAGGCGGCGATTCGTACGTCAACGCCACGAACTACGATGGATGGTCGTTCGGGTTCGACGCCAAGGCGATCCTCAGCAAGCACATCATGACCTTCAGCTTCATCGGCGCCCCGCAGAGCCATAACCAGGCCTATGCGAATCAGGACATGGAGCTTCTCGACACGCTGGGCTGGGAGTACAATCGCTACAACCATCCCTATCAGGAGAACTACTACTTCAAGCCCCAGTTCTCCCTGCGGCATGACTGGATCATGTCAGATGCCTCCAATCTGTCCACGAACTATTTCGTCACGTTCGGACGCGGCGGCGGCAAGTACCTGCGCAACGACCGGTTCAACGTCGAGACGGGCGAGGTTACGTTCCAGGACCTTTCCGAGAGCAATGACACCAAATACTTCGGCCGCAATGCCTGGTACATCTATGGCATTACCGGTGGCGCGGTAACGCTCACCGGCTTCAACCCGGCTGACACGACCTTCAACGGTGTCAAGGTCACGAGCGCGCGATCCTTGATCCCCGGCGACTATGCCCATAGCTGGCACAACGACAGCGTCAACGACCACAACCAGTTCGGCCTCAACACGGTGTTTCGCACTCCCATCTCGACGCTGGGTACTGCGTTCATCGGCGGCGAAGCGCGGTTGTGGAAGGCGGATCACTATGCCAAGTCCTACAAGTTCCGTCACACGGACGCGGCTGGGAACCTTCTGGAAGACCCGGAAGTGGAGCGCCGGTACGACTACTCGTCCACGGTGATGAATATGTCAGGCTTTGCCCGGCTCCAGCTTCAGCCCATGGAGAGGCTGAATGCCGTGGTAGACGGTCAGTATGCCAGCTATAGTTCGAAGGTCGAGGAGAACCCGGTACGGATCTGGGACTTTGAGGCCCGACGTTTCATCGATGCCTACTATCGTGTGAGCATGGATCTCAAGAACGCCGATGGCACGCCGAAGTTCACGGATTCCGACTATGAGCGAACCTACAGTTTCTTCAGCCCGAAGTTCGGTCTGAACTACAATGTGAACGAGCAGCTCAACGTCCTGGCCAACTACTCCATCGCCTACAAGGAGCCGAAGACCGGCGACTGGTATAACCGCGGTACCGGCCCCAATACCGAGCAGGAACTGGATCCCGAGAAGAGCGCGAACATCGAGTTCGGCGCGGGCTACCGTACTGGCGCCCTCAAGTTGGATGCCAACTACTACATCCTCAATTTCGAGGACAAGATCGAGAGCATCTACGACCGGGACGGAAGCCGTGTCACCATCAATGCCGGCAAGGCCAAGCATTCGGGTTTGGAGCTGGCCGCGACCGCGGGGATGGGGCCGGTTGATTTTTCGGGCTCGCTTACTCTGGCGCAGAATCGCTGGCAGAAGATCGACGTACAGCAGATCTTTGGCGCGCCGGCCGACAGCGTGGCGGACAAGGTCGTGCCGTTTTCTCCGGAGAAGATGGCCAGCGCTGCCGTCGGGTATACGCTGGGCGCGCTACGGGTCGGTCTCAGCACCCGCTGGTTTGATGACTACTATGCCAGCTACACGAACAACTACCAGTTGGCGGACGGGACCTGGGAGGAAGCCAAGCTTCCGAGCTTCCTGGAGCTCAACGCCGACCTATCCTACGGCTTGAAGCTGGCAGACAGGAATGTGAACCTGCGCCTCGACCTGAACAATCTGGCGAACCGTCAGAACTTTGCCAAGGCCCAGTGGGCCGCTGACTATGGCAGAAACGACGACCTCAACGGCGACAACTACATGTACGTGGCCCAGTCGCCGTTATTTAATGCATTCTTCACCGTAGAGATCGTGTTCTAAGCTCGTATCTCTCCACGCCGAGGCGGCCGGGCGAACCCGGCCGTCTCGGCTGCTTTTCGGAGCCTGCATCACCTGGTGCGGCGCACGATTCGGAGAACGGGATGATGAGTGACGCCGTAGCCGGTTCAAACAACGACCGCGTCTCGCTCAGGGGTCACCCTCGGCCGCGGCCCATGGACTGGATCGCCGCGGGGTATCTGCTGTGGCTGACCGTGGCCATTCTGTTGAGCCCCCGCCGTCCCGAGGAGTGGCGCCAGCTCGTGGCGCTGAATCTGGTTGGAGGCACGCTGATTCTGGCCGCGGCCTGGAATCGGCACCGCCTCATGCGCCCGCTACGGCTCACCTACGACTGGTATCCCGTATGGGGCATCGCCTTCGTTTTCGAGGAGATGCGCAACCTCATGCATCTCGTCGTGACGAAGTGGTATGACGAGTTTTTCCTCTCCATCGACGTCCGGTTCTTCGGGGGGTTCCCTTCCTGCTTCTTCGAGCAGTTCTATAACCGACCCCTGAATGAGATCCTGCTCCTCGGGTACTTCTCGTACTATGTCATCCCCTACATCCTCTGCATCCCCCTCTACCTTCGACGGGACCGCGCCGCCTTCCATCAGAGCGCCGCGGCCATCTTTATTTCGTTTTTGGTCTGTCTTGTGCTCTTTCTTATCTTCCCGACTCAGGGCCCCCGGCTGTTCTACGGGCATTTCCGTACGGCATCGTTGGATGGATATTTCATCACATGGCTTGAGCATCGAATGGTTGAGATGGGCGGCCTGGTGGGAGGCGCTTTTCCCAGCTCCCATTGCGCGGTAGCCATGGCAGCGTTGCTCCAAGCGTGGCAGCATCACCGCGGGGTGTTTCATGTCTTCCTTGTTCTCGTTCCCCTGCTCAGCTTTGCCACGGTATACGGCTGGTATCACTACACCGTGGATGTCTCGGCAGGCTGGGCAGTGGGCATGGGGGCGGTATGGTTGGCCGGCCGGCTCTATCCTGTCAGACGGTAAGGGTTCGGGGGTCAATGACGCCTCTGAGTGCGCGGGTTCCCTAACGGCTCGCTCAAGGGTCGGAGAGAACGCCGCATTGCACCGGTGGGCGCCGCCTCGACTTCGCTGTAGCGGCGTCCGCCGCGACACGCCACCGCTGTCGGGTCTGAAGGCCCTCCTACACCGTCCATGCTCGTCCCTGGTTCGCCCGGACGACACGCGTGGTGACCTCGGCCCTTGCTCCTGTCATTGCCCGGCGCGTCGGGGCAATCCAGGCTGAGTTTCCTGACCACCCGGAGGCCATCCCCTGTCGCGTCGTGCGACCCGGTCGTCATCGCTCTTGTCTTCGTGTTCGTCGTCGGTGGTCAGCGTATCAATTGTCGTAATTGGGAAGGAACTTGGCCGGATCGACTAGCTCTCCACGGATTTCCACCTCGTAGTGCAGATGAGGTGCCGTGCTCTTCCCCGACGTACCGAGGCGGGCCACCATCTGGCCCGCCTCGATAGGATCTCCCGGCTGTACCTCAACGGTCTGGAGGTGGGCATACCTGGTAAGATGCCCTTCGATATGTTGGATCTCCAGCACCCGGCCCATAGTATCGTCCCAGTATATCTTGAACACTTCGCCCCGGGCCGGCGCCACCACTGGCGTTCCCAGCTTGTCGGCGATGTCGATCCCCTGGTGACGAGGGCTCTTGGGGTGCCGAAACTCCTGGGTCACCCACCCGGTGACGGGCCACAAATGCGGGACGGGGTTATCGATGGCGAGATCGGTGAATGTCGAGTCAGGCCCCATGGAAAGATCCGGCACTGCCGTTTCGGTGAGCGGGTTCAGGGGTAGAGAATCAGAGTCGACCGATTGCCGGACCGACTGCAGAAGCCCCACGAGCCAGTCCTGGCGGGTCTTAAGCCGGTAGAGATCCTGTTCCAGCAGCCGCATCCGGGCGGTTTCTTGTTGGGCCAAGGACATGCCGGCTCGGGCCACACGCGCCAGGGAGTGCTCCCTGTAGGCGACCACGGCGAACACGGCTGCCAGAGCCCAGCCGGAATAGAGCAGCGCACGCGTCCACGGGCGTTTACGAGGGGGAAGGTGCAGAGTCATGATGTGGGACCCGTTTCCCGGGGGAGAATAGCCTGGAAAGAACTGCATCGCACAGTGTTGCCCTCGCTTCGACTCACTGATGCACTCACCAGGTCCTATTGGACCGCCGGCACGTAGTAGGAGGCATCGGCTCAGGTGCCGGCGGTTCATCAGCCAGGCCCATCGAAGGACCCCGAAACCCGCCTAACTGGCGGCTGACGCTGTCCCTCTGTTTCTTGATGCTCCTCACATGCGCAGTAGCGCAGTCGATGAAGTCGCACAAATGTAACGCACACGCCGGAAGCATCCGGTTCAAGGAGTCCATGATCGCCGGAACACCTGGTCCCAACACAGAGAGTCCCCCATGACCGCACACACACGACAGCGGTCCGTCGTGCCGCGAGCCCGGCCTGAAGGATTCACCTGCGGCGCTGAATCCACAGGCATGGTCGCCGGCACAGTAGCCATCCTGACCGCCACGCCGGAAACGGTCGGGCGCCTCATCCGTGCTTCCTATCCCCTGGCCGAGGTCGTGCAGGGCTCCACAATGACAGAGCCCGTGTCATGATGGCCACCGGCGACATCCTGCCACAAATCCTGTTCGTCGTAGGGCTCTTGGCTGCATCTGCTTTCTTCTCCGGCTCGGAGGCCGCCTTATTCTCTTTACCCGCATCGGCCGTGCAGCGTTTCCGGGAGGCACCACGAGGCTCGGAGCGGGCAGCAGCCCAACTGCTGCGAAACCCTCAAGGCCTCCTCATTACAATTCTGCTCTCCAATCTGGTCGTGAATCTGCTGGCCACAAGCCGCGCCACGCAAATCCTCGTGGCGGTCTTGGGCGAGAACACAGGACCCTGGGTTGCCTGGATCGGCATGACGCTGCTTGTCTTGGTCGCGGGAGAGACAACCCCGAAGATCTTCGCCTTACAGAGATCGGAGTCGTGGGCGCGTCGTGGTGCTCCGGTTCTTCACGGTCTCTACATCGTGTTGGCGCCGCTTCGCGCGCTCATCATGCGGGCCATGGCGCCCATGACCTCCGGTTGGTACAGCCACAGCACGCGACACCTGCTGGAGCGCGCCGAGCTGCATACCGCCGTGGAAGAGGCGGAGGAGGCGGGGCACCTTCAGCCGTTCGAGTCTGACCTCCTTCTGGCCTTGCTTGATCTGGAGGAGATACGCGTGCGGGAGGTCATGACGCCACGGGTACACATCCGTGCCATCGAGCAGACTACTCCCGTAACGGAACTGCGTAGACTGGTACGTCGGCTACGGCGAACCCGGCTTCCGGTCTTCGCCGGTTCGGTGGACACCATCATTGGGATGCTGAGGGCCAACGACCTTGCCGGTCCTCTTGTTGCATATCAGACCGCCAAAGAGCTGGCCAGGCCAGCCTTGTTTGTGCCGGAGAATCTCACCCTCGATCGTCTCTTGCTCCGTCTTCGCGTGGAGGGTGAGAGTATTGCGGTTGTCGTCGACGAGTTCGGTTCCGTGGCCGGACTGGTTACCATCCACGACGTGGTTGAACAGGTTTTTGGTCCGGTTCCGGATCGGCACGATCCTGCATCGCCGGCGATGATGCCGGATGGTGATGGAGGTTGGCTGGTGCCCGGCACCTTCCCACTCGAACGGCTTCGAACGGAACTGGGCATGATCATCGATGATGACGAGGTGGAGACCATCGGGGGCCGAGTCGCCCAGATCCTTGGTTGCATTCCGGCCGGCGGGGAGTCGGTGGAATTGCCCGAGGGTTTGCTGGTTCTCGTCACGCGGGCTGACAGCCGAAGGGTCTTGGAAGTCTCCCTCCGTACGATGACCAAGGGGATCTCGCCATGATCCTCTTGGCCATCTTCGTTCTCATCAGCATCGCCGGGGCTGGTCTCTTCAGTGGCGTGGAGACGGCCTTCCTGGCGTGCCCGCGGCTCAAAGTGCGGCATCTGGCGCGGAAAGGGCTTGCGGGGGCCAAGAGTATGGAGCAGGCGTTGCAGAAGCCTGAACCATATCTGACGAGTCTTCTGGTTGGCACTAACATGTCGGTGATAGGCGGCACAGTGGCAGCCACCAGGCTGTTTGACCGGGTTTCCCCCGGCAGAGGGGAAGTGTTGGCGACGCTCATACTGACGCCGGTGTTTCTGGTGCTCAGCGAGATCCTTCCCAAGAGCTACTTCCTCGCCCATGCGCGCACTCTGTGCGTGCCTCTGTCGCGACCTCTGGGTGTGCTCCGTATGGTGCTGGGGCCTTTGGCGATGGTGGCGAGTGCCCCGGCTCGGCTTGTGTGTCGCAGGGGCGGTGGAGCGGCCGTGTCGGTCTCCCGCGAGGAACTCCTGCTTCTCGTGCGGCCCGGGGTGAGCAGCGTCCGGTTGTCGGGGACCATCAGCCGGTTGCTGGAGGGCCGAATAGCTACTGCTCAACGAATCGCGGGTGATGTCATGGTTCCCCGAGAACGCGTAGTCGCCCTTCCCGCTGATGTGTCCTTGGCTGATGTCATACCCACGGTGCGCGGCACGGGGTTGCCCCTGTACCCCTTGGAGCGCGGGGGCTGGTGGATCGGGTTCATACACGTGTTTGATCTATTGGAGAGCAGAGGGGCTGGCCCGCTTTCCAAGCTCGCATCCCCTCTTCCCGAGGTCGACCAAGATGCCGGTTTGGAGAAGATCATCGAGACCATGCGCGCGTCGGCGGAGCATGTCGTGGCGGTGGTGCACGGAGGTGTGCAGGTGGGCATCATCACGCTGGAGGACATAGTGAACCACATGACGGTAGGCCTGGAGGCCCGGTCATGAGGCGACTCTTTCCACTTTTGCTGTTCGTGTCGTGCGCCATGGTGGCGCGGGAGGCGCCGAGATTTCCCGCAGAGTACCTCGTGCGGCAGCTTGACCTCGTTGACCGTGGGGCGTTGTCAGGAGTCGATGTGGCCCACGACGCCTTGTTGTCCATGGTTCCCGGCGAGCTGTTCGATCATTATGAATGGACCAAGGACAAGGATCGCATCATCGCCTACTATCGCTCCCGGGGGTTTCACCAGGCCACCCTGGACACCGTCGAAGCCTTCATGGAGCGCACGGGTATCAGGTTAGTTTACATCGTTGATCCCGGCCCGGCGTTGAGGGCCGCAGCGGTATCGGTGGTGGGAGGCGGCGCCGTGCCTGCGTCACGACTAATGGAGTTGCTGGGGCTGGCGCCCGGGGAGCGGGTGGACAGGATCAAGCTGGAACTGGGGTTAGGGCGTGTCCGTGCAGCCTTGGCAGAGGAGGGGTATGTGCACGCCAAGGCAACCCCGATCATCGTCGTTGAGGGCGATCGAGCGACAGTCACCGTGACCATCGAGGAGGGAACGCTCGCGTGGGTCGGCGAGGTCTCAATAGCGGGCCTGCAGAGGCTCAAACCGCACGTTGCGATGCGTTGGATTCGTCTGATTCCTGGGCGGCTATTCCGCCCAGGAGATGTCTATGACAGCCAGCGATTGCTGCTGGCTACGGGGCTGTTCTCCAGCGTGCGCATCTTAGTGCCCGGCATGGAGGCCGCCGAGGAGACACTGCGGGTCTTTATCCAAGTCCGGGAGGCCCCGGGCCGTTTCATCGAGTCGGGTATTGGCTACGCGTCGCCCGATCGCAGCGCCCTCTCGCTGGCCGTGGGACATCAGAACCTCTTGGGCATTGCCGCCAGTACCCGACTGAGCCTTGGCCTCGACCGAGGTTGGGTGACTGACCGGCAGCAGTACACCGCAGAAGCATCCTTCTTTCAGCCATGGCTCTTGGGATTACCCGTCGACGCCGGCGTGACTTTTGACTACTTGTGGAGGTCGGATCCCAATGCCTGGTCGGAAGCGGCAGGCACCACCGTTGAACTCGGGAAGTCGTGGCGCGAACGCGCTTCGATAACCGGACGCTATCGGTACCGATCGAGGACCACGGAAATCAGGGGCGAGGACCCATCGGACTTTATCCTGGAGGAGAGCAAACGCCCCATTACAAACAGCTTGGGTCTCATTCTTTCCGTTGACAGGAGGACATCATTCACTGATCCAACCGGAGGGCAGCTTGTTCGGGTGCAGATTACGCATGCCGGGGGGTTGCTGGGTGGTGATTGGTCCTTCCGCAAGACCTTGGCGGACTTCAGCCTCTATCACCGTTTCTGGGAGACGACAATGGCCTTCCGGGCTACCGCGGGTCTGATTCGTCCTTTGGGGAACTCGCCGACGGCTCCGGAAGAGGAGCGATTTCGTGCCGGTGGGGCGAACACGGTGAGGGGATTCACGGAAGAGGGGCTTGGTCCGGTTGACAATGCCGGGAACCCTTTGGGCGGCGAGGCTATGGCGATTTTCTCCGCTGAGGCTCGCGTGCCTGTCTGGGGATATGTCGGGGTGGCTGCCTTCTTTGACTGCGGCCAGGTATGGGAACGTTGGCGCCAGGCGGCGGTGGGTACCTTGGAGCCGACTGCAGGTGGGGGGTTGCGATATGCGACGGTGATTGGCCCTGTTCGTCTTGATTGGGGCATCCCGCTTCGCGGTCGGCGGTTGGGTCGGGTCTACATCACATTGGGTCATGCGTTTTAGCGTCCAGCCGTTTCATTTCCGCCTCATTCCGGGGCCCACGTGTCCCGTGGTGTCGAGGCTGCTGCTGCAAAGGCCTCCCCGGTCTTCTTACTCAGCGTTGTTTATCCCGTGGCATAGGCCTCCGCTTCTCTTGCGCGCCATCGATGGGTGCCGCTGTCGCATCGACCGACAGGTCAGATCGGGAGGCGATCCATGACCCGAGTAGGACGAAGCACACGCGCCCTGCTGCGGCTAGTGCGGGGCATCATCGTCGGTCTGGGTATCGCACTTCTGCTGGCCGGAGCGTTGATGGCGTTGTTTGGTAAGGGAGTGATCGACGCCGCTGCGGCCCGGTGGCTGTCAGATCTGCTGCAGGCGGATATCCACTACGATGATATCCGAGTCAGTTTCACCACGGGGGTCGAAATCAAGGGTCTTTACGTTGCGGGCTGGCCGACCGAAGGTTCTTCTGTCACCGCGGCGCGGCTTGTGATTCGACCTGAGTGGCGTGATTTAGCGGGTGGCACGCTGCGGTTTCGCTCAATCTCCGTGAGTGGTTGGACAGCGGTGCTGGCTCCGGGCGCCTTGCACCGGCGACGCGCCACCCCCGGTGACGAACGGGTCCCAACTCTGGAAGTGGTTGACTTAGCTCTGAACAACGGGAGCATGCTCATGTCGGTTGGCAAGAGCTTGATCCCCTTGCGTGTCGCCGAGGTGGAGGCCCTAATCCGGCTCGGAGGGCCTGAATCATCCATCCGGATCCGGAGTGCACACGTATCCATTCACGACCGCATTGACGTACGTGGACATGCGAGCCTCTGGCGGTTGGCACTTGGGCCATGGGACGCCCAGATCACCATAGCCACTACTGCAGGCATGTTCTCGGGTACCGCATCCGAGGCAGAGGGCGGCTGGACCTGGGACGTGGCTGCCGACAGCGTCGATCTCTCTGTGTGGTCGAGCCTGGTCGCGTCTTTGGCGGACAGCCTTGGCGGCATCGCCCACATCGAAGCCAGCGGGCAAGGACTTGACGCGCGGGGAAGGGTCGACATCTCTCGGCTTCAATGGGGATCCTTGAGAGTCGACGAGGTGGGCACCGGCTTCCAAGCCAGGCCGGGGGCCTTTGTGGCGCGGCGCTTTCTGCTTCGGCACGATGGCGGGCAGTTGGCCGGATCAGGGCGGCTGGTGCGTCAGGACGCCGGCTGGTGGGTGGAGACATCCTTGCGTGCCGATTCCATCGGAATCATTCCTCCCGGTTCACTGGGCGGAGTGGTTGTCGTTTCCGGTGAGTTGGAAGCGGAAGGAGGCCTTGCAGGCGCTTCCCGCGGTTTGACCGCCACCTTGAGCTCGGGCCATCTGGCGTGGAAGTCATGGCGACTCGGTTCTGTTGACGCCCGTGTTGGGTGGCAGGACGGCGTTGCAACTGTCCACGAGCTCACCGTTGCGGAAGGCACACTCAGAGGATCCGCACACGGTTGCATGTCGGCAACAGCAGTACGCCTGTGGCATGACTTCCAAGGATCTATCGGCCCCCTTCTCGCACCGTTCACGGGGGGGGAGTTCCTCGCAGGCGACGCACGAATGAAGGGTTCTCTTTCGGGCAGTTTCCCGGACTTTGGATGGGCGGGGACACTCACGATGAATGCTGTTCGAATTCGCAACGTGGAGCTTTCCTCTGGGTCATTTGCCGGTTCGGCCGGTCTACGGGGCGGAGAATGGCACGCGGAGGGAATCGCCTCGCTGGGAAGGTTGTGCCGTGGGGAAGAAGTTCTGCTATTGGCAGGCCGCATAGTGCTCGAGGCATCGAAGGAGGCCGTGGTGGCCTCCGAGGCGACTTTTCTGAGGCCGGGGGGTGTGTTGGTAGGGGGGAACGGAGAATGGCGGGGGCGTTCCGGCAGGATCGCCCATCTCATGGCGCTCTCTGACCGCTGGGCAGTTGCCTTGATCGGCGGTGCGGCCATCGAACGAGAGGGCGGCACGTTGCGGCTTCCCCAGCTTCGGCTGGCTATGTCCGGAGGGGGCCTGGTGGACGCCAGTGACATTGCGTGGGCACCGGGCCACCTCGGCGGGGTCGTGCTCATGCGCCACATACCCATGGGTGTCGCGGCACACCTCGGCGGTATCCCGGGATCCTTCACCGGCCGGGGTTACGGCGTGATTCACGCCGGGGCCACGGTCCGTGGATTGGCCAGCGTCAAGGAGCTCCGACGACTGCCAGTCATGGCGGATTTCCCCGTGGATATTGAACTCTGCATCTCCCGCGATCCACGGGAGACCATCGTGCATTCCCTCGAAATCACTCATGCCGATCTCAGAATCACAGGTCACGGCCGGATCGATTCCACCGGCGTTCTTCTGGCGGAGGCTGAGACCCAGCAGAGCCCCTTGGGAAAGGTCTTGATTCTCTCCGACGAACTGCTTCATGCAGGGCTCAGACCCATCTTCGATGCCCGATCAGGTACGATTTCGGCGCGGATGGCCGTATCCGGTTCGCTCTCGAAACCGGTGCTCACGGGTTCCATGGCGGTCGATGGCGGGGCCGAGATCATTGTGAAGCCCATCCGAACAGCGTTCCGATCCGTGCAGGGTCTGGGCCGTCTGGAAGGTCACAGCATCATCATCGACGACGTACAGGGACTATCGGGAAAGGGCCATGCCGGGCTGAAGGGTCGGCTTGATCTGCCCGGGCTGATCCTGGACTCCGCGTCATTCGATATCACCGGACGTATGCAGGAGTTCCGGATTCTTCGTGGGATCTACGGGATCTATGATGCTGACATCACTTTGGCAAAACGAGGGATGGGTATCGCCCTGGATGGCGAAGCGAGGCTGATCGAGGGGCTCATCGACCTTCCGTCCATCCCCATTGAACCCGCTCCTCCCAGCGCGTCGGGCAGGGATGATCGATGGTTCATAAACATCGTCGCGGATCGAGGCGTATGGGTACGTGATCGGTTTCTCAATGCCGAGGTGGCCGGGCACGTCGTGGTGGCAAAGGAACACGGGATCATTTCTATGCAGGGCGATTTCGACGTGCTCCGGGGTACCTATCTCTATCTCGGGCGCAAGTTCACCCTCCAGGAGGGGCGAGTCTCCTTTCTGGGCGGGCCTTTGATCATCCCCGAGCTGAACGTGACGGCCACCACCACGGTACGGGCTGACCGTCGTGATGGTTCGGATATCACCCTTACGCTCACCGTCACGGGAAAGGTGGATGACCCAGTGCTGCGTGTGTCGGCTGACGAGGAGGGATACAGCGAGGAACAGATTAAGACCATGCTGCTCTTTAACCTCACGCCGGATGATGTGCTTGCGCTGTGGCAAGGAGATGCCTTCGCCAAGGAAGCCGCCGGTGCGGTGGAGGAATTTCTGGCAGGCGAGTTGGTGCGGATGCTCCGGGCGGAGGCGGGGCTCGACGAGCTTGAGGTCTCGCCCAATTTGCTCTCAGCAGAGGATCGGGACGTGCACGTCCGCTTGGGCAAGTACTTGACACCCGAACTTTTCGTCTCGGTGGCCAGCGGGCTGCGGAGCATGGGATTTGACGAAGTACGAATCGAGTACCTCCTGAGAACGCTCGCCCGGCAACTGGGTCTCGGTGACACTATCGACCTGAAGCTTGTGGGCGAACGAATGCAGGACGTCTACTCGCGTACGAACTACCAGGTTCAACTCAAGCTGAAGTACAAGTTCTAGACCTGGCCTGCCTTCCATGAGGGCGTGAAGCCCCTGAGACGCAGTGAATTGGTCACCACGAACAGCGAGCTCACCGCCATGGCGAGCGCGGCCATCATGGGATGCAGGAATCCCAGCATCGCCGCGGGGATCAGGAGTACATTGTACGCGAAGGCCCAGAACAGGTTCTGCCGGATGGTGCGTAACGTTCCCCGAGCCAGGGCGACCGAGGTGGGCAACGCTCGAAGATCGCCCCCCAACAGCACAATATCGGCTGTGTTCAAAGCGATATCGGAGCCGCTTCCCATGGCGATGCCGAGGTCGGCGTGGGCAAGGGCCGGCGCGTCATTGATGCCGTCACCAACCATGGCCACCACGCGGCCCGTGTCCCGCACGCTGCGGACATGGTCGGCCTTGTCGTTGGGAGAAAGCCCCGCCATGGCCTGGTCAATACCCACGCCAGCGGCAATGGCCGACGCGGTGGTTTCGTGGTCACCGGTTAGCATGATTGTCGTGAGACCAAGCTCCCTGAGCAATGCGACGGCCTCGGCTGCCTCATCTCTGGCTGAATCGGCGACGGCTATCAAACCCCGGAGCTCGCCGTCGATGGTCACCGCGGCCACCGTTTTGCCCTGGCGACGAAGGCTCCAGAGCGAGGCATTCTCAGGAGCATCGGGAGATACCTCGGCGGCGCGATGCACCATGACCCGGCGTCCCTCAATGGAGGCTTCGACTCCGACACCGCCGGTGGCAACGAAATCCTCCGGCGTGTGTAACTGCACGCCTTGTGCCGCAGCGGCCTCTCTGAGGGCAACCGCTATGGGATGATCACTCCCTTGCTCCACACTGGCGGCGTACGCGAGAAGCCCAGCCTGATCCAGCCCACCGACGGGAAAGACCACGATATCCGTGACCACGGGGCGGCCGGTGGTCAAGGTGCCGGTCTTGTCAATCATCATGGTATCTATCGTCGCGGTACGCTCCAGCGTCTCTCCGCTGCGAAAGAGTATCCCCATTCGGGCGGCGCGGCCGGAGCCGACGACTACCGCGGTGGGTGTGGCAAGCCCCAAGGCGCACGGGCATGCTATCACCAACACGGCAATGGCATGAACGAGCGCGTCCGACGCCTGAATACCGCCCACCGTGACCCACCCGGCGAACGTGAGCACGGCGACCGCAATCACCGCAGGCACGAAGACTCCGGCTACCCGATCGGCTAGGTGTTGGATCGGCGCTTTGGTGCTCTGGGCTTGATCCACCATCCGTATGATCTGGGCCAGCGTGGTTTCCTGTCCCACCCTCTCGGTAAGGACGCGCAGCAGGCCGTTCAGGTTCAGAGTCCCCGCCGTGACGGCGTCTCCCACGGTCTTGTCTACCGGCATACTCTCCCCCGTGAGCATGCTCTCGTCCACCGCGCTGGATCCCTCCACGATGCGGCCGTCAACCGGGATACGCTCACCCGGCCTTACCCAGACGACATCGCCTTCCTGGACGCCCTCCACCGCAATCTCCACCATCTTGCCGTCCCGCAGCACCGTGGCGGTGGAAGGCCGCAGCTCGCCCAGTGCTCGGATGGCCTCTCCAGTCTTCCGGGTAGCGCGGGCCTCCAGCAGCTTTCCCACGCGCACCAACGTCACGATCACGGCGGCGGTCTCGAAGTAGAGGTGGCCCTCAACTCCCCGGATGAGACGGTACAGACTGAGCGCGAACGCGGCCGAAGACCCCACGGCGATCAGTAGATCCATGGTGCCGACTCGCAGGCGGAGCGCCTTGAAAGCGCCGACATAGTAGTCTTTGGCCACGATGGTCTGCACCGGTAAGGCCAGGGCCGCAAGAAGCCATCCGAACCACCATGCGTGGGCAGAGGGAATCAGCCCAGCGTCGGCGCCCATGCTCAGCACAAACAATGGCGTGGTGAATGCGATTCCTACCCACACTAATCGTTTCTGTGAGGCGACTTGAAGATGCTTTGAGGGACTGCCGTTGTCGCTGATCCATTCAAAGCCGGCCTCGCGTACCGCATGGGCCAGAGACGGCGATGCCACAAGGTCTGGAAGTACGGTGATCGCGGCTTTTCCGGTCGCGCTGTTGACGGCCGAGTCAACTACGCCCGGCACAGAGGCCAAGGCCCGCTCGACCGCGGTTGCGCAGGCCGCACAGTGCATGCCGCGGATCTCGGCCTGCATCCGGCGTGTCGGCACGCGGTAGCCCGCAGTTTCCACCGCGCCTGCCAGCTGCGACACGCTGATCGCGTGGGGATCGTAGGTGATGGCCACCGACGCCGACGGAAGGTTCACGACCGCCGACTTGACACCCTCGCGTGCGACAAGGGCCCGTTCGATTGCCTTGGCGCAGTTCGCACACGACATGCCTTCAACAGAGAGTCGAATCTGGTCGGGCACGGCACCACCTCCCGGTCATCGGTACAACCTGCTCCGACGGTCGTCAGCGCACGCTTTGTCATGGTACCCGCGGATACGCCGGTGAGTTCGATTCACATCGCTGTTCGCCAGTTCCTCCGGCGCGTCGGAACTAGTAGTAGTACCAAATGGACGCGTAGTCTGCGGAGTCCTCGCCACGCCGGGTGAGCTCCATGAGGTAGTCGTAGATGGGCACATCGGTGAACAGGTAGGTCGGCACCGGCGTAATCCCCTTTTCCCACGGGTCGAATTCGTAGATCCTCGCGCCATCGGGGCGGATCATTATCACCCGGTGGTCCTGGCCGGCTCTCAGATGTGTCTTGCCCATCCGCGGGACATTGAATACAGGCTCATCAGTGCGTTCCAAACCGGGCAAGAGGCGAGCTTCCTCACGACGTTCCTGGAGCAGCCGGGCAATGGGGACGCGATACCGCTGCAGCTCCGACTTGCCCTTCAGGTTGAAGGTGTAGTAGGGATCCACGCCAATGAGCCGCAGGTCCTTGCGCAGTCTTGCCGTTTCGAAGCGACGGGAGTTTTCTATCGTGAAGACCTCTTGGTTGTACACACTCATGCCACCTCGTCGTATGCGCTGCACCGCCTCCATGGCCTCGGGAGTGACCTCGTACGAGTGCTCGAAATGAGTCACCACCGCTACTTCCCTCATTCCCGGTTCATGAAACTGCGCCAAGACGCCGACCAACTCCTCTGTCCAACGCATCGGCAGCACCACCGGCGTTCGGGTGCCGACGCGGATCCGGGAGATATGAGGTATTCGGGAGAGACGCGACAGCACGTGGAAGATGGTCGCATCCGACATAAGGCAGGGGTCGCCTCCCGTCACGAGGATTTCCCGGATGGCCCGGTGTCGCTCTATCCACGCCAAGGCACCCTCCAGCTTTTCCCGCGATGCCATGGCGGAAGGGGACAAGACGCGGTCGATCTCCCAGTTACGCTGGCAGTAGACGCAGATCTGCGCGCAGGTGTTGAAGGGCTTCAGTATGGCGATTTCGGGATACCTGCGGGTTACCAGATCCACCGGTGAGGTTTCGTGTTCGCCCATGAAATCCAACGCGGTCGCCCGGTCTTCGCTGTGCTCGATCATGCACGACACATAGTCACCGGGGGGTATGACCTGGGCCCGTACCGCGTGGTCGTGGTCCGACGGCACGCGGTCCATGAGGCTGGCATAGTAGGGGGTGATACCGAAAGGGATTCCGTACACTCGTGCCCGCTGGATGGCGTCGGTGTCCTCGGGCGTCAGCTCCACCAGAGCGGATAGCGTCTCGGCATCCGTGATGACGTGGCGGATCTGCCAGACATAGTCATTCCATTCGGTGCTCGAACATTCGAAGTAGCGGCGGATTCTCTCTCGGTTGTGCGCGCGGATTACCCGTACTTGGGGCTCCAGGCCCGAGGGATACCGGCCGATGTCGCGGGCCATCCGCATGGCAAGCGTGTCCAAGATCCGGGAGTAGGCCCGTGCTGCTTCGCGCCCGGTACCCTCAACAACGTTTAGGAGATCCTCGCTTTGAAACATACCACCGTCGTAGAGGTCAGGATGACCGCAGATTGCCCGGAACAGGTGAATGAACTCCAGGACGAACCCTGGTGATACCGTGTCAGCGATGCTTTCATCGGCTGCCATCTGCGCCAGAGTGGCCAGAGCAGACGTGCCGACGCGTTCCTCATTGAGGCGGCCGATGACGTGCTTGCACACCCGGATGGCTTGGTTTGCCAGAACCCGCGACAACCGAGGGCTTGCGTGGCCCGGCTCCAGCAGCCGGCGTTCGCGCATCTCGAGGTACCTGAAAAGGCTGTCTCGCACGGTTTCGAGGTCCCGGGAGCAGCAAAGGAGCGAAGCGATTTGCCCATTGGCAGCCCTTAGCTCCGGGAGGTAATCCCTGGCGTTCGACATGGCACGAAAATTCGCGCCGACACGGAGATTCCTGCTGAGATGGTGCGGGCGTTCCGATATCTGCAGTGGTGTCGCGCGGCCCCCCGCGGTTCTGGTGTGCGCGGTCATTTCCTTCATGGGGTATCCTCACCGAAAGGGCCGCGGGCAATGGGCGACGCGTGCACCAAGGATGCAGAAGCGGCCTCTGCATGCGCGGCGGATGATCTCGATGTACAAAGACCTGCGGGGACCTGCCGTCGGAGTTCCCGGAGAGAAATCGAATGCAGAGTCTGATGCATGTACGCGTAGTCTCTGGCTGACTATCTCGATGGTAGGGAGCGCACAGCGGAATGTCAACCGTTGCGTAGCCTTGGATCGGGCCGGCAACCTCCGGGCTTGACCCAGGGCGGCCATTAGGTATGTATTATGCTCACTCAGCGGGAGGTTCACGGCCACACCGGCCACCAGAGAGGACAGCCGGGCCATCAGGCCCGTGTGGGCGAGGAGGCACCATGCGCCATGCGGCATCTCACGTGGATATCATCGTGCGAGTGTGTCTGTGCTGTTCCATGGTTGTTGCCCCGTGTGTCGTCGGCCAGGCGGCGGCTCGCCGGGGCGTGATCACTGGCGACGGCGTCTCGGTTCGACAAGGCCCGGCGGTCGCCTTTGAGAGGCTGGGCCGCCTGCAGGCCGGTGACGAGGTCACCATTCTGGCGGAAGAAGGCGGATGGTACAGGATCGAGGGTGAGGATGAACGCCCTTCGTGGGTCTTTGCCAAGTGGGTGCACGAAATTCCCGCCGACTCTCTTCCTGTTGCGCCGGTTCCCGGCGTAATCGCCCACGATCCCTCCATCGAGCCGGAATCCTTTCCTTCCGTACTGCCCTCTCCACCACTCGTGCCCGAGACGCACAAGGGCGGCCTGCCATGGCTATGGATCGGCGCCGGGGCGGTGGCGACCGGCGTCGTTACCGCGCTGGTGCTGTCGGGAGGTGAGGACAAAGACACCGGTTCACTGAGTTTCCACGTGGTGTTCCCGTGATCCGCACGCTCGCCCTTGCCGCTACTGGAATTCTGCTCATTCTGATCTTCGTGTTCTCCTGCGGCCGTGATCCGGCTTCTGCGGGCGATCGCACGGGTTCATTGATGCTTGCGCTGGTGTTTGCCACGGAAGAACGCGGGCTTGGCGGATCCCATACTCCTGACGCCCTTGTTCCCGATTCGCTCTCGGTGACAGTGAGCGGATCGGGTATGGATACCCTGCGCGTCGTGGTGCCGGTGGTTGACAATGAGGCCTCGGGAACGATCGAGGGCATCCCTGTCGGTCGAAACCGATGGGTTGACGCTGTGGCGTGGTCGGCCGAACCCAGGGTGAATCTGTACGGCGGTGACACCACGCTTGCCATCGAGGCCGGCACGACGACCGAGGCAACTTTGGTCATGAGCAGGCTTCAAGTTGGCCCCTTGGCGCATGTGGAGGTCTTTCCGGATACCACCCGAGTGGGCCGTGATGTAGTTGCGGATGCCTCGGCGAGCCTTGACCCCTACGAGCCCGACAGTGTGCTGGTCTTCCGTTTCATGCTGGGCGGCGATGAGATCAGAGGATGGAGCACTGCCTGCCGCGATACGTTTCCTGCGCCAGTGAAGGGCCGATGGTGCGTGGGCGCCGAAGCCAGGAACGGCGCGGGAGTAGTGGGTGCGGCATCATGCACCTTGCACGTGCTGAATACACCACCGGGGTCGCCCGGCTCGCCGCGGCCCGAACCCGGTGAGACCGTGCGGAGCCTGGCGCCCTGCCTTCAGTGGAGCTCGTCAGACCCTGACGCCGATGTCCTCTCGTTCACCGTATGGTATGGTTCGGACAGCGCCTCGGTGACGGAGGAACGTTCTTCCGCCTCATCCGTTGTCAGCGTCACGGATTCCGTCACGATCACCGGGCTCCAGGCGGAGATGCGCTATTTCTGGAAGGTGGTCGCCTCTGATGGGGAAGATGTGTCCCGTGGCGAACTGTGGGATTTTGTGACCGCGTCGGCGGCATTCACCGCGCAGCCGGACACCCTCCGCTTTCCGTGTGAGGCGAACCAGCTCACCATCACGCTGGCAGCCATCGGCGACGAGGCTCTCCAGTGGACCGCCGTGTCCCAGGATACGTGGCTTGACGTCTCGCCTTCCAGCGGCGTGCTGGAGGGAGTCGACCAGACCGTATGGATTACCGTGGTGTCGCGGGCGGGCTTCTCCCCAGGGTCGCAGTGGGGGGCCGTGCATTTTCAGGGCGAGGGTTTCGTCGCGCCGGTGACCGTCGAGATGGAGGTTGCGCCCGAGCTCGGAGGGGCACTTCCTGATTCCCTGTTCCTGGAGGTGCCTGCATTCGAGGATACCCTGCTCTTTGCCAACACGGGGTGCGGTGACCTGGCCTGGGAGACGCAGGGGGATGCGGCATGGATGTTGGCCCTTCCGGCCAGCGGTATCGTGCCCGAAGGAGGCATAGGCAGCGTGCGGGTGCGGGGGGATACCACCGGCATGAGCATCGGCGACCATGCTGCCACTCTCGTGCTCAATGCGTCCACCACATCGTCCCTCATTTATGTCACTCTACGGGTTCCCCAGGGCCTCTGTCTCGACGTCATACCGGATTCGGTGCACATCGGCATTGCCGCATCGTCGGTCCAGTGTGTGGTGGCCAACTGCGGTACCGCGCAGCTTACCTGGAGCGCCTCGCCGGAGGAACCGTGGATCACCGTGGTGCCATCCGAGGGCGGGCTCGCCCCATTTGAGGCGAATCCCGTAGCCGTCAGCGCCGACCTTGCCGGGCTACCCTCCGGTTTCGCGCAGACCGGCGTTTCGTTCTTTGGAGCTGATGCGCCGGTGTATCTGATCGTGACGGTCATGGTCCCCGGCGTTCCGGTACTCGGCCTGTCGCCTGCGGAGGTCTATCTCCATGCCGACACCGATGGTGCGGTTCTCACGGTCGAGAATGCCGGTACGGGTGTCTTGGCATGGGCAGTGACAGGTCTTCCCACCTGGAGCTCTCTGGTGCCTGAATCGGGGATTCTACCCCAGGGCGAATATGCCTATCCCGTGCTCAGCGTAGAGCGGTACGGTCTTGATCTGGGCTCGCATGAGGGAGTGCTGACCATAGAGTCCAATGGTGGATCGCACGGCACAAGCGTCACGATGGACGTCGGCGCTGCGGGGTGCGCGGATCCCGTGTGTGCGGCTGACTTCAACGATGGCACCGCTCAGGGATGGGTTGTCGACCCGGCCGTGACCTGGCGCGTCGAAGATGGGCGATACGTCGCCGGCGCAATCCCCCAGGGTGTCACGGGCTGGTCGCAGCACGCCATCGACTACACGGGTTCGACCCGATGCCAGGCCGACGTGTTCTTTGGGGCTGAACCCGCGGGAGATGCGGAGGGGGCCACCGCATTCGTGTGTCAAGATGGTTTCACCATCAATGTCCAGGGAAGTTCCTGTGATGCCATTGCCTCCGTCGTGCGTTCCGATGGAACCGTAGAGCTTCAGGGGCGAGCCGCAGCCACAGGGCTCTGGTTTCCCTGTAGCAGTGCAGGCGGAGGCGTCTTCTTCGCCCAGGGATGGAACTCTCTGGCCGTCACCCTGCACGCGACCCACCTTGGGGGCACGCTCAATGGCCAGGAAGTGACTCAGTACCAGTTCCCGGTGCAGCTCCGATTGCCCCCTCTGGGGGCGGTGGGTTTGGCGGCACGGGGCGAAGGAGATGTCGGGTTCGATCGCGTCTTTGTGTGCGGGGAGTAGCGCACGCCTTTGCCGGCGTAGGCCTTGGCTCAGTCCAACCGTAGGCTGACGCCGAGATCCGTCAGAGAGCTGAGACTGCTCAAACTGGACATCAACTCCCGGAGCGTGGCGATCTCCTCCAGCACGAACACGCGCACCACCTCCGTGTCCTCCGGGCGAGACGTGAGATGAAGGGCGTTTCTCTCGCGGCGGATAGTCAGGGAAATGTCCTCCTTGCGTACCTGGAAGAGCCGCGCTCCAGGGTCCATCCGATGAACGAAGAATTCCTCCCGAACGAACGACTCCAGGAGCCGCGACAGGATGAACTCGGCGACTTCCACAGTGGGTAGCTCCAGGGTCAGCGGCTCCGCCTCGGCCTCGGTGGGCTGCCCAGTGCGAGACCGCAGCCCCGAGCCTCCCGCGAGTAGCCGCACGAGAAGGGGGGGCGCCGCCAGCGTGGTCACCAGGGTCATCATGATGGCAACGCCGAACATCGACTGAGTCACCGCGCCGGCGGCCAAGCCGACTCCGGCGACGATGAGGGCGACCTCGCCCCGGGGTAGCATGCCAGCCCCGATACGCGCACAACCCCGAAGGTTGAACCCGACCAGCAAGGCAGCGCCTCCGCACGCGGCCACCTTCGAAACGATGGCCACTGCGGTGAATGCCAGGCCGAACAGCACGACGCCTCGCATGGCCGAAGGGTCAACCAGCATGCCCATTACGCAGAAGAAGATCGGCACCAACACACTGTAGAGAGGCGAAAGGCGCTCGCGCAGCTCATGGGCAATGTCCACCCGAGACAGCGACAGCCCCATGACGTAGGCCCCGATGATCATGGCCAACCCGGCCTTCTCGGCGAGCCCGGCCAGCAGCAGGGCGAATCCGAACGCCACCGCGCCCATTGTCTCCCTGGAGCGAAGCCATTTCAGTAGGGCGGACACGCGGCGGGCCAGAGCCAACCCCACGGCCATGGCTCCCAGCCAGAAACCGAAGGCCTTCAGGGCGATCATGCCGATGGCACTCCAATCCAGGTCTCCTCCCTGTGCCCCGACCCGTGAAATGCCCACTACCAAGGCAAGGACGATGATCCCAAGCACATCGTCTATTACCGCGCCTGCCATGATCGTCACGCCTTCCGGCGTGTCCATCTTCCTCTTCTCAGACAGGATGCGGGCGGTGATGCCTACCGACGTCGCCGTGGAGACAGTGCCCATGAAAAGAGCAACGGGGTCCATGAAACCGTCAGCGAAACCCAGCGCAACGGTCAGCAGATCGCCCAGAGCGAAGGAAAACACGACACCCGCAATGCCCACGACTGTTCCGGCCACCGAATACCGAAGGAAGGTCGCCAGATCCGTCTCCAATCCCGACAGGAAAAGAAGCACGATGGAGGCGACGGTGGCTATGGCATAGAGCTCCTGCGTGACCGGGAGGGGGGCACCTGCGTCAGGGCGGGGGAAGAGGGGGCCAAGGGCCGGAAAGGGGATGGCGCCCAGCGCATATGGCCCGATGATGGTCCCTGCCAGGAGTTCTCCCAAGACAGCGGGCTGATGCAGGCGTCGCTCCACAAGCTCTCCGACGAACTTGGCGGCGAAAATGATGACGGCCAACTGGAGCACCAACTGCACCATGAGATGCGGCACATCGTGGGCCTCCGACGCCAGCGCCGGGGTCGCCAGCAGCATCACTGCCGCCAACACACGTGGTATCACGGACGGAATAGTCCCTTCCGCTTCGGGGGGCACACGATCTGGTGGATTTGACGGGCGGTTTCAGCCTGCATGAGGGCGTGTTGCACGGGTGGATCGTTGAGAAGCCTGGCGATGGCGGCCAAGAACTGCAGATGGGGCCCCGGCGAATCGGGGTGAGACAACACCATCACGATGAAGTGGACTGGCCTGCCGTCCAGCGCTGCCCAATCAAGGCCAGCCGCGTGGCGCGCCAGCACCGCCTGAAGCCCTTTCGCGGCTTCGGATCGAGCATGGGGTACCGCGATGCCGTGTCCAATTCCGGTGGTCATCTTCGCCTCCCGGGAGAGGATATCTCGCTCCGCCACGCCCACATCGCTCAGGTACATAAGCTTATCCATGGCCCGAACCATGAGCTGCAGCGCCTCGAGCTTGCTGTCGGCCGGCAGATTCGGCATGATGGCGCCGATCGGAAGGTAGTCGGCTATCCTCAATGGCAGTACCCACTCGTTCTCATAGCATCACCGCCTCGATGAATGGGAGACGAAACTCAGCCCGCGGATGATGACGGCCCGGCATCCGGTCGCTTTCGGCCACTGATCCAGGCTTCGGCCTCCCGGGTCTCGAAGGGGCTCCCGATGTACAGGGGGACTCGCTGGTGAAGCTCGGTGGGCTGAATGTCCAGTATGGGGCCATGGCCGTCACTGGCATAGCCACCGGCTTGTTCGATGACGAACGCGAGCGGTGCGGCTTCGTAGAGCAGCCTGAGTTTACCCGTCGGAGATTTCTGGTCGGGGGGGTACATGAAGAAGCCGCCCTTCAGCAGGTTGCGGTGGAAGTCGGCGACCAGAGAGCCGATATAACGGCTGCTGTATGATCGCTTCCGGAGGTGCCCAACATACGACTGGACTTCCTCGGGCCACTTGGGGTAGTTGCTTTCATTTGCGCTGATGTAGGTCGACCGCTCCGGGATCCGGATATTCCGGTGACTCAGGATGAACTCGCCGAGGGTCGGATCCAGCGTGAACCCGTGTACTCCGGATCCCGTGGTGTACACCAGCATCGTGCTGGAGCCATAGACTACGTACCCCGCGGCGACCTGCCTACGCCCTGGCTGCAGGCAGTCTTCCACCGCACCACGGGGCCCCTTGGAGATCTTGCGATGGAAGGAGAAGATAGTGCCGATAGCAACATTTACGTCGATATTGGACGAGCCATCCAAAGGATCCATCAGGAGCGCGTAGCTGCCCGTCGGGTACTCCGGCGGGATCTCCACGCAGCCGTCATTCTCCTCGCTGGCCATGATACAGACATTGCCACTGTGCTCGGTGGCGTGGATAAAGACATTGTTCGCAAACGCATCGAGCTTTGTCACGTCCTCGCCGTAGACATTGGCGCGGCCGGCTCGGCCGAGAATATCGGTGATCCCAGCCCGGCGCACTTCGCGGGTTACCACCTTCGCGGCGAGGGCGATGTCGTAGAGTATGTTCGAGAATCTTCCGGTGGCTTCCGGGTAGAGGCGCTCTTGTTCGATGATGAAACGGTCCAGCGACGTGACTCGATCTTCCAACATGTGACGCCTCCTGACAGCGGGAACGGATTCGACGAAGCTCAGGCGCTCATGAACCGCCTTGGGAATACCGTTTGGCCGACATAGTTTAGACCGGTGCAGACGACAGATCAAGCACTTCGATGTGCGAGACAGACGGAGGACGTCGTGAGTGATCGAGTTCGAGAGTCTGATGGGGTACTGCGGCTTCACCCTATGAAAGCCGCTGCAGTTCGGCACGGACATCCCTGGGTGTTCGCCGGCGCCATCACCGAGGTAGAGGGCTCACCCGTCTCCGGCGACATCGTGAGTGTGCTGAGCGCCGACGGCACCTTCATTGCCTGGGCCGCCTTCAGTGCGCAGTCGCAAATCCGTGCACGGTGCATCTCCCGCGGAACCGACGAGTATCCCGATGAGGCCATCTTCCGAGAACGGCTCCAGCGGGCGTGGTCGCTGCGTCAACGCCTGGGGCTCTGCGCCTCAGGCGGGGTGCGGGTCGTGAACGCCGAGGGCGACGGCCTACCCGGTCTTGTCCTGGACCTGTACGATGAGACGGCATCGGTTCAGTTTCACCATCCATGGGTGGAGCGATACCGTGAGGTTGTATGTTCGTTTGCGCTGGAATCTCTTGCGGCATCCACCGTGGTGGATAGGAGCCAACGGGCTGCCCGAGCACGGGAAGGCCTTGGCCAGTCGCAGGAGGTGATCGCCGGATCCTATGATTCGCATCCGCGCATCGTGGAGCACGATGTGGTCTATGTAGTTGATGCGCGCAACGGCCAGAAGACGGGCTTCTATCTGGATCAACGCGTCAACCGGGCACTGGTCTCCGAGTGGGCGCAGGGCCGATGTATGCTGGATTTGTACGCCCACACCGGCGGGTTCGGTCTGGCGGCCTTGGGCCGAGGCGCGGCTCATGTCACCTTCGTGGAATCAGGGTCGGCAACCATCGATTTGCTGCACCAGAACCTCTCCTCCAATTCAGTCGGCCCGGGCAGATCTACAGTGGTTCGCGCCGAGGTCGACGCTTTCCTTGCCACGGCGACAGACCGATATGACATCATCGTGATGGACCCGCCGCCCATGGCCCGCCGCAAGGTCAATGTCGCCGCCGCGCTTCGGGGCCTGTCATGGCAGCTTGGAGCGTCGGTACGGGTTGCCGCACCGAATTGCCTGCTGGCGATCTTCAGTTGCTCCCATCACTTGGGCACGGCGGAATTGGAGAGGCTGGTAGCCGGGGTTTCCCTCGAGAAGGGACGAATGATCCGAGTGCTTCGGGAACTAAGCGCGGATGCCGATCATCCCTCCGTGCCGGCGCATCCCGAGGGCCGCTATCTTACCGGCATCCTGGCGGAGGTCGAGTAGCCCAGGGGTTCAGGGTTCGGGGTTCAGGATTCAGGATTCAGTATTCAGTGCGGCCTCTGAGGACGCCGGGCGCACTCAGATTTCTCGGGGTTGAGAGTACGCCGGGGAATGCGGTGCACGCACGATGTTGGAGCGCTGTGGAGCGCTGTAAGGCGCGAAGGGGGCGGCTGGGTTGGATGCTTTGGAGTGCGCAAGCCAGGCCACCGCACTCCATAGGATGCATTCGCCGATTAACGCCAGTCCTGTCGGGCCTGAAGGCCCTCCTACGCTCGCTGCGCTCGGCGTTTGGGATCCTCGTTGTACCAGCCCGTGGTCCGCGATCGCGGCTCCGCGCACTGCCGCCGGATCCCCCATCCTTCATCCCTTGTTCCATCCCCGCTATTCCGACACGACCATCACCTTGCCGTGACGCCGATCACCGGCATCGTGCAGGGCGGCTTCCACCTGAGGGAAGGGATGGCGAGCGGTGACCATGGCGCCCAAGGGGAGAAGCCCCGCGGAGACCATGCGGATAAGGTTCGGGTAGATGCCGTGGCCCGCATGGCCCCGCGACCCGGCGATAGCGGAGGCGCCGCTGACCATGAGGTCGAGGTTTACCGAGGCATGAGCGCCGGTCCGCCCCAGGTACACAATGCGGCCGTTGGGAGCCAGGGTTCGCTCCATGATCGGCAAGGTCTCCTCTGCGGCGCCGGCGGCCTCCACAATGATGTCAACTCCTTCGCCGCCAGTAAGGTCCATCAGCACTTCAACCAAGGATGTGTCGGGCTGGCCTGAGGCATGGGGACTGCAGGTTCGATTCGCTCCCATGACGCCAGCCAGTCGCAGGCGGTCTTCTGAGGGATCAAAGGCCACGATCAGGGATGCGCCGGCAGCTCTGGCAAGCGCCACGGCGGCCAGGCCGATGGGCCCGGCGCCGAAGACGGCTACTCGAACTCCGGGCTTGAAACACTCATGGCCGACGAAGAGCCCATTGTAGGCGCACCCCGCGGGCTCCAACAGGGCGCCCAACTCGAAAACGCCCGATGCAGGGAGATCCAAGGATTCCAGGAGCGGAAGGAGGCTCCAGCAATAGCGTTCCTTCGTGGCGATGTATTCGGCGAAGGCGCCCGGCGCTGAGAACCCGACCATCTCCAGGTTCACGCATTGATTGGGCCTCCCCCTCCGGCACGATTCGCACAGCCCGCACCACAGCATGCCTTCCGCAGCCACCGGATCACCGACCCGTACGGTGCGCACATCATCTCCCGCAGCAACGACTTCGCCCGCATACTCGTGGCCAAGGATGACGGGAAGGCGGGCAGGGCCGCTGAACTGCACATAGCCCTCGGAGTCGGGCATGACGCAGTGAATGTCTGAACCGCACACGCCGCATGTCTTGACCTTGATGATCACTTCATCGGGCAGGGGAGCAGGATCGGCGATGTCCTCCATGATGAGCCGTGGATTCCGCCAGACCCGGGAGGCCTGCGCTGCCTTTCGAGAGGCGTGCTCGCGCTC
>JAFGKV010000130.1 GCA_016928395.1 Candidatus Fermentibacterota bacterium | reverse complement strand
GCCCCCGCGCGGGGGGCGACGACGTCAAACTGGACTGGGGGGGGTGATGTGATGTGTTTCAATCCACGCCCCCGCGCGGGGGGCGACCCTAGTCATTACAACTCACGTATTTCCGCCACATTCTGGCGCTCATTTCGCGAACCACGCTCTGCCATCGCTGCTGGCCACACCGATTGCGGTGAACAACAAGCCAAGACCCTCATGTCAAGCCATTTTCGACTGTACGCGAATCTTCTACAGTTCGCATGGTTGCCTGTGGTTCGCGCTCAGAGATCACAGCACCAGAGGGCCAGCAAGATCCGGGACTTGCTTCGCACCGTGGTGCTCTATCCTCCGTTGGTAGTTGGCTCCTAGAAAGTAGAATCTGAGGCTGTCCTCCTCGGGGTCGTATTCATCAAACAGACGCAGTCTGAGTCGAGACCACTGTTCGGGATCCAGCAGACATTCAAACACCGAGTTCTGCACCCTTTGCCCGTAGTCCAAACAAGCCTTGGCCACGCGGCGCAGCCGGCGTTCTCCCTCGCGGTCCTTGGTCGAAACGTCGTAGCTCACAACCACCATCATGGCTGGTCCTCCTAGCGCCAGAAGAAGGGCGGGTAGGCATCGAGATCCCCTCTTAGCCTCCTGGATAGCAGGAGAGCCTGAATGCGGGGAACCGCACCAATCGTGCATTTCTCCCCCAGGAAAGGATGGAGCACTTCCTCCTTCTTCCGTTCTTGGTAGGCGAGAAGCGTCGTGCGCCGGGTCTCATCATTCATGAAGACACCACCGGCCTCCTGGCGCTCGAATCCTCGCGCCCGTACCTGTCGTCGGTTGATAAGCGTGAGCGCAAGTCGGTCTGCCAGAACAGGACGAAGCTCCTCCATCAAGTCGAGACCGAGGCTGGGACGCCCAGGCCGGTCTCGATGCAGGAAGCCAACCTGTGGGTCCATTCCCACAGACTCAAGCGCAGAACGTATATCGTGAAGCAGAAGCACGTAGATGAACGAGAGCAGCGCATTGACCTCGTCCCGAGGTGGCCTTCGCGTGCGACCCTCAAAGCGGAACTCACTCTCGCCCACCACGACAAGCTCACGGAACACACCGAAGTAGGTTCGGGCCGCCTCCCCTTCGATCCCCCGAATCGTCTCCACGGAGCAGGCCTGCTGAACTTGTTTGACACTCCCGGCGAGAGCGTCCACCGCCGGTGTCAGACCCTTTCTTCTCTCTGGGTGGTCTCGGGCTGCGCGCTGGAGGACCATGCGACTGTTCGCGATCTTGCCCACCACGAACGCCCGTGCAAGAGCGGCGCTGAGTTCAGGATCATCCGCCCACCGGTACTGCGTGCGGCGAAGACGGACATTGCCCGACACGGGACCTTCCACCCGAGCCAGGAACTTTCCATGTTCCGTCAGAAACGAGATGCCCACTCCGGCCTCAGCGCAATGGGCCATCAGGAACGGACTCATGGAGACATTGCCAAAGCAAACGATACTTTCCAGGAGGTGAACGGGGACCCGAAGTCGGACCTCTCTTTCGACCGATACGGCCACTGCTTCGCCCTCCTTGGAGAGCCACGCCCCTTGAGTAGTGACAAACAGGGTGTTGAGGTGCTTCTTCAAGAGTCAGCTCGTTCAGGACACAGCATCCGGTCGATCTCAGAGGCCACAAAAGACTTGACGGAGCCTCGCCGACTTGCGGCTTCAGGCAGGCAACGACTGGCTAGGGAGCAGGATCGGCACTTCTTGTCCTTGACTGCAGCCGGGGTCTCGCCTGTCCGGATCAGCTCGTGAAGCCGATTGGCCGCCTCCCGAGTCAATGCACGCAGTTCGGGCGCGAATGTCACACCCATTCGGCGCTGCTCCTTTCCGTAGAACAAGGCCCCATCAGCAACCTGCGCCCCAAGCATCTCCTCCATACACAGGGCCTGCGCGCAGAGCTGAACCTCGTCTGCCCGATGGGGTTTCGGTCGGCCCCGCTTGTACTCCACCGGGAACGGAATCCATAGACCGCTGACGCCTAGCAATTGGACACCCAAGGGGAGACGGCCCTCGTCCGGCTGCTCCGAGCTGACCAGACGTCGGAATTCAACAACATCGGCTACCCCGGAGAGCCCCAACTCAAAGGAACAAAGTGAGAGCCCTCGCACGATCATGAGGTCTCTTCGCCGTTCTCTTCGGGGCGCATCATCGTGCACCCGCTTGTGACGGTGAGAGCCCTCCACGGTGAGTGCGTTATCAGCCCACATTCCTTCTGCGTGGATCAAAGCGGCTTGTCGCTCGCAGAAGACAAGGTGCTGAACCCCGGACAAGGGCAGTAGATCCTCTTCGTCGTATCTCACGGCATCTCGAGTACTTCAATCCCCTCCGGTATCGTGGCTGTATCAACGTCAATCTCATAGTTCTCGAAAGAGCGAGGCGTTTCGGCGCCATCTCTTGTCCGCACAGAAACAGCGTCCAGTAAAGCATGACTGGGTGCGGCACCAAGTTCGTTGGGATGCCGGAATACGATTAGCCGTCGGCAGGCCATGCTGCCAGCCGGCCTCGCCGCCGATTGATCGAACTGGAAGGCATTCGTCAAGGATTCCCACAGTAGCGCCAAGTCTTCTTCGGAGAACCCCGTCTCTCGAGCCAGAAACGGGTTGACGAAACCGTAGGCGACGTAGACGGCGTACGGAACGGTGAACTTGCGACCCATGGTTCGCTCCTTCTCCAAGTCCCGCTCATTGGTGACCGAACTGCGCGTGATAGCGTGCTCCAACGTCACAATCGGTCCCGTGGAGCGACCGAAGGACATCTGGATGGGGCCGCGGACCTGCCCGCAGTTGACCTCGGTTGCCATCACAGCCCCGAAGGTACGAACGTCCCAGAAGTTCTGACACATGAACTCCGTCAGTTTACGGGCCTTCTCCACGTCCTTGGGGAGCTTCTTTGCCACGGGTTTCTCGCCGATGCTGTCGTAGGCCTCTTCGTGCAGCCGATTCAGTACGGCCCCCTCGGAGAAATAGATGCGGTACCCATTCGCGTCGCCGCGGGTCAAAGCTACGTAGTTTCTGAGCTTCCGCTTGAGACACACGTCGGTCACAAGGCCGTGCCCTGTCTCTGGGTCCACTCGGGGTAGGTTGCCGGCGTCAGGATCGCCGTTCGGGTTGCCATCCTTCACATCAAACACGTAGACGAAATCGTGGCGCTTCACGCTGTGTTCCTCCCTACCTGTGTGTGGCCTAGGTGACTAGGTGTCCGAGGTTCCGGTCTCTTTGGGGCGGAATAGGTCATTCATCTGATGATAGTAGCCGAGGGCGAACAGTCCTTGCTCTGGAAGAGCAAGGTGAGTTGGGAAGCCTTCGATCGGGTCCAAGATCTCTTGCACGAGCTTCTCGCGCACCACCTTGCGTCCACCCTCGAGCTTCGCAAGATGGTGCTGGTATGTACGCAACAACCGCGGAAACACGATGGCCGGAGTGGCCGAGGCCGAACTGTAGAAGCGATCGCGAATCGTCGCGTTGGTGCCTCCTCCCAACGCATCTGCCTGGGTCTTCTCGAGTACCGCAAACAGGCGTCCAAGCCGATACGCGGGATCCTCTCGGGAGCCGTCCAAGCTCACAGGGACCTCCTTTCCAAGGTTTCTCACGAGGTAGCCTTTGATCACACAAGCCCGCGGGTAGTTGATGGTTCGGTCAGCTGCGATCCGCCTCATGACAGCCTGGTAGAGACCTGCGGGATACCTGGTCCCGACAATGATGGCCTTGAGCAGAGGAGCGCCGAGAACGGGGGGGATGTCCTTGGCTTCTCGCGCCGTTTGACGCAACAGCACGTATACGGGCGGGAATTCCGGGTCGGGGCGTTTGGCGTCGTCCCCCCACTGTCGCTCGGTGGCCATGGCGGAGAAATGGCGGCGGAGATTATCCAGTAGCTCAAACACGGTTCCTTGGTGGAAGAAGCGCACCACTATTCTTGCCGCGTTTGGAGAGAGCCCGAGGATGTAGTAGGAAGTGGTCTCCGGCGACTCCTCAAGTTCTCCGTAGGCATCCCGACCCCTGCGCAAGGCCTGCAGGAAAGCCTCGAGTTTGGCGCGCAAGACTGTATCTTGTGACTCCGCGTTGACCAACGACGCAGAGCCCTCCGACGCAAATCGTAGGAAGATGTCCTCGGTATCGCTGGGACGGTCGGTCCAGAAGACCACCGTGATGTCGCCTACCACAAGCCGATGCTTGTCCCGTTGCGGGCCATCCAGAAGGACGTTGAGCGCGGTGGTGTAGCGCTGCGCCGCCTGCGTTGAGACCGGAGCGTTGAAGCTCTGATGCTTGCCGTAGGATTCGTAGGAGTTGACATTGAAGCTAACCATGGAGGCACCTGAAGAGTTGGCACCGGCCACCCCCTTGATTGAAGGATGAAGTCGGGCAAGAGGGGATAACTCCCCAGTGACAATGCACTGACCTTCGGGGGGGTTGCCCTCGATGTCAAGGGCTCTCTCCCACCACTCCCTGATCCTGGCCTGATCGTGAACAAAACCGGCATGGCCCCGAATTTGGAACACGCCAAACCCCGGACCCACGTCAGCGAGGATGGGATGCCCAACCGCCTCAGCTGGGTCCCAGTGTTCAAGGAAGCGGCACACTGCGGAGTAGTCCGATAGGCCGATCTCGGACTCCAAGCCAAGATGTCGATCGCGAAACGCCTCAAACGCCCGGACCGCCCGTTCAGGCTTGTCCGGAGCGTAGCCTAGGAGGTATGCCGGGTTGTCCCACAAGAAGCATGGATTCAGCCCCGAGCCGGTCTTCTTGGCCCCTCCCGGGACCAAGACCCTCCGAGGCCGAAACCGCTCGCCCGCCGGAATCCGCGCGTCTTCGATGGCGTGGAGCGCGCCGTCTGGGTTGACTACCACCACGAAGGATATTCGTTGGTAACTGAACCCGCTTGGCGCAATGCCGTATGCGGCATCCGACACCAACCGGTCGTGGAGTTCGTAGAGAGCATGCAGAACCATGCCTCACCCCCTCATTTCATCAAACGAGGGCACTTCAATCACTCCGTCCGCCATTCTGGCGTGGAAGAAGCGAGGCATGGCTGAAACACGCTGTCCCTGGCTGCTCTCGACTATGGACCCCTGAGGATCAGGCTGGAATTCCACATCCCACAGCATGTACCCAAGTTCTCGCTGGCCTCGAAGCTCTTCCGGAGACGCGCGGAATGACTCTTCGTCGCTCAGCAAACGGAAGAACGCCGGAAACTCCCGGCACCCCAGATACGGGTGATGGAAGTACTGTCCTTTCGAAGCGCGACGCTTGAACATGTCGAGATGTTTGGCCTCCGGGTGGGCAATGCGGGCACCTCCACCATCCGTTGTCTCTAGGGTCTGCACGTGGGCTTCGATGCCGTAGCGCACGCCGCGCAGGATCATGGCTGCTCTCTGCTGACGGTGAGCTTCCACCGAGATGCCCAAAGCCCCCGAGCCCTCCCGCATGGCAACCTCAACCCCCGTATTGCCCTTGACCGGAATCTTCGTATCAATTTCGTTGCGGCGTACATGAGTGAACTCAATGGGGGCGAGCACCCGGATGCGGTCGATAATCCAACGCATCTCGGGCTTCCAGTAGATGGCCTCAAGAATGCCCCGCGCCGCGCTCGGGGTCATGACCTCGTAGGAAACCCGCTCAACCTTCATCTCCGGCCTGTTGAATGAGGCGTAGTCTCCCCATACCTCCAAACGAACGCCGTATGCCATGGCTGCCTCCTTGTAGTCAAATGAGGAAGGTCGCGGGATTGTGATCGTCTCGGTCCAAGACCAGACCCAATCGCTCGTCGTAGTGGATATCTGGGCTCACGAGCAGGGGATATTGGTCGTGCACCAACTCAATACTTCTCCCCAGACGTTGCCCCCAGACACGCTGAGAAACCTGCACGGTGTAGCGCTGCAGCATTCGCAGCAGGCGCGTATCGGGCAATTCCGTGGCAAACCGCAGCCGGTCGCACAACTCCCGCCCTTCCTTCCCCCACGGAATGATCACCGGTTGACCGGAGTCTTCGATGAGCCGGAACTTCCGGGCTATATCTGCGAACGAGAACAGGAACGGAAGGTCCTTGCGATTGGCAAGCCTGGTATCAGTAACGATCCCCTTCTCGTCCCATCGGGTTTGCTGACTCCAGTAGTACAGTTGGAAGTACCGCTCGACAGCCTCCAGTGACAGGAGATCATCGAACAGGGGCGGGCTTGAGCCGGCGCCCAGTAGTTGGTCCGCAACTTGAGCGGTCTCTCGCAAGAAGCATTCCGAATCCCTGTGCTCGGATCGGAACACGAACGTGACACCTGAGCCAAAGCGGCCATTGCGGTTGCATCTCCCTGCCGCCTGCGCAAGCGCATCCAACCCTGCCAGACTGCGAAACACCACCCGGAAGTCCACATCCACTCCGGCCTCGATGAGCTGGGTGGCCACTACTCGGCAAGGCTCGCCTCGATCGAGTCGCTTACGCACGTCATCGAGGACTTCGCTTCGGTGAGCCGGACACATGGCCGCGCTGAGATGAACACATCCTTCCTGCTCCCCGATCCTCTCAAAGAGAACACGGGCATGACGGCGCGTGTTGAGGATAGTGAGAACCTGTGGTTCGCGGAGAATCTTCTCGGTCAACTCCTCGTCGCTCAGTGACCCTAGATCCCGGACCACGACCCGTTTCAGGGCCGCGTAGAGACCGGGCGGGTCCGGCACGATCTCTCGAACGTCTTTCAGCCCGATGGGGAATCCCTCGCGACGCACAACGGCGGGCTGGGTGGCCGTGCAGAGGACCACGGAAGACATGTAGTGCGCCGAGAGTTCGCGTAGTGCGAGGAGGCATGGATGGAGGTAGCTCACGGGGAGCTTCTGAACCTCGTCTAGGACTATGACCGAGCGAGCCAAGTTGTGTAGCTTTCGACAGCGACCGGGGCGGTTCGCGAAGAGTGACTCGTAGAATTGCACCGAGGTGGTCACAATCAGGGGTGCATCCCAATTCTCCGCTGCAAGCCGACTGGTCAGGGTCTCGCTGCCGGCATCGAGAGCGCTGTGATGCTCCACAACCGGATCGGGGATATCGGCCATTGAGGCAAGAGCCCTGCGAAAGACGTCGGCATTCTGTTCGATGATGCTGGTGAATGGGATGACGTAGATGACGCGGCTCAAGTTATGAATCTGCGCATGCCGCAGCGCGAAGGCAAGTGAGGACAGCGTCTTTCCTCCCCCGGTGGGGACGGTGAGCGAAAAGAGTCCGGGCTCCATGTCGGCGGCCTCGAGGCATGCCTCACGCACTCGTCGGCGCTCTTCGTCCACGGGAGTAGGGGCCTGCTGCAATCCCTCCGCATAGCAATCCAGCGTTCTCGCCATGCGCTCAAGCACATCATCAGGCCACCGGAGTCGGCTCTCATGCTTGGCAGGATCCATGAAGCGTTCGGTATCAAGGAAGTCGGCATCCACCAGGCATGAGAACAACATCCGAGTGAAGAAGGCGAAGGTGAAGGCGGCTTCCTCAGGAGACTCAGCCCTTCTGTCCAGTGCTTCTCGAAGAACTGCTGGGAACTCCTCGGGAGAGGCGAGGGGAGGCATTTCTCCAAGACCGTGTTCCCAGGGATCCACCTGCTTGCGGAGTCTCTTGTCCAAGCAGGCCCCCTCCGATATGCCGTCCAGCAGACCGGCGTGGTGACCCGCGATGGCGTAGGCAAGCAAGTGTCCCGGGATTGCAGCCCTCGACACCGCGTGCTGCGCCCCGGCGCTTGTGTGATCGGTTTTCAGGGGAGTGGCTGGATCGGCGTCACTCGAGGCCACTTCCTCCCGGTGATAGTCGCCGTGGGCTGCTAGGTAGAGCTGGAACGTCTCGGAGAACTTGCCCAGATCGTGCCACATGCCTGCAGGATGACCCCACTCCTTCGCCCCAAAGGCTGAAGCAAAGCTACCGGCCAGGTCGGCGACATTCACGAGATGATCTCGAAGCGGCTGCCACTCCTCTGGCGAGCGGTTCGGCAAGGTGTGAGCGTAGTACGCGGGGCTTCCGTGAGCACGCTGGGCACCAGGCATCGACTCGCTCTCGTGTTGTGAAGAGCAGGATTCCTCCGCTGCCACTACCATCGCCCCCCGGATTCGACAGCCAGATACGTGCCCACGTCCGCGCATGTTGGCGGCAAGACATTTCGCCGCCACTATCTCGCTCGTAGTCCCAGTGTAGCCTGTTGGTCGGACGGACTGCTGAGGAAGCCTGTGCGATGTCGGCGCCGCCGTGAGTCAGGAGATCAGCGCCGCCGACAAGTGGTCCAGTCTCTGGGGGTGGACCGAGGTGGATGGGTTCCGAAGCCGATCTACCAGTGCCCCCATGTCGAGCGTCTGCGGCGAGGCTACATGAAGAAGTACGCAGGTCGCGTGAACGTTATCAGGAACCGCACACATCGCGCGTGCACATTCCGTGTACATTCGCCCCGCCCGACGGCATCCGGGCCGAAGGCGCCCGCTCAGCCCAAAACAAAAAGCCCCGCAAAGCGAGGCTTTCTTGAGGTGAGCCGTGATGGGCTCGAACCATCGACACCCGGATTAAAAGTCCGGTGCTCTACCAACTGAGCTAACGGCCCATACAGGAGGGAAG
>JAFGKV010000129.1 GCA_016928395.1 Candidatus Fermentibacterota bacterium | reverse complement strand
TTCCGACGTGCTTCATACTGTGGGCGTGGGGCCAGGCGTGGTGGCTGGGCGCTCCCGCCCCGTTGCCCTTGCCGAGCCTTGAGAACGTGCTGCATCCGGCGGGGTTGGGATTCATCGGGGTGCAGGGGGCGCCTCCCCCGCTGCCATCGTGGTTCTGGATGACCCTGTCGGTGGGCAGTCTCGGCGCCGCCATCGGCCTGGTGGGGCGGGTCCTTCCACCGTCGGCATTGCCGGCGTGGGCCGGGCTCTTGCTGGGGATCATCCCGTGGATCGGGGGTTTGGTTCTTGGCCCGTCTCTGTTGCGCGCGATCGTAGTAGGCATGGGTGGTAGCGCCTTCTGGCTCTGGGCGTTTTGGGGAGCGCTCCGCGCGCGGGGAGGCTTGGCCTTGGGCATCGTCTGGCTGGCGATTCTGGCGGCTCTTCCGCCGTTCTACGATCGGTACCTCGTGCCCCTCCTGCCGCTGTTCGTGATTGACCTGGTGCCGAAGCTCGGCCGGATTCGGCCGTGGGTCTGGGCCTCAATGGCCGTCATGGGGATACTGTCGGTCATCGGCACCCACGACTATCTGTCGTGGAACCGGTGCCGCGGGGAGCAGATCGCAGGGTTGGAGGAGCAGGGTGTTGATCCTGATACCATTGACGGCGGCTACGAGTGGGCGGGCTGGCGACATGCCTGGCGCGGGTCGTCCACCCAGCACACCCCGGCAGCCTATGCGCCGTGGTGGATACGATTGTGGGCGCCCCAGATCGAACCTCGGTATGTCGTGGCTTTGAGTGTGGTGCCCGGCTACGAGACAGAGCGGAGCATTACCTGCCCTACGGTAGTGCCCGGGTGGAGGATCCACATCCTCACATGGCAGTCATCCAAAGATGACGTGCGTACACGGCAGGACTCACCATGACGCCGCGTCGGGCGCGGACGAGGCCTTGACGCCGTGCTCCGGGGATGCCTTGAATGAAGTGCCAGGGATTGCCGGTGAACGCATTCTGGCTGCGGTCGATGCACCCGCGGGCAAAGAGGCCCGCAACGACGACGGCGCCCTCCTGGTCGCACGGGGTGGAGACGCGTGCGCATCTTCGACCCCCGGCGCACCGGCGAAGAGCGTCTCTTCAAGCTATTCTAACATTAGAATAGTGACGCCGGAGTTCTTCTTGCGGGAGAGGGGACCATGAAGGATCAACTTCGAGGCTTGTGGATTGCGATGCGGCCCTATGCCTTTCCGGCATCCATCATGCCGGCGCTCATCGCTGCGGCCGTGCTTCTCTGTGGCTGCGCGGCGGAGCACCCGGCAGTTGTCGGCCTCTTGGACCAGATCCCTGAGCCTGAGGCTGCCGGGCCATGGCGAGTGGTTGCGGATATCGGCAGCATCGATGACGAAATCAGGTACGGAGACCAGATCGCCGCCATCGGGCTTCGGGCGGAAAGCCGGTCACTGCTCGGGCAGGGCCAACAGGTCGAGCTGAAGGTTCGGGCTTCTCTATCGGAAGACGAGATCATGCTCTGCTCACTCTTCCCGAAAGAGCCGATCGACTTCTCTCACCCCGTAGTTCTTGTCGCGAAGGGAGATGGTGACTCCAGCAGGAGCGAAGTCTTCTTGAGGAAACGCACACAGTTGTGGCTCGAAGTACCTCACGAGGGGGTCACGACACTGGCGATCAGGTTCCCTCTACCGCGTGATGAAGAGATACCGATCCAAGGAGTCAGAATCCTCGCAATGCCCCGCGCTACGGATAATTGGGAGCGCGAGCGAGCGAGAGCCCTGGCCTCGTTAGACGTGCGTGGATTCGGTGATACGCCCGATGGCATGCTAATGATGCGGAAGTTTCCCCTTTCGGCCAATGGGGTCACGAGGGACTGCGTTGCTCTTGTTGGTCAAGATACGCTTTCGCTGACCCTTCCAAAGAGAGATGTAGAAGCAAGAGTGCAGTTCCACTCGGCAGAGCTTCTTGGGATTGCCGGCGTCCGTGCCGAGATCTGGATCGACGGCCAGTGGCGGGAAGCCCCGCTTCAAGATAGTCCGGGCACACGAGATGGGCCATGGCTCACCCACACCCTCAAGGAGCCTCTCCCGGATCGGTGCGACAGCCTCAGGTTCATTTCGGAGGGGCGGCCCTCTGAGGTGATCGCGATTGGCGAACCGGTGATCCTCACCCGGAGGAGCATGCCTCCAGGCGCGTACAATGTGATTCTGATCGATCTTGACACGATGCGAGCTGACCGGCTGGGGTCCCATGGCTACACCACACGGCCCACATCAACCCGGCTGGATTCGATTGCAGACGAGAAGGGCTTCTTCATCTTTCGGAAGGCCTACTCGGCGGGGCCAGTGACAGTGCCTGCAACTGCCAAGTTCATGACTTCGCGTTTCCTCAACATACATACGGAAGAAGTAGTTCCTCGCCAGTACACAACCCTTAGCGAGATCCTGCGGAAGAACGGGTACTACTGCGCGGCCTTCACGGGTGGAGGCGCACTGCGCACCCCAGGGTTCGAACAGGGGTTCCACGAGTTCCACTACCCACTCGATGGATACGGCAAGGTCGAGGATGTCTTTCCACCGCTCCGTGCCTGGCTGAGAGGTACCCCGCCCCGTCCGTTCTTCCTCTTTGTGCATACCTACGAAAGCCACGTGCCCTACACGAGGGACAGGTTCTGCCGGGAACTACCGCGGGGCCGGCTTGGCGACCTGTCCGCGGGAGAGAATCCGATAGACCCGAGTTCGATTCCCTGGCAACACCTGACCCCTGCGGAGACCACCTATGTGCAAGCGGCGTATGATGGTGGCGTTGCCAACGCATGTGATGCAACTGTGGGGCTGTTCGCCCTGTTGGACAGCCTGCGCTTCTGGTCGAATACGGTGGTCATAGTGCTTAGCGACCATGGTGAGGAGTTCTGGGATCACTCCCGATTATACGCCGAGCACTCGGCATCCTCGGTGCACACGGAACTGCTGAGTGTACCGTTCTATCTCCATGCTCCCGGTATCAGTTGCCGAGGGACGAGATATGTCGATATCCCCATCAGCACCGTTGATCTTATGCCGACCGTGTGTGAGCTGTTGGGCCTCACTGTCCCGCAGGGTTGCGACGGAGCCAGTGTCAGACCCTTGTTGGAGATGAAAACGCAGCACCGAGTGGTGCCAGTGCTTGCCCTGAATGACAAGTGCCGATCGAAGACGCGAAGAGCATGCCTCATCTCAGGCAGCATGAAGTACATCGCCATTCTGGATGAGAAGGGCGCCGCAGGTGTCGCGCGAAGAGATCCCTACTCCCTTGAACCGGCACTCTATTTCCTAGATGAAGACCCGGCTGAGACACGGAACCGCCTGGCCGACGAGCCAGGGATTGCTCGCGCCATGGCCGAAAGCCTTCAGTCTGCCCTGACGCGCGCCGAGAGGCCGCTGCAGCCGAAGACGAGGCCACGCATATTCAGCCCAACGGGCGAACTGCGGGAGCAGCTACGGCTCCTGGGATACCTGTCAGAGTCGGAATCAGAATCAGACTCCAACGGGGATGCTCGGTGACGGCGCTGGCGTGAGTGCGAATTGCTCAGCAACACATGGCCGAGACAGTCATCTGCGCTTCTCATCTGACCGCTTTGTCAAACCAGGCGAGGCTACCCCGCTCTACTTCCGGATGATACTCAGTCGACGAGTACGCACGGGCAGGCACTGGTCGTCATGATCGCGCAACTTCGAGTTTTCTGGATTGCTATTCGGCCGTATGCATTTCCGGCATCCATCATGCCGGCGCTCATCGGTGCGGCGGCGGCATGGTATACTGGGGTGCCCCTCAATGTCATTCACCTGTTCCTCGCAAGCCTGGGTGTGGCCTTGATCCATGCGGCGGGCAACCTGGTCAACGACGCCTATGACTATGCGAAGGGCATCGACCGGCATGTCATCCCGGTGAGCGGCGCAGTGGTCCGGGGGCTGATCACGGCGCGGCAGGCCCTGAAGCTCGCCACCTATTGCGCCATCTTTGGCGCCGGAATCGGAATCTACTTCGTGTTCCTCAGAGGCGTGCTGGTGGCGGCCATCGGCCTGGGCGGCCTGCTCCTTGCGGTGTGCTACACGGCGCCCCCGTTGCATCTGAAGTATCGCGGCCTCGGTGACCTCGCGATTCTGTTCGCCTTCGGCGTCGGTGTCGCAGCCGGAAGCTGGTTCGTGCAGACAGGGCGCCTGACATGGACGCCCGTGGTATGGGGTTTCCCGCAGGCCATGCTCGTCGTCGGCATTCTTCACGCCAATAACTGGCGCGATATCGGACGCGACGGAGAACTGGGGGCACGGTCACTGGCCCAGCGTCTCGGTGATCGTGGGTCCTTCCTGTACTATGCCGTGCTCACCGCCGGCGCTCTCCTCCTGGCCGTTCTCATGATTGCAGCGAGCCAGGTCTGGGCTATCACACCGCGGATGCCGTGGACATGCCTCCTGGTCTTTCTGGCTATCCCTCAAACAACCGGGCTCATCCGTAGTGCATACGCCCGGCCCACGACGGGCGATCCCCCGCCCTTCGTCGTACTCGACGCGGCCACCGCCCAACTCAACCTGACCTTTGGGCTCCTGTTCACGGCGGGTCTGGTCCTTGGGAGGATTCTCGGGCTCTGAGCCTGCTTCATTGGCGGGTTTTCCCTCCGGTTGACATCGGTCCTCGGCTGAGGCTCATTGCAGCTCGTCCCGGAGGAGCCGCGACCCTCAGAATGACCTCATACCGGGCACCTTCTGCACCATACGGTGTTCTCCCCGGTGTGCCGTGCGCTCATATGGGAGTCGAGCGCGGTGCAAAACATCACCCATAGCCTGAAGGGGGTCGGCCGCCATGGCACGGACCGGTGTGCGTCTCGCGTTGCTCCTGGTGATTCCACAGCTCGCTCTCGCATGGGGCGAGAGTAGGCACTCGATCGACGAGGTTCTGATCGAACACACCCTGGTAGACAGCTCCTTCGTCTACTGCGGCTGCAACACCGACTGGGGCAGCAACACATTTGGGCTGTTTGTGTTTGACCGGCGAAACGAGACCTGGGCGAACTACGGTGTGGGCAATGGGCTCATGTCGAACAGGATCGACGGCCTGCGAGAGTCCGGTGATCGCATCGCCGTCGAGATGCAGGGGTGGAGGGCGTACTTCGATCGGGCCACCGGGAGTCTCGAGGTCTCGAAACGAGTAGCGCGCAAGCCGTGGACCATGGCGGACACTCTCCGCTCGGGTGACGTTACGTATGTCGTGAACATGGATACCCTCATTATCGATGATGGCCATCTACGGCGTATCTTCGTTCCACCGACGCCGCCTCCTCTGTCTGCCACGATGGCAACCTGGAGTAGGTCTCAGAGTCAGTTCCCGTTCTTCCACCCGGTTGCCTGGAACGGGAAGGTCGTCTTCGCGTACCATGTCGGTGATATGGAGGGATACATCGCCGCCGGTGTCGGGGTCTTTGATCTCCCGAGTACTACATTCAGCTTCTACCCGTCCGGCATTTTCAAGGGTGTGGTGACCGACTGCTTCGTTGAGGGCAACTCTATCATCCTCGCGACCGCCGAGCGCTGGTATGAATCAAATGCTGAACCAGCCTCCGGTTTGATCCGGTTCGCGCCAGAGACTGCGACCTTCGAGCCGTGGACGGAGCTGGCTCTGCCCCCCGTGCCCTTGGCGATCCTGTCCGTGGATGAGGATGATCGGGAGTACTGGATCGGCACCGATAAAGGGGTGATTCGCGCGGACAAGTCTTCAGGGGAGTGCCGTCGATACAGCCCGCGTACCGGCGTTGCGGCGCGGGATGGCGTGAATGTGCATGGGTCGCCCGGAGGCGTCACTGGGGAGAACTACAGCCCCGTCTTTGTAGGGATCGCAGCGGGTGATACGGTGAGGCTCCGCGGTGTGTATAATGGGTGGTGCGAGACCGATGCTCCGCCCCGTACTTATGGCTACATCAGAATGGCTGAGTGTGTCGAGGAGGGATTCGCCTCCGACGGAATATGGTCGAGGACGATGCGGGTGTCGATTCGTCAGGATCTGCGGTCGCCGATCTCAGTGCGGGCGCAACCCTACTCGGATTCCACCGTGCTGGCTGACTTTTACGTCGGGTTCCTCCCCACCGAGCCTTTCAAGGTAGCGCAGAGCGGCGTGGGCCGCAATCACGACTGGTACAGCATCCGTCTCCCCACTGCCTGGGTCTACGGCGGCCTGCTGGTGTTCGTCATGGAAGAGGTCGGATGGGGATTCTGAAGGGGCTGGTCTCCCGGCTCTGAAAGGCGCCGCCAGAGTGTGGGTGCTGATCCTCGGCGAGGCTGGGGCTGCCATTTTGCTCTCCCGCAATGTGAACCTCCCTGCCTGCCAGAGGCACACCGATCTGATCAGGTTCGGTCAAACGGTCAGACACCCTAACGGCGTTGCAGAGAAGCCACCCGACATATCCTGCAGCGAAACGCCCCTACGCTCGCATGACCAGAGTCTTGTGTGCCTTTGCCTAAGCACACTGATTCACACATACGCCACATTCGATCGCCGCTGTATCCCGTGCAGCTGTGTTGCTCGATCGGTTGGATATCCCAGCGGATATCTGCCCTCCTCGCGCCGTGTTGCCCGGTCGCCCCATCGATCTCGATACGTTACCGTACTTATGAACTAGCGTACGTAGTGATCTGGCGCTCTTCGGGCAGTGCCGACAGAATCATCACCCACATCCAGAGTGAGGACATTGGCGCTGTCGCGGTGAGGACGATCTTCGTGCGAGCTGCTCGGGTGGCGTCGGTAGTGATTTCCTGGCGTAGATCGGCAGCCCGGGCTTGAATAGTGGATGCGCGCTTCCCCGGTCTGGCACCCCTCCTCCTATCCCGCGACGTCGCTCCTGCGACGTCGCCACATTTGCGCTCCCGAGCACTTTGTATGAGTTTGCTCGCTCACACCCATGCTGAGGCTCATGCGTATGAAAGCATTCACCCGTCTCAAGGCCGGGCTGGCCAAGACCCGCAATGTCCTGGGGCAAGGGCTCCAGCTTCTGCGATCCTCCAGTGCCGAGAATCGCCAGGAACTGCTGGATGAACTTGAAGAACTGCTCATTCAGGCAGATGTCGGCATCCAGACCGCAGGTATCATCCGTGACGACGTAAGCGCATACTTCGCTGTGCATCCCGGCGCCACGTGGGACGACGTATTAGGGATCGTCAGAGCTAGTATGGTTCGCATGCTGTCGGCCGTGCCCCCCGCAGAGGCCGCCATTCTGCCGCCCATTCCCCCAGAGGTCGTCTTGGTGATCGGGGTCAATGGCGGGGGCAAGACCACGACCATCGGCAAGCTCGCCTATCGTCACGTCCAGGCGGGCCGCCGGGTGCTCCTGGGGGCAGCAGACACATTTCGTGCCGCGGCGGTGGAACAACTGGCCATCTGGGCTGACCGGGTCGGGGCTGATCTCCTGGCGCAGAAGTCCGGCGCGGATCCTGCCAGTGTCGCCTTCGATGCAGTGGCGGCAGGCCGTTCCCGGGGCAATGATGTGGTTATCCTCGACACAGCGGGGCGGCTCCACACCAAGGTCAACCTCATGCAGGAGCTCTTGAAGATCCAACGGGTCGTGGGCAAGGCCCATGAGGGTGCGCCCCACGAGGTCTTGCTGGTGGTCGACGCGACCATGGGGCAGAACGCGATAGCCCAGGCCCGGCAGTTTCATCAAAGCCTGGGCATCACCGGTATCGTGGTTTCCAAGCTGGACGGTACCGCCAAGGGAGGCGTCGTGCTGCCATTGGCCCGGGAACTGGGGCTGCCGGTTCGATGGCTGGGCGTCGGTGAGGGCCTTGACGATCTGGAACCCTTTGAGGCCGGCGCCTTCGTCGACGCATTGCTCTCTGCCGATTGATCCCCGGAATCATGCTGCCCCTTCGCGCTGCTGCCATTACCTGCGCGCCGCTGGTCGCCGCTCATCTGTGCGCCGTCGTCGCACCGTTCGGCGCCGCGGCCGCCCTTTTGATTCCGTTCGTCATCGTTGTGTTCCCGGGAATGCTGTTCGTCCCACCTCGGAGTGGCTTTGGATGGGCCTACTGGGCAATGGTCTTTGGAACCAGTGCGGGAGCCCTTATGGCCGGGCTTCTCCTTTCCCGTGTGGCCGGCATTCGCCTGGCTCCGTGGCACGGATGGGCGTTCTACTGGGTGCTGCTTACCGTGGCGTGGCTCCTGAGGCCTCGCGCTCTGCTGAAGCTTGCGGGCCGTCTCCGCCCGGCCCTGGCACGGTGGGCGGGCTGGAAGAAGCTGCTTTTCATCTCTGCCTGGCTTCTTGCCTTCTGCTCGTCCTCGTGGGTCGTGCCGCCGCAGCAAGATCAGGACATGGTCATCGCCAACCCGGCCTACGGCTATCTCCAGCACGGCAAGCCCTACGGCACCGAGACTCACTTCGCGTACATCTTCTCCAAACCTCCTCTGCTGCACCTTCAGGCCGGCGCCGCTCTGCTTCTGGTCGACCGGCTCCAGCAGGCGGAGTTCTACTGGCAGAGCGGCCGGATCGTGCAGCTTCTGGATGAGGCGCCCTGGGCAACCACACGGTTCCGGCAGAAAGACATTGAGGCCTTCGAGCTGAATCACGAACTCGTCCTCGCCGCGCGGACCCTCACCACATTCTACGCAGCACTTGTCCCGCTGCTCCTTGCCGATCTCGCGCTGCTACTAGGGGGCGCCCCCGCCACGGCCCTGGTGACGGGAGTCGCGTATCTCTTGATTCCCGAAGTGTTTGTGCGCATGGGCTATGCCGGCTTCACCACGCCCAGCACTGCGGTTTTGGCTTTAGGCGCCCTGCTGGCGCTGGGACCGGCTGCTCGGTGGCCCCGGTTCATGGCCGGCGCCGTCTTGGGCCTTCTGAACCAGAAGATGCTCTTCGTCCCGGCAGCTTATGGCCTCTGGCGCCTCGCGCCCGGAGGCGTCGAGGGTATCCGCCGAGTGATCCGGGATCCATGGCTGTGGGGTGTGGCCGCGGGCACGGCCCTGTGGTGGGGCTATGGCGCCTCCGTCGAGTGGTCGACGTTTCTCAAGGATCACTTCTACTATGATTTTCGCGACAGGTTTCTGCTCCAGGATATGAATATGGGTACGCATGGACCGGGTTGGTATCCCGGCGTAGGCGGCCTGTGGCTGGAGTGGGCCCGCAATCTCAGCCCTCCCCTCCTGGCCTTGGGAGTTGCGGGGGTCTTATGGGGGTTGACCCAGCCAGGCTCCATTCGCTTCCTTTCGCTTTGGGCGCTGGCGGGCTGGCTGCTGGGATCCGTCACAGACTGGCGTCAGACCAAGCATCTCATGCTGACCATCGTGCCCATGGTGGTCACCGCGCAGCTTCTGGCGGATCGGTATCCCCGGTGGCGCCGGATCGTGGGACTGGTGGTCCTGGCCGCCACCGCGTACAATGGGGCTCGGATCGTGCATCTGTGGATGAACTTCGATTCCCTTACGCCGAGCACAGTATGGTGAAGAGGATTGGGACGCGTCAGATCTTGCTCGTGGTCCCGGCGATTCTGCTGCGGTTTGCCCTCATGGGAGCGGGTTTCCACGGGGATCTCTACTCCGTGTACTGGAGGTCACACCTCCTGGCCTATCACGGCACCGCCATAGAGCACAATCAGCTGCTGGTCCACCTCGTCCACGCCGGGTGGTTGGCTCTCCTGCGCCTCTTTTCACTGATCCCTCATGGCATCTGGCTTCACCCCTTCGACGATGCTACCGGGTGGCGGGCATTAGCCCAGCACCCGTGGGCGCCAGGAATCCTGATCCTGCTGAAACTGCCCTATCTGGCCGCCGAGTTGGGCGCGCTAGCCCTGTTGCTCTCCATCATTCCCGAGCACCGCCGGACCGCAGTGCGGGCCTACTGGCTCTGGAATCCCTTTCTCCTCTACGGGATTCACCTCTATGGGCGCTACGAGAGCTTCCCGGTGCTGTTCGTGGTGCTGTCGCTGGTGGCGCTGTATCGCCGCCGGCCTCTTGCCGGCTTCCTGGCCTTGATGGGCGCCGTGCTCATGCGGTTCTACGCTGCCTTGCTGCTGCCTTTGTTCTGGTGGCTGGCGCCGCGTTCGGGCCGGGAACGACTGGTCATGACCGCGGGGCTGGTGGTTCCGCTTCTGCTCGTTCTTGCCGTGCAGCTTGCGGTTTCCTCCTCGCTGCCAGCCTTCCGCGACAGCGCAGAATTGGCGAGCATCCTCACCATGCCCCATCGGGTTTTCCTTTTCGCCGCCTATGTGCCGCTCTTACAGTCAGACGTGATCTACCTCTTTCCTCTGGCGTTGTTTCTGATCTATCTAGCCATTGCCCAGGCCGCCCGTCCAGCGGGGATAGACGAGATCTGGCGATGGAGCGCCTCGGTGATGTACACAATGTTCGCCCTTACCTACTTCCATCCCCAGTGGCTCGCGTGGCTCGTGCCGCTGCTGGCCATTCAGCACAGCGTTCGGCCCAGAGTGGGGATTCTCACCGCGCTGATGGGCATCGCCATGGTGGTCTACACCTTTCAGTTCCCCCGGGAGGCGTCGGTGCTGCTCTTTGCCCCTCTGGCACCCCATTCCTTCGAGACCTGGCCCCACCCCATGGAATTGTTGGACCGGGTTCGTTTGGGAGGAGTTGCCGTGGGTACGTTTCGCACCCTGATATCGGCGATTCTCCTGCACTTGGCGTGGATGGCCCGGAACGATCGTCCCTTTTCTGAGGATGATGCCCGATGACTCCTGCGCGAACCAGAGCTCTGATCATCGGTGTAATGGCGATTCCTCTGGCGGCCGGCGTCCTCTGGCTCCATGCGCTCCCTCCGGCCCACGGTCCCGATGAGGAGGCCCATCTCGAGTATGTGCGGGCCCTGGCGACCGATCGGCAGTTCCCCGCTCTGCGGTTCACCCATGGCGGCGGGTGGTCGGAAGGCCATCAGCCGCCCTTGTACTATACCGTCGCCGCGGTAGCATCCGCGGCGGTGGGTGTTGACTGGTCATTGCGGTGGCTCTCTCTACTCATGGCTGTGGGCAGCGTGGTGGCATACTATGGCATTGCGCGAAGGCTCTTGCCGGGTGCGCCCGTGTCCTCGGCGGTGATGGCAGCCTCGGCAGGCCTTCTACCCATGTTCTCCTTTCTCTCCGTCTCGGTGAACAACGGCGCGCTGGTGCAGCTTCTTGTGGCCCTGGCGCTCTTTGTCGGCGTGGACCCCACGCGATGGGACGGGCGTCGAGGCGTGGGTGCCGCGGCATTGGTCGGCGGTGCCATCCTGTCGAAGTTCTCCGCTCTCTTCCTTCTGCCCTACACCGTGCTGGCCTGGGTTCGCCTGGTGACGGAGCGGAGGCTGAGCCCGTCGAGGTGTCTGGCCTTGACAGGCAAGCTCTTGCTGGTCGTCGCGGTGGTGGCGGGATGGTGGTTCTGGCGCAATTGGCTCCTCTACGGTGACGTTTTTGGGTGGAGCCAGCAGATGGCGGCGTCACCAACGCTGGTGCGACGAGAGCGGGTATCGCCCGAATACCTGTATGCCGTCACTGTGGAACTATGGCGATCGCTGTGGGCGGCCTTCGGCCCCTCGGCGCGGCAGACCGCGGGCCCATCGGTCTACATCCTTGTCACCATGGTTGCCGGCGTCGGCGCCGCGGGGCTGGTCAGTTCTCGCTGGGACGGCCGGCTTGGCCGTTGGGCCGGCGCAGTCTTTGGCGGCGCGATAGTATCCTTTCTGGGCTGGCCTCTGGCCGTGCCTTGGTTCAGTGCCAGGATGCCCGCGGTCGGTGGCGTGCCGGTCAAGCTGGCCCTGCTCTGTGTGGTAGCCGGGCTCCTCATTGCCGGCATGGGGCCGATCCGGTGGCGACCCAACGCCTCTGCACGCCGGGAGATCGCTTTGCTGGGTTTGGCGTTTTTGCTTCTGCTTGCAGGAGTATACCGGTACAATCTGGACTTTCCGCAACCCCAGGGCCGGTTTCTTCTGCCCTGCGCGCCGGCCTTGGTGTTCTTCATCCATCTTGGATGGATCGCCATCGTGGGATGGCGGCGGCGGTGGTTTGTGCTTCTCTCGGGGCTTGCCCTGGCGGTAGGGGCCAATCTCGCGGCGTTGACACACTATGAGGGGTGACAGGTGGGCCATCGTCGTGGCGGCCGGCGCTTCGTCGCGCATGGGCGGCGCCGTACCCAAGCAATTCAGGCTGTTGGGCGGGATGCCGCTCTACCGATGGAGCATGCGGGCTCTTCATGCCTGGGGAGGCGTGACGCTGGTGGTCCCAGAAGACTCCGTGACCATGGTGCGGAGCGAGTGCGCCGAGCTTGCTCGGATACGTGTGGTCGCGGGTGGGCCTCTCCGGCGGGACTCCGTGGCCCGTGGCTTGGCCGCGGTGCCGGAGGAGGCGGCGACGGTTCTGGTGCATGATGCCGCACGGCCTTTCCTTGCTGCATCGCTGATCCGCCGGGTAGCAGACGCATGCGAGGAGACCGGGATGGCGCTCCCCGTTCTTCCCGTGGCGGATACGGTCAAACGGCAGGAAGGCCACTACGCGGCCGGCACCGTGGACCGGCGAGGTCTCATGGTGGCGCAGACCCCGCAGGCCTGCCGTCGTGAGGTCCTGGCCGCGATCGTGGCGGCACTGCCGGATCGAGAACTGACCGATGAAGCCCAGGGAGCCGAACTGCTCGGCATCAGGCCCCGACTTGTGCCGGGGAGCCCGTTCGCGTTCAAGCTGACTACCGAAGGCGATTTCGTCCTGGCTGAGGCTCTGGCCCAGTGGGTTGTTCACACAGGGAGCGACCATGCGGATTGGATGTGGGTACGACATACACCGGCTGATTGAAGGCCGGCCTCTGGTGCTGGGAGGGGTGCACATTCCCTGGCCGCGCGGTCCCCAGGCGCATTCCGACGGCGATGTGATCTGTCATGCCGCCGCGGATGCCCTGCTGGGTGCGGCTGCTCTGGGGGATATAGGCGCGCACTTCCCTCCCGAGGACCCGGCCTGGGCAGGGGCGAACAGCCTGGCCCTGCTGCGACACGTGCGAGACCTGTTGTCTCTCGCCGGGTATGCCGTTGTCAACCTTGATGTGATGGTCATACTGGAAGAGCCTCGCATCGGGCCATATGTTCAGGCAATGCGTCGGGCCCTGGCAGGAGCCTTGGACATCGAGGACGGCGCGGTATCGGTGAAGGCGACCAGCAATGAAGGCCTGGGGCCAGTTGGTCGAGGAGAAGGCCTCGCGGCCTGGGTTGTGGTCCTTCTTTGCGACTCCGCGGCCGATCAGGGGGAAAGGCCCGAACGGATCGACTGAGAGGCCGCCCGGGGCTGAGAGGCGGCTGAGAACGGCGAGCGTGCCCTCGTTCCAAATCCCTCCCGGCCTCCCTTTGCCAAAGGGAGGGGCTCGCCGCCAGGCCGGGCTGAACTGTAACTTCCCGCCGCGGCACCGGAAGTTGCACCACGTATCGTCCGGGCGGGCCCGGGACCCCCACTTGGTTGAGAGAACATGCAAAGCCGTGCTCATACTTGAGCTCGCGCTCCCGACCAGTCAGGCTCGTCGAGTGGAATTTCGATAGCGATACC
>JAFGKV010000001.1 GCA_016928395.1 Candidatus Fermentibacterota bacterium | reverse complement strand
GCTCCTCGTCCACCGCCGCAGGCTCCCGATGGATGACCTGCAGTTCCAACTCGGTCCCTTCGCCGAGCTCCCACTCCGCCTGGTACATCGCGTTCCAATCCCGCTCCTCCGGCGTCCCTGCCCGGCTGTCCTTCCGCGCGTGCGGCGTCTCTTCCGCCACTCGACCCTCGCGCCTGCTTCTCGGTCGACATACCATCGTCTTCCTCAGGAACGGCGCGAAGTTGTCGACGATGACGGGAATGCTCGCATCGGTCGGTACCTCCTGCTGGACATCCCTCGCCCGCACCTCAACGCGGTAGACCCCGTCCTTGAATCGTGCATTGTCCGGTGTTGTTGCGCTGGGCCCTTCCCAAGGGACATTCGGATCACCCTGACTCGACAGAATGGTATTCCAGCAGCCCAGGGAGGCCTGCACGTTCCAGTTCTGAAGGCCTGGGTGGTAGTTGGTGACTGCATAGTACAGGCTCGTATCGTTCTCGCTATTGAAGATCTGGGTGTTTCGGAAGATCGTCTGCGTAAGGTCGCTGTCTTCGGCTTGGTCTGAGCTCAGGCTCGAATCGAAGCACCTCTCGTGATCGAGCCCTCCCGCTACCAAGTCCGCGCCTTCCGACATCCCGTCATGGATGGAGTAGCCGATCCCATACACTCCCAGTTCTGCCATTGAGGAGTATGGCGGATTGCCGAAGTAGTCCATGGGGGCCGCAATGACATCGGCTTTGCCGAACACCACGTACACCCCGCCCTCCGGCGCCCCGGGGATGCTCTGCGAAGAGATGCGCTCGAATGGGCATCCCGTCAGGAACCAGGGATGAGACTCGTCAGGGTCCATCTCAATACGATTTCCGTCGATCAGCGCCGGGAAGAGATCAGCGGAGAGCACCCCGGCCACCCGAAACAGGTCGAGCGGGTTCCCCGCGAGGTCGCACTACTCGGTCCACGGGTTGGGGCTTCCCTCCTTCTTGACATACTTCGACAGGTGAAGATGGGAAAACGCCTCCCCAGTGAAGCGCTGCACGATCGTCAGCCAATTGCCCTCGTCGACGCTGATGCCGACAGGGTTCCTCTTGCCGAGTGGTTCTCCGAAGTCATCAGCCTTTACGTGACCGTAGGCCCATCCGACCTCCGCCGGCATCCCACCGTTGAGGTCCTCCACGATCACGAACTGGTAGGCCTTGGTCATGTAGTCTCCTGCCCACTCCGGCTCCAGTTGATCCGCGCGCCGCCAGCAGAACTCCCTGAAGCGGGCATAGCGGACAATCCCATCCTGCACCGAGTACATCGCGGTCCCGGCAGGCACCACGATGTCAACGCCATCATGCAGGTATGGCTCAGGATTCGTATTGGAATTGGGGTAGTGCTGGTACTCGCCATACGTCGTCATGATCCGCTGGGCTGCGTCATTGGGGTCAATAGGCCATCGTGTCGCCTGGCATGGAGACGCGAGCATGGCGCCCACGGTGACGAGAACTACGTTGGCGTGGAAGGTGCGGAGATGGTGTGGTGAAGGAGTCATCGCCGCACCCCTATTCTACATCGATCCGGTAGACGTGGCAGTACTTGCACGGTCCTGACTGGCTGTCCCGGGTGAAGAGGTAGAAGTACCCGCCGTTGGGTGCGAGCATGCGTTGAAGAGGGCCGCAGAACCACTGGTCATCCAGCTCCCACACCACGTGCCCCCCTGCGCCCACAAGAGAGACCTCTCGCGGCTTTCCTCCGGCGTCAATGGCGACGATCCACCTGCCGTCATCCGACATCGACTGCCAGCAGATGTAGCCTTCAGGCCCAGGATCGAACAGCCAACAACTCTGCGGGCCTTCTCGTTTCGCGACCAAGACCGCGTCTCCGGAGTGAATTGCGCATTCCCCCCCGGGCGTGGTGCGCGCCCGGGCTTCTCCAGACTGCTCCGGTGGCCGCGGGTTCACCACACGGCAAACGAGTGCGCCTGTCGCGTCATGCAGCAGGAGCGAGTCGGCCGTCGCCTGGACCGCGATACCTCCGTTGCCCAGATGGCGCGATTGCCGCCACGGGGCCTCCCATAGGAAGGTCCCGTCGGTGCGGTAGACCTGAAGCTTGTCGTCGCAGTGGGTGTATGTTGTCTGTTCGTCCGGGGAGAACTGATTCTCGCGATCGGCATCGATGGGCATCATGCCCACAGGGATCGTGGCTCGTACCGTGAGGCTTGGGTCGTAGATCGCCGCCATGCAACCCTGACAGGCAGGAAGGTGATACGTGGCGCGATCCCAGCCCAGCAGGTACCCGCCGGCCTCCGAGATGGCGGTGATCCACAGGTCTTGGCCGGCGGTGGTGGACACGAGAGACCAGTTCCGATCATAGAGCCGGAACACCCTCTCGCCTTGCTCGCGGGCGACTGTCAGGACATACCCAAGCCGAGGAGAGGTCGTCTCGATCACTTCCTGGCCCATCCTGCGGTCATTGTTCGCCAGGCGCTGGATCATGCTGCCCGTCTCATCTATCTCAAGGAGTTCTTCACCGTCTCGGACTCTGAGAAGCACATGGCCATTGTGCATCTGGATCCCGCTCTCGTCCCTGCCATAGGGCAGTTCCACCTCCGCCACCTCCGTCACCGTCACGGTTTGGGCGGGTTCCTCGATCCCAAGGCTGATCTTCGCCCCCAGCGCCCCCTCCACCCATGCCTGCACGT
>JAFGKV010000128.1 GCA_016928395.1 Candidatus Fermentibacterota bacterium | reverse complement strand
CTCTCAGCCCACTCCTTTCTCCTCACTTCTCACCCAAGGGCGCAATCGCAATCGCAATCGCTATCGGAGCCGCAGCTCCGAGTACGACTATTCCGAGTACGAGTATGAGTACGAGGTCAGGATGTACTCTCAAACAAGTCGGGCCTTTGTGTGCGCGGGGCGCACTCAGATCTTGCAGGGGTGAGAGGACGGTGTGAATCATCTGCTCTCGGAGACAGAATGTCATCCCACGGCTTGTCCGGGTGATCCAGGTCTGAAATCCATATGCCCGGACTGGATTGCCCGGCCTAGTCGGGCAATGACAACAGCAAAACCATGTTCTCTCAAACAAGAAGTCCCTGTGCGGAACCCCTCCCTCCTTCCAATCATCCAGTCATCCATCCACTCTCCCGGATGCCGCCGGCGAAGAGCCAGCCGCGGCCGTGAGAAGCGATGTCCGCGGAGGGAGATGCAGTCCTCCCTCCGCGGACCAGGCCGCACTGATGATCAGTCGGCGATGACGATGGAACGGGCTGCGGTGCCCGCGGCGGTCCTCACGCGAAGGACGTACGCGCCTGCACCGATCGACCGGAGCGCATCTGCATCGCGCGAGAGCTCGATGGTATGAGTCCCCGTCGCCATTATCTCGTCCCGAAGCACCGCACGCTCCCGGCCCGAGAGATCATAGATCGCCATATGTACTCGGCCTTGGATCGGAAGGCTCAAGGACACCTGGGCATCACCGCTGATCGGCGAGGGCGATGGCGCCCCCAGGGTCAATGTTGCCGAGGGCATGGGCACACTGACCTGAATCGGGCCGTGGGATGTCTCCACGCCATCGAAGGAGATGTCGGAAAGGAGATAGTAGTACGTGCGGCCGGGAACGACATCTTCGTCCACCAAGGAGTAGTGCCGCGGAGAGAGGGTTGTGCCGGCCCCTGGGATCAGATCGCGCGTGATGGCAAGGAAATCCTCAGGGTCTTCTGATCGGAAGAGGCGGAATCCCAGGTTCTCATGCTCCGAATGGGTCGACCATGTCAGCAAGACGCCCCCGTCTCGCACAGTGGCGGAGAATGAACCCAACTCGATGGCCACGGTGACGGTGATTTGGTAGTCCTCCACCTCCCCGTCGGGTGCCTCACCCGTGAATGAGAGGCCTCCGGCCGTGCTGAATCGGAATCGCGCATTGATGATACCTGTCTGGGCGGAAGCCGGCACGGAGAAGCTGAGCTGGTTGACACCCGGGACCAAAGGTTGGTCCACGAAAATCTGCTCGCCTTCATCGGCCCAATCGCCGTTGTTGTTGAAATCCATCCACGCATTCAGCAGGCCCTCTCCCGAGGCCACGATGTCCACCGTCGAGAGGCTCCCGGGGTTGATCGGCGAGGTAAAGACGGCCCCATCCTCGTCGTCGGTGCCGTCATCGATATCGTCTCCTGATGCCAACGCGGAGGACTGGCCATCGGTCTCGGCATCAACGATGGCGCCCAGGCGAACACCGCCGGGAACAAGCAGATGCCTGGCGCCGCCGCCACCCAGTAGGGTCGGATAGGGAGCGGGCGCGTCGCCATAGTCTGCCATCGTGATGGGCGGAATGGGCACGTTCTCGTCTCCGCCGTCCTTGACCGGAGAGTTATGCGCGCTCCACACGGTAACCACCAGCGGGTATTCCGCGCAGCCGCACGCCGAAAGGCTTATGGCCATTTCGTAGACCATTGGCCATTCCCAGTTCCAGACCGGATCGAATGTCGGGTAGCCGTTGTTCCACACCGAGCTGTCGCCCGAGGCTCCAGTGATCGGGTCAAACCAATCGTCGGGGGATTTCCATCCGTCGGTGTCTGTCGAATCCCGCGTGCCGCCGAGGGTCACGTCCCACGTGGTATTGAGCAGGCTCCACTGGATAGAGCTGGCCGACATGATGAGCCCGGGAGGCGGTATCCCGGCTCCGTCGGGGCCAAAAGGATCCGAGAGCCATGCGGCCGAAGGGGTGACGGGCGTATCATTGGTGTAGAGATAGTCCTGAAACCAATCCCAGCTCAGGCCGCCACAGGAGACGCCAAACTCCAGGTGGTCTGAACCGATGAGATCCTCTGCCTGATGCCCGGCGCCAATCATCCAGCCTGCGCTTTCGAAGTATGTCTCGTCTGCCTCTGCCTGACCCGGTAGGCGTTGGCCAAAAACGTTGTCATTGACGGCTTCGTCGACTACCACGGCCAGGTAAAGCGTGTCTTGATCGAGGTAGTAGTAGAGGTCACCACGACCGTTCGATGCAGAGCCAACGAAGTGGTAATTGTACTGGTCACCGTCGCCGAAGAACAGACCATTTACTGTGGGTACGCCCGCCACGGAGGTGGTGGCCAGAACCATGGTGCATACAAGGAATAGCCCCCCCGCGCGTGACGTTGATCGCTCAAGTAGTGGCATCATCACAAACCTCCTGTGGTTTGATGCGTAGTATTCCGAAATCCTGCCCGGCGCTGGAACACGGGCACAATTGTGGATGCCTGGCAATATGCAATTGAAATGTTGCCGGAGGATGACGCTACGGTGATTTTTCTGTGATGGGATGTTCGACCGAGTGCCCCGTGGGGCCAGGCTGCATGACCTCTGTGGCACACGGAAGGAGAGACAGCCCGCGTCAGGAGACCGTGCTATGCCTCGATCTTGTAGCCGGCTCCGCGCATGGTTCTCAGCAGACTCGCACACTGCCCGAGCTTGCGTCGGATCCGCACTATGTGGGCGTCAATCGTTCGGTCAGTCACGATACGGGTGTCTTCCCAGAGATGATCCAGCAACTGCCCGCGACTGAAGACCGCGCCCGGGTGCTCGCACAGGATGCTCAGGAGCCTGAACTCCGTGGCGGTGAGATCGAGCTTCTGGTCTAGGCAGCGGGCCTCCATCGTGCCATAGTCGAGCTCAAGAGAGCCCACCCGCCTCAGGGGTGAATCCTCCGACAGTTTTGTGCGGCGCACCAGGGCGCGGACTCTGGCCGCCAACTCCCGCGGGTGAAACGGCTTCGTGAGATAGTCATCGGCACCGATCTCTAGACCGACGATCTTGTCGATAACGTCATCCTTGGCCGAGAGGAATAGAATCGGGATGGAGGCGGTTCTCTGGTGTGCGCGAAGAGCTCTGCAGGCCTCAAATCCATCCATCTCCGGCATCATGATGTCAAGAATGATGGCATCAGGAGAACTGGTATCGAGAAACCGGAACAACTCCTCCGCCCTGCCAAACCCTTCGACATTGAATCCCTCTGGAACGAGCGATGCCTTCACCAGAGCAAGGATAGATGACTCGTCGTCAACGACGGCGATCAACTTGGCCATGGCAGCGCCCTTCTCGGTTCACTAACAGGGTTTCGATTGATTGAACACAACCTATGAGGATAGCGTGGAATAGTCCAGTACACACCGGTAGGGCTGCCCCCACAGACCCTTGAACCAGGCGCTCTCAAACAAGTGGGGGCCCCGGGCCAGTCCGGACGACACATGGTGTAACGTCCACCCCTCCCCCCGTCATTGCCCGGTCAAGCCGGGTGATGACGCTCGTGCTCCTCACCACACCCGCTCGTTCCATGCCCTGGGCGGGAACGCCGCGCCACCGTTTCGCGGTGAGGGTGAGCGTCGGCCCGTCCCGTAGCGCTGGATGCTGGGGCCGCTTTGCGTGAATCACAGCTTAGGGTTCGGGGTTCAGTGCGGCCTCTGAGGACGCCGGGCTCCCTCAGAATTCTCAGGGTTGAGAGTACAGCCGGCAGTTGGCTCTCG
>JAFGKV010000127.1 GCA_016928395.1 Candidatus Fermentibacterota bacterium | reverse complement strand
CGCCCTCACCCCGCACCCGCGGATGCGGGGGATGAGGGTGATGGGTGCCGCGTGGAGTGAAGTTACAGCTTAGTGGGGGCCCCGGGCGTTGCCCTGCTCATACATAGGGAAACTTCTAAGGTTGCCGCGTGAAGTTACAGGGTAGCTCTCAGTTCCACCTTCCGCACTCAGAAGCCTGCCGCCCCATCTCCTCACTCCTCACTTCTCGAGGCGGCTTTGCGTGAGGCCCGCGTGCGGCTCCCTTCGCTCGCCGGTACGGTGCGGTTGCGTTGTTGGCGTGGGCTCCCCTGATTGGTGCCGATCTGCGTACCACCTCGCCCTTCATGCTCGACAGGCGACCGGGAATCTCTATCGATCCTGAGCTCTAAGGAATTCGAGGCACCGGCATGGCAGCATTCCTTCCCGCATTCTGGGGTACCTTTACTGCCATCCTTGACATTTTCTTGGTGGTGGCGGCGGCCGGTGTGCTTGTCCGCACAAATGTCGTCACCCAGGCCCACGTCACTGGGCTGACTGCCGCCACGGTGAACGTGTTTCTGCCTGCGCTCATCTTCTCCAATCTCGTGACCATGTTCGACCCCGACGCCCTCTCCTTCTGGTGGGTGCTTCCCCTCTCTGCCGTGGCCATAACCGCGATCGGGCTAGGCTTGGCAGCAGTCGCGTTCGGCCGACGGCTCTCGTCTTCGCGCAATCTGCTTCCGCTGGTCGGCCTGCAGAATGCCGGCTATCTGGTCTTGCCCGTGGGCTTGCGGCTGTTTCCGGATCAGTTCGAGACTTTCGCGCTCTATACCTTCCTGTTCATAATCGGCGTGAACCCCCTGTTGTGGAGCCTGGGGCCGCTTCTGGCAACGAATCGATCCCAGGGGAAGCGAGGGTGGAGAGGCCTCATGACGCCGCCTTTGGTGGCCAGCCTCGTCGGCATTGCTGGCGCCATGGTCGGCTGCGAACGGTGGATGCCGTCGGTCGTGCTCAATGCTGTGTCGCTGATGGGCCAGGCCACCGTGCCCGTTGCCACCTTTGCGCTCGGTGCGATTCTAGGCGGTGTGCCCTGCTGCCTGAGGGACCATGGCCGGGATGCGCTGCAGGTATCGGCGCTCAAGCTCACTGCCCTGCCCGCCATCGTCATGGTGGTGCTGCGTGGGATTGGGCTTGCGCAGCAGCATGAGCTCCTTGCACAGTTCTTCGTAATCCAGGCCGCATCCGCACCGGCCACAGGTATCATACTCCAGGTTCGCACCTATGGCGGCGACGAGCGCAAAATCGGCAGCATCATGCTGGTGACCTATGCTCTCTGTTCCCTCACCCTGCCGCTCTGCCTGACAGTGTGGCGGCTTGTCTCGAACTGAGAGTCGTATGGGCCTCATGACACACGCGCGATCACGAACCCTGCGAACCCTGGGCGCCCATTGGGGGCTTGTCGCCGGCCTCCTTATCACGGCAGGCGCGGGGATCGCGACACTTCGACAGCCCGAGTTTGGCGACGGCCAGGCCTACATGATACCCAATGCCCTGCACATGATGCGCACCTTCGATCCGTTCATCGAGGACGAGGTGCATCCCCCGTTCTTTTTTCTTCTGGAGGGGATCGCATTCCGACTGTTCGGCCCCCACGTCGAGACTGCTCATGCCCTATCCGTGGTGTTCTCCATGGTGATGGTGGCGGCGGTCTATGGTTTGGGCGCCGGCCTTGCCGGGTCTTCCGCAGGGTCAATGGCGGCGCTGTTGGTGGCGGCATGGCCCCCGTTCTTGGTGCAGACCACCTTGGTGCGGCTGGACATACCGGTGGCTGCGCTCTCGATCCTGACCCTGCTCGCCGCCCACCGGGGATGGCCGGCCATCTATCTGCTGGCAGGCGCCTTGGCCCCACTCACCAAGGCGCCCGGAATACTGGCACCCGCGGTTCTATCTGCCATGGGAACGCTCGGTCTTTGGAGACCACGATTCCGGCAGGTTTTCCTGTGGGTTCCGGTGATCGTCTATGCGGCGTGGCTCGTGGCGTGCAAGGTCCGCTTCGGGTGGTTCCTTTACCCCGAGAACGTGGAGGACTTCTCGCTGCTGCACAATGTCCGAGCGGGTCTTGACGGCTGGGTGTACTGGGTGCGGCGACTGGTGGTCGATCAGTGGGCCTGGGTGCCGTTCAGCGCGGCAGTGCTGCTGGGAGTTCGGCGCGGCTGGCGCATGGCGATCCCCCTTGCTGTCTGCGCCCTTTGCGTGGTAGGGGCCGCGGCAATGCCTCGCATGGGAGCGGCCGACGGGGCCGCGGTGGGCCTTTTCGTGGTGGTGGCTGCTCTCTGTTGGGCCAGAGGTGGCTTCTGGAGGATCGTGCCGCTGCTGGCCCTGGCCCTGACGCTGCTCTTCTGCACGTATCACTACCGATTTCCCCGGTACATGTTGCCGGCATGGCCCGGTCTGGCCATCTGTTCCGCGGCTGCATTGGTCCGGCGCCGCGCCGGATGGCCAATCGTGGCGGTTTCGGCCGGCCTTATGATTTCCGCGGCGTTCTCAGCCGAGGTCTGGAAGATGGACAAATGGTCTGTACATGAGAGCACCCTTGGGTACAGGGGGACCATTCGCGCCCACAAGGCCGCGATAGACTACCTTCGGGCAGCAGCGGGGGATCTCCCCATCGTGGCGGCGGGGAAAGCGGCTGAGGCTCTTAGCGTTCCTGCCTTGGGGTACGTACATGCGCCATTGCGTGTGGTCGGCCTCACCGAAGGGTGCGATATCCTACGGCAGTCCGCGTACTACTTGGAAATCTCCACGAGAGACCGCGTCCTGGAGAAACGAGTGTGGCCGATGTTGCGCTCATGCGGGGTAAGGGCCAACCGGATTATGGCCGAACAATGGGATGGCCCTTACGGCGAGGGCACCACCGGGGTCTATCGCCTGGGGCTCAGGTGAGGGAGGTCTTCCCCGACGTGAAGGTGTACCTGTGACGAGGCATGACATGCCTCGCTCGGCCGTCGGGCGAGTATCCCCGGTCGGCCCATCGGGCGCGGCCACCTTCGTCGCGCTGTGCGCCGGCGCATTCGGCTTGGGAGTCGTGGCCCTGCTTGCGCCCCACGTGGCGCCGGTCCTGCGCTGGGATGGCGATGTCATCAACCAGGCGGTGGTCGAAGGCTATGCCAAGGGCCGCGAAGTGCCCATCTTCCTCATGGCCTGCATCATTGTGCCGCTGGCGTGTGTGGTGGCCCTGCGCGCCGCTCGGTTGCACAGACCAGCCGGGCCCGGGAGTCTTCTGGCGATCGTGGCTCCTGCCGCGCTCCTGGCCTGGCCCGCCCCGGTCGCCGCTGGCATCGGTGTAGGCTCGGCTCTGGCGATCTGCGGCGCCGCCTATGCCCTGCTCACGGCGGTCTCCTTCAAGGGCAGGGCGAGGGCTCTCTCATCGACTTCCGTCGAGTCGCCGGGCCCGCCCGCGAACGAATCGGGCGCATCTCGTCGCGTTTTCGAGGCGGAAACCCTGGGCGCCATAGTCTTGGCTGGCATCGGCCTCGCCTCCATGATCGCGTGGGGGCCTGGAGAAGATTTCGCGACCCTGCGCCGTGCCTCCATCGTGTTCGCGCTCGTGTGTAGTGTCTTAGTGGGCGCCCTATGGGCGGCGGCCTCAGGGCTACTGTCGCTACGCATGGGGCGAGAGAATGCCCGGCGCGTCGCGGCGGCGGGGGTCTTTCCCCTTGGCGGCCTGGTGATTCTCAATGCCGATCCTGCCAGTCATGCCCTGAGAACTGCCGCGGTCGTCGCGGTCATCGCCGCCTGCATTCTCGCGGCCGTGGCGGCCGGGCGCGCTTCGGCCATCTCCCGGCGGCTGACCTCCCGGCTGTTCTGGTGGGTGTGGGCCCCCGCCGTGCTCTACGCCACGTGCTACGTACACGATGTGCGCGAACCCATCGACCTCTACCATGAGGGCGAGCGGCTCACCCCCGCGGCGGCCATCGCCCAGGGGGCAGCCCCCTACAAGGAGGTATTCCTCTGGCATGGCCTGGCCGAGAACGGCCTGGTGCCGCAGATGGGATTGGCCCGTGACTGGTCGGTGCATGGCGTACGCGCGATCCAGCACGCCGTGGATCCCTTTGCCATGGTCGCGCTCTACGTATTGCTGGCGATCTGCCTCGGCTCGCCTCTAAAGGGCGTGGCTGCTGCTGCGGTCGCGGCATTCACCCTCCCGCCACCCCACGGGCGGTACTGGCTGCCATTCCTCGCGTATGCGGCCATGACCATGTGGCTCGTGCGCCGGTGTCGTGATCGCCGACCCGCGTTCGCCGCGGGCTGTCTGGGGGCTCTGGCAGTGTTCTACAGCTTGGATGGCGGAATTGCGGCGGCGGTGGCGGTGGCAGCCACTCTGGCCTACGGGGCCACACTCCCGCCCGATCCGGCGTGGCCGCGGCCATGGTGGCGGTCGACGGCTGCCGTGCTGTGCGGGGGGCTCGTGGGCGCCGCGGTTCCTCTGATCTATCTCGCAGTACGGGGAGCCCTGCCGCATTTCATCCAGACCTCATTCTCCATCGTGGGAGGGCTGTCGGATCGCTCATCCCGGCCGTATCCCCAACTTCCCTGGATGCTCCTGCGCCACGGGGCACAAGGACTGGGTCGCCTCGTTCAGTCCAAGGCAACGGCCCTCTATCTGCCTCCCTTCGTCATCGTGTGGGGTCTGGCGCATCTGGCCGCGCGCCGTTCTCTGGGTCAGGTAGCCGGATCAACCCTCGCGCTCCCGGTGGTCGTTGCGGGTTCGGCGGCCTTCTTCCGGGCGGTCATTCGAAGGCCCGATATGGATCATGTCGGCAAGCTCCTTCCTTTGGTGTTCGTGGTGCTGGTAGTGCTCATCCAGCATCATGCGAACGCGCTGCGCACCGCCCGCCGGGGTGCCGTCTCCCATGCCATGGCGTTGGGCGTCTTGCTATTTCTCGGGTTCCGGATCATGGTGGTGGATCCGGAAACCGCCCCCGCCCGCATTCTATCCGGGCGCCTGGGGCCTGAGTCGCGGCGGGATGGATCCGCACGCCTCAAGGAGCTTCGGCTACGGCGGGCGGGCGCCGGCGTGGTGGCCGACCCCGGGACCGCCGCATGGATCGAGCACGTGGTGGACTACGTGAACAAGACTCTTGGTCCGAATGAGGGATTCTATGACTTCCTCAATGGCGGCTTGCTCTACTTCCTGGCAGACCGGCCCTGCCCCACGCGCTACGTGCAGACAACCTATGCCGCATCCCTGGCCGCGCAGCGCGAGGTCGTCGCATCCCTGGCCGCGGTACGCCCCCGGATGGTGCTCTTCCCCTCGGGCGATGCGGAGAAATACGGGTATGACTGGCTCATTCATCCGCTGCGCCATCCGCTGATCACGCGCCACCTCTATCGGAACTACGCCCCTTCCGCTCTCGTAGACGACACGATCATTCTGGAAGCGCGCGGCCGGCCAATTCCCCGCGATCAGGCAGTGTGGAACTTCATCGCATCGGCACCCTTTGCGGTCGATGTGGGGCATGTGCCTCGGTATCTTGGCGACCTGCCGCAGGAGTCCGATCTCGTGCGGCGATGGTCGGCTTCCGAGATTTTGTCGACCTGGTCAGGGATTCGAGGCCTTCGGGAGGAATCCTCGCCCGGCGCGGGCCTGCCCGCCGCAGTTTCGGGCCACGCCAAGGCGTTGACATCACCGCCCGTGTTCATCCAGCCCGATGGGGGTCATACGCTGGTGCTGAGGCTGGCATGCGATGTCGTCGGCACGGCGCGGGTCGTTTTTGCCTCAGCCCGTCGAGACACGCTGGACGGTTCCGCGGCCATGGCGTTTTTCATGGAGGCAGACGACACGACGCACACCTATCGAGTCGATGTGGGGCTGCTGCCGGCATGGGTGTGGCGTGGATCCGTGACGAGACTCCGCCTGGAATTTCCCGACGGGGTCGGTCGGGTTCGCATCGAATCCATTGAGTTGCGTGCCTACCGTCCCGAGGGTGAAGAGCCCGGCACCCGGAGTCATCCGGGCCCGGTGGGGCAATCGCGGAGCCCAACCCTGCTACCTGCCCTGTCGTAAGGTGATAGCATAGAGAGGAGAGGGCATGAGGGAATACACTGAGATCGCCCTGGGCATCGCCCAGGAAGCCGGGGCCAGTTTTGCCGACATGCGCGTGGTGGAAGAACGCGAGAACCGCATCTTCGTCAAGAGGCGATCACTCCGGCTGATCGATGAGGCTGAGAGCTTCGGGTATGCGGTGCGCATGCTCATCGATGGTGCATGGGGTTTCGCCTCAAGTACCACGCTTTCCAGGGACGCCGTGGCGAAGACGGCTCATCGTGCCGTCGCCACAGCCCAGGCATCATCCAAGGCCAGGCGTACGCCGCCTCTCGTCATGGCGCCCGAGCCCGCCCACGTTGCGACGTGCATCGGTCCGTGCGAGGAAGACCCATTCGCCGTTCCCCACGGCGAGAAGGCCGATCTGCTGTTGTCGGCGTGCGACGCCATGCTTGGGGTGCCCGGTGTGGTCATGACCCTTGGCCTGCTTGAGTTTTCGCGGGTGCACAGGATCATCGCCACCACCGACGGCACCTACGTCGACATGACCACCACCTTCGCCAACCCCATGCTCCAGGCCGTGGCCGTGAAGAACGGCGAGTCGCAGGAACGCAGCTACCAGGGCGGGGCACGACAGGCCGGGTATGAGTTCATCCGCTCTCTGGACCTGGCCGGCCGGGCGCGCTGGTGGGCCGAAGAGGCAGTGCTCAAGTGCTGCGCGGATCCCAGCCCCGTGGGCGTCATGGATCTTGTTCTTGACCCCGATCACTTAGCCCTGACAATGCACGAATCGGTGGGCCATCCCACGGAGTTGGATCGCATCCTGGGGTGGGAGAGCAACTTCGCAGGCCGGAGTTTCATTCGTCCCAATGATGTCGGAAGCCTCAAGTACGGCAGCGAGATCGTGAACTTCACGGTAGACAATACCATGCCGGGCGGTGCGGGGAGCTGGTTTTTTGACGACGACGGGGTGGCCATGCAGAAGTTTCCCATCATCCGAGATGGCATTCTGGTCGGCCTGGGGACAACCCGGGAGACCGCCCCCCTGATCGGCTGGGAGCACTCGGTAGGGTGCTGCCGCGCCGACGGGTTCCGGAGTTTCCCCATCAACCGGATCCCCAATCTGTACATGGAGCCGGGTTCACGCGAGGAGGTAACCCCCGAGTCGCTGATCGCCGGTGTTGACCGCGGCGTCTACATTCAGGGGCGCGGGAGTTTCTCCATCGATCAGATGCGCAACAACTTCCAGTTCGGCGGCGACATGTTCTGGATGATCGAGGGCGGCACGGTGACGAAGCCGCTGAAGAAGGTCACGTATCAGTCGCAGACGCGTCAGTTCTGGGGAAGCTGTGATGCCATTGCCGGCCCTTCCCACTGGAAGCCGTTCGGCCTCATGAACTGCGGCAAAGGCGAGCCGTCCCAGAGGATGAGAATGACCCATGGCGCCAGCTACTGCCGGTTCCGCGCTATCCGCGTAGGGGAGGCGAAGGTATGAGAACCAAAGACGACGTACAGGCATTACTGAGCCGGGTTCTCTCACGGATATCGGCGCCGCAGGCCCAGGTCGAATATGACTTCAGCGCAAGCCTTACGACGCGATTTGCGGAGGGGGCCATTACCCAGAACCGCAGTGGTGAGGAGGAATCACTGCGGGTGATAGTCTCCTTCGGCACGCGTCAAGGAAGTTCCATCATCAATTCCATGGACGATGCGTCACTGGAGAGAGTGGCAGAGCGGGCACAGACTATTGCCTTGGCAGCGCCACAAGACCCCGAGTTCGTACCGCCCCTCGGCCCCCAATCCTACCCTGTGGCGCAGCCCCGGTTCGACCCGAAGGTTGCTCAGGCGACACCTGCGGCTCTGGCGGATCATGTGGCAGGCATTGTCAAACGGGCAAAGGCCCAGGGGTTCGTCCCCAGTGGATTGATGAGCGCTTCGTCCGGCGTGTCGGCGCTGGCGACAACGCTCGGGCTCTTCGGCTATGACCAGCACTCCAAGCTGTCGCTCTCCACCACCATGCACGGCGCCCACGGCAGCGGCTATGCGGCGGGCGCCTCGTGGCGGGCAGAGGATATCGCGCCTGAGGAGATCGCGGGCCGGGCCGCGGCCACGGCCCACGCCGCTCAGAATCCGCGGGCCCTGGAGCCAGGCGACTACACCGTAATCCTCGAGCCTCTGGCCGTGGCGGAACTGCTCCTGTTCACGGCTATGAGCCTGGGCGCCCGGGAAGGGGAGGAAGGAAGCACTGTCTTTGCGGGCACACTGGGCACAGAGTTCTTCAGCTCGCGATTCACCCTGACCACCGAGATCGATGACCCGCGGCTTCCGGCGCCGCCCTTCTCCGACGACGGGCTTCCTTCGAGGCGCATCGTATGGGTCGAGGACGGCGTGGTGCGCAGACTGCACCATACGAGGTACTGGGCACACGTGAAGAATGAGTCTCCCGATCCATCACTCTTCCCCCTGTGCATTGGCGGCGACGATCGCTCAGTGGAGGATTTGGTCGGCTCGTGCCACCGTGGATTGCTGGTGAAGCGGCTGTGGTACATTCGCTATGTAGACCGGAAGGAGCTGCTGTTGACGGGCATGACCCGCGACGGGTTGTTCCTGATCGAGAACGGCGTAGTGACGGGCCCGGTGAAAAACCTGCGCTTCAACGAATCTCCTGTAACGCTCTTCAAGAACATCGTCGGTCTGAGCCGGCCGGAGTACGTGAACGGGAGTATGCGGGTGCCCGCCGTCATGAGCGAGGGTTTCACCTTCAGTTCGGTCACCGAGTCGGTGTAGACCCTCGCCTGGCGAGGTGACGTTTCAGAGGGTTCAGGGTTCAGGGTTCGGGGTTCGGGGTTCAGGGTTCAGGGTTCAGTCGGGACTCTGACGGCGCGACGCGCCCTCAGATTCTTCGAGGTTGAGAGTACGGCCCGCAGTTGGCTGTCAGCTATCGGCCCTCAGCTATCAGGCCCGCCCAGCTCTGCGAGGAACCGTTGCCTCGTAGGGGCGGAGCTCTGACTCCGCCCGCCTCGGGGTCGGTGTCGGTATCGTTGTCGTAATCGGCGAGCCGGGAATCCAAGCTCGAGTACGAGTACGAGTATGAGTACGAGCCTTGCATGTTCTCTGGAACACGGCGGGACTCTGACGGCGGGGATGCCCTCGGATTCTTCGGGGTTGAGAGACACGGCCGGATGGCAACCGGCCGTTGTAGGGGTGATCGTCCCTGGTCGCCAGGGGGCGAACGGGCCGGGGTCGCACTCGGCATCGGAATCGAGTGTGTCCGATGGCGAGAGCGTTCGGATGGCAGACCCATGTACTCTCGAACAAAGCCCGTACCGGTACCCGCATTCCGTGCCCAGAATTGGCCGCAGGCCCGTGTCCCGATCCGTCTGAAACCGTTCCGGCCAGCTATTCTAATATTAGAATAGCTGGCTATGCTCATCACTGTGCTTCGGGGGGAGACACCAGGACTCCGGTGTACACTCGCAGCGTACACGTGTGCGCTCGCGCCCCTCGGCTCACGCTCTGCAGACGGTGGCTTGGAGACCGATGGCCCTTGATCACCGCATGGCCGCTTTGTTGCTTGGCTACCGGCGTTACGTGCGGATATGCTATCCGCCGTGGGCTCGGGTGTTGTCTTTGCCTTTCGACCTTCCTATCATCCCTGCTCGGGAATCAATCTGCCGGTCGTGCGGCCGGGTCGTCTTCATCTCCATTCGGAGGAGTGTATGTTCAGACCCTTGTCGTGGGGAGCGTGGGCCGCCATGGCCATGCTCATTACCCGCCCGCCATGCTCCCAGGCCCGGGAGCACTTCCGTGATGCGGTCGCCCTGGAAGTGGCCGGAGACTACCAGGATGCTCTCGAGATCTACGAGGGACTCCTGCGCGAGGATCCACAGCATCGTCTCGCGGCCACAGCCGCCTTCGGCGCTGCGAATCTGCGACTCCTGGCGCTCCAGGATACCGTGGGCGCGGTGGATGCGTTCGATGTGGTTGTCGCTCGTTACCCCGAAAGCGCCTATGCGCCGGAAGCGGCCCGCAGAAAGGCCGAATGCCTCGTGGCATCCTCCTCGTGGGCAAAGGCGGCTGAGGCCTATGGCAGCGCCCTGGAACTGGCCGGCCGTGAAGCGGAGGCCCCGTCGGCCCAGTGGGTGAATGAGGTGTCCCTGGCTGCTGCGGATTGCCTCTACCAGAGCGGAGACCGCGATCGCGTGATCATGCTGTACGAGAAGGCGCTCCAGCCCTCCCTGGCGCCGCATGCCGCTGCCCAGATCGTGTTTCGCCTCGGGGAGGCCTATCAGGCTGCTGGCGACTCGACGCGCGCGGCGGACTGCTTCGTCCGTGTGGTCCGCGACTACCCGTTCGCGCCGGTATTCGGGGTGGCGCTGCAGCAGCGATCCTTCGTGGACCGGCATGCTGAGTTCGACTGGGATGACTATCTGGTCTATGCCCGAACCGCCCAGGACTTCGCCGTGCCCGACTATGAAATGGCCATCGCCCGGTGCGACACGGTCCTTTCGCGCTCGGCGAATGAGACGCTTCGGCTCTGTGCCTCGTTCCGCAGAGTCGTGGCCACCACGACTCTGGAGGGCGACTTTACCCGCGGCGCCAGCGAGCTGGCCGCCCTGCTCGCGTCATTGCCGGATCGGCGTATGATGCCCAATGCCCAGCTCCAGCTCGACCATTTCACCATGGTGGCGGATGCCGAGGCAACGGCGCTGCGCACTCCCGATGATCCGGCGGCACACCGCGCGCTGGGCACGTTCTATTTGCAGTCGCGTGCGAATGCCAAGGCCGTGGCGGCTTTGGAGAAAGCGCGAGACCTGGCGCCTGACGAAGGGCACACCCGCATCCTGTTGGGAATGGCCTATGCGGGGGAGAACAGGCTCGACGACGCCGAACGGGAGTTCGCCGCGTTCCTCAGTGAGAACCCAGACGACCCGAACGCCCTCAACCGAATGGGCTACGCCTTACTCGGCCAGAATGAGGCGGAACGCGCGCTCCCTTACTTCCGCCGTTACGTCGAGGCGGCGCCGGAGGATGCCAATGCCTACGACAGTCTTGGAGAAGGCCTTCTGGCGGCCGGGCAGGTCGAAGACGCGGTGCGCGCATATGAGCGGGCTATTCAACTCGACTCGCTCTTCGCCAACTCCTACTTCATGCTGGCCACCGCCTGCGAGAGACTGGGCAATGGCGAGAGAGCCGGTGATGCCTACCGGCGGTTCATCGAACTCGCTCCTGACGATCCACGAACCCCGCAGGCCCGCCAGGCCTTGGCAGGCGCCGACAACTAGGAGGTGAGGTCATGCACGACCAGGATCCACGAAGCCGTCGTCCCGCGCGAACACTACTGAACGCCATGAGCAGGCTGTCCCGCAGAGACTTCCTCCGGAAGACCGCCGCCCTGGGTGCGGGCGCGGCACTGGGATCACCCGGGCTGGCGTACGCCGCGGATAGGCTCCTGACCCTCCCCATTGATCTTGCCGTCGCCAGAGGCCCGTCTCCTGCGGACAACTGCCGCGCCGCCGTGGAAGCGCTTGGGGGATTCAGCGCCTTCGTAAAGCCCGGCAGCCGGGTGGTGATCAAGCCGAATCCCGTGGGACGCGGCAGGCCGGAACTGGCTATCAACACGCATCCGGATCTCGTCGAGGTGGTCGTCTCCGGATGCATGAAGGCCGGGGCTAGGGAGGTGCTGCTCGTAAGCCATGACGAGGCAAGCCTGTTCGCCGCCAACGGGATCGGCGCAGCCGCAGAACGTGCTGGCGGCGCGGTGAAAGCGCTCACCACGGCTGATCTCTACCGGGAGATACCGATTCCCCGCGGAGTACTCCTGCGCACCGACATGGTATCGGCCGATGTGCTCGATGCCGATGTCTTCATCAATATGCCCATCGCCAAGCATCACGCCGGATCGGGCGTGACACTGTCGATGAAGAACCTCATGGGCATCACCTGGGACCGCCTGCGATTCCACAGGCTCGATCTCCATAGGTGCATCGCGGAACTGAACTCGGCCGTGCGGCAGGATCTCATCATCATGGATGCGAACCACGTGCTCCTGACCAACGGCCCCAGCGGCCCCGGCGAGGTGCGGGTCGCCCAGACTGTCATCGCCGGCGTCGATCCCGTGGCCATTGATGCGTACACCGCCCATGCCTTCTGGGGCGACATCACGCCTTTTCATCATATCCGCATCGCCCGTGAGTTGGGCGTGGGCGAGATGGATTTGGCAGCACTCGCCATAAAGGAAATCGCCGCGTAGGAATCGGCCTCCGACCGCGGCAGCCCGCACGCTACCCCTCGAGCAGGCAGCCCGCGACGGTCTCGCGCACGCTGCCTTGCGCTTAGAACAGCTTGTAGGCGATTCCGACGCCGAGGACCTCGCGGAAGCGGCCCCGGAGATCGAGTTCCTTGTCGTAGAGAACTTCGGCAAACAGAGAGAACTGCAGGTACTTGGAGACAGTTGCCGAGAGCGCATTCTCCCAGGCGATGTCGGCGGTCTTCCAGTAGTCCTCGTTGGGTAAGCCCTCCAGATCATCGGCGGCGTTGCTGAAGACGGCCTGGAACACCCGCAGCTTCGACACATACTTGGCGTTGTCGCTGAGTGTGTGGCTGAAGTCGCTGACCCATTCGAGACCGCCGTCGGTGGTGGTCTCCATCTCGGTCTCCTCTGTGGCGATGTCTATGACCACACGGTCGAACCGCTCACGGATGGCGAACCCGAGACGGGAGAGCAGTTCCGTGTGCTCATTCTTGATGAGGGTCTTGCCGGCACCAATAGACTCCGTGAGGAGCATGGGATTGATGTAGCGCGGCACGCGCGGCACGCTGGCATCGTAGAATTGACTCTCGAAGGTGAACGCGGTGTATGGATCCACAAAGGCGCCCAGGGTCAACTTGGCGATGCTCTCCAGGAAGATCCGGTCTGATGACTTCTGGGGAGACTCCCAGTTTTTTGAGCCATCACCCGCAGTGGCCTGATTGTGAGTCTGGCCGAACTGGAGCTTGAGCTGGTTGCCCCAATGGACCTTGGGGCTCATCTGTTTCTGGGCAGCGAGGTTGCCAGTGAAGGTCCACGTGATGGCGCCGGACTCGCCGCCAGTCCATGAGTTGCTATAGGCAGTCTGGTTGAAGTTCAGGCCGAGATCGGCCGATTTCTCCCAGGCCATGGCCGGCAAGGCCAGGGCCATCATGCACACGGCCATGAGCACGCGCATTCGAACCTCCTTGTGTTGCGGATTCCACAGGCACACAACAAGACCGTGATAGTGCGCGGCAGCGACTCCGCAGTCAAGCGCAATAAGGGCAGAGGTGCGGTGGACATCCCCGTAGGGGAGGGCGTCTCTGCCCTCCCGCACTCGGGGCGACCAGAGACGGTCGCCCCTACAAGGCAACGGTGCCGCGATGGTCTCCGTGCAGCCAAGATGCGCGAAACCCCACCCCGCATTACTCCGCACGAGTCCTGACCGACCCGTTGACTGCTCCGCGGGGACTATTCTAATCTTAGAATAGTCCCCCAGCCTGGGTCTGGCTAGTCCGCGCTGAGGCGCTCGTTTTCCTTCTCCCGTAACTCGGGAAACAGGTGAGAGTCGGTCTCCGCCGCTGCGCAGTAGTCGAGCCGTCGCTCCTCGTAGCCCTTGCGCTTGGCAACCACGCGGTAGTCGAAGGCGCCGTGTGACGTGCCCTCCCAGAGCTCGATCACATCGAAGCCAGTCAGGCCCTTCTTCACGGCCACGCCCTTGCACGTCTCATCATGAAGCTGCACGAACACCTTCATGGGGTTCGCCTCATCGATGGTCACCGTCTCCAGGAAGAGGGGATCCAGCTCGATGTGCGCCCGCCCATTCACGAGGCGCCCTTCGCCGAAGTCCTCGAACCAGTTTTCGGGGCTCTCTTGACAGTACATCAGGCTCGGTCCCCTGGATGTCTTCACCACACAGCTCTTGGTGCCGGAACCGGCGAGACCGCCCGAGAAGTAGACTCCGTAACCAGAAGTGGATGCCGTGTAGCCGTAGACCCCGTAGTTGGTGCCCGTAGTTGCCATGGCCACCCCATTCACTCCTCTACCGCTGGTGGAGTTTGCCTCGAAACGTCCTCCGAATACTACTCCGGTGGTGGCACCGGCGCGGCCGAAGACCCCCTTGCCTGAGGTGGAGTAGCTCACGCCCTCGACGCCGACGGTGTTGCCAGAGTTCGCGAGAGCCGACCCATGCACCGCGACCCCCTCCGTTGACTCGCACTCCCCGCGAACGGCATACGTATCGCCCGTCTCCGCCGAGGCGTACGCGTAGACGCCATGCCCTGATGCTGATGCACTCTGGAAGTACCCCCCGTAGGTGGTGCCGGTCGTGGCGGTTGCTTCGCCAAAGACACCCCTGCCGGCGGATGCATCCGCTCGGAACCGGCCACCGTAGATGGTGCCGGTAGCTGCCTGGGCCCAGCCGTATAATGCCGTGCCGGCCATCGACGTGGTCAAGGCATAGACACCGTAGTTGCTACCCGTGTTTGCTGTGGCCGAGGCGAACACACCATAGCCGTTCTGCGAATCAGTGCGGCCGTACACGCCGTAGTTTACGCCGGTTGTCGCGGTCCCATACCCGTAGACACCGCGACCGATAGCAGAGGCGCTTTCTCCGTAGACCCCAAAGTTCTGTCCACCTGAGTTCAGGGCGTAGCCATAGACTCCCCGACCGTCGGGTGAGGGGCTGTACCCGTAGACACCGCAGTTGGCGCCTGAGGTGGCGTTGCTGTACCCGAGCACTCCCGTTCCTGTAGGGGAGCTGCTCACACCCACGACGCCTCGCGGGTACCCTGTGGTGGCTGTTGCCCACCCATACAGGCCCGTGCCCGCGGTGGAACTGACTTGCCCATACGTGCCGTACGTGCTGCCCGTGGCCGCCGTGTTCACCCCGGCAATGGCTGCCGACGAGCCCGTGGTAACCGATCCAGAGACGACGGTCCCCGGTACCAGGCCACTGGCCATATAGGCATAGCCGACTGAGGCCAGGCGATGTCGGGGCGTTTGATCGACTCCCGCGAACGTCACCAGAAGCCAGTAGTCCGCGTCGAAGGCCAGTCCCAAGGCCGGCTGAGGGCTCTCGCCAAGCAACACGTTGAAGACCCCTCCATTCACCGCCACGTTCTGATTCGAACTGTCCCACAGCATCGTGCCGCCACTGGAGGCATTGTAGATGCGAAACCTCATGACGTAGGTGTTGTCAGCCACGGGGTTGCCTGACCCATCGGTCACCTTGCCCTGGTAGCTGATCATGCGGGGGATCTGGGCAAGGCTGGCGGAGAGGGCCACAGATAGGAAGAGGAGGACGATCAACCTTCGCATGGCGGCGCTCCTTTCCGGGGGGCTGTCGCTGTGACGAGCATCCCAAGAAAGGGCGTACTCGCCCACAATTCTGAATGCCACGAACGTATCCCCTGACGTGGGCCGTTGCAACAGTGAAATGGGGACATGCGGTCGGCGGGCAGGATTGACGCCAGACGCGAAGCCGACCCGCGCGCCGGGGAGGAGACGGCATGCCTCGAGCCGCCCGGATCGAATACGGCAGGGACGCAGCGTGGCGGCTCTTGCGCGAAGGGACCCCATGCGACAGCTTCACGGTGGAGTCTTTGCTGAAGACCCACAGACTACCGAGGGCATCTCATGCACACGGCAATCCCCGGCAACGACACACCTCGCACCTTGCGGCATCTCGTTCAAGGCCATCCATTGCCCCTCCCCCACGTTGCCGCGCTTGGGGTGGCGATCCTCGACCAGCTCGATGCAATGACGGAGCATGACAGCTTCCTCCGATGCCTCGCTCCGGATGACATTCAGGTCGAGGGCGAACTGCAGCAACCACAGGTCCGCATCGTAGCGACGACATGCGAGGCGGGTCGAGCCAACTACATGAGCCCGGAGGTGCGGGAAGGCCAGCCCCCGGGCATGCACTCGGCAATGTGGCAGGCAGGTGCACTGCTGTTTGAGCTCTTGTCTGGAAGGCCGCCATGGGGAGCGTCGCATCCCGCCGAACAAGGCGGGATGATCCGATCTTTGACCGATGCCCGGCCGGATATCACGGACGATCTCGCCTGCACCATCTATCGTATGCTCGATCCGGATCCGGATCTCAGGCTCCAGAGCCTGCCCGAGGTGCGGGCCGCGATCTCCTCCCTCCTCGGCGCGGCCACCGGCCATGGTTCTCCGGTAGACGGAGTGCGAGTCAAAGCGTCGACAGGAACGCCGGCTCCTCCCTCTGTTCCGGCCTCTTGGACCATGACTCCCTTCATCGGAAGAACTGCGGAGATGGCGGAGATTCGCCGGGTTCTTGCCGCGACGCCGTGCAGGGTGCTGACAGTGCTGGGTCCTGGCGGAATCGGGAAGAGCCGCCTCGCCTTCCACGCGGCACAGGATTTGTCGAGTGACTTCGCGGATGGGGCCTTCGTTGTGCCTTTGGGAACAGTTCATTCCCCGGCTTTCGTTGCACTGGCCATCGCCAATGCTCTCGACGTCACTCTCTACGGGAAAGAGGATCCGACGGATCAGTTGGCCGCGTTTCTCAGCCAGAAAAGACTTCTCTTGGTCCTGGATGATTTCGATCGTCTGACTGAAGGCGCCTGCGTACTCACGCGGCTCCTGACGCATGCCTGCGGGCCCCGATTCCTGGTCACCTCGCGGACCAGGCTGAACCTCGAAGAGGAGGCTCTCCTGCATCTTGAAGGGCTCCGTGTTTCTGATGATCTGCGCGATCCGGGGGCGGGCGGCGACGACGCAATACAGCTCTTTCTGGAACACGTGCGACGGCTCGGAGCAGGAGCTCACGTGACGAAAGCCGACATGCCGGATGTGGTGCGCATCTGCCGAATGCTTGACGGTGTGCCCCTGGCCATCGAACAGGCGGCGAGCTGGGTTCGCACCCTGACGTGCGCGGCCATCGCCGGAGAGATCGGCCGAGACATTGACTTCCTCTCGACCACCACCCGGGATGCGTCCCGGCAGCACAGAAGCATGCGGGCAGTGTTCGATCGCTCCTGGAGGCTGCTTGATGATGCTCACCGACGAGTTCTGGCACGCGTTTCAGTGTTTGCCGGCGGCTTTCGACGAGACGCCGCGGTCGCCGTGGCCGGGCTAGATCTCAGCATGCTGGCCCAGATGGTCGATCGCTCCCTCATTCAGAGAGCAGGCCCGCACAGGTATCAGATGCACAATCTGCTGCGGAGCTTTCTTCGCGAGAAGCTGGCCGGCCTTGAAGCGGAGCCGGCCAGAACCTTGGCCGCGCACGCCGGGTGGTACGCGGACTTCCTCAGCGCGGAAGAGAAGGGCATTCGAGCCGGTGATCCCGAGACCCTGGCTAGGGTCGACGCGGAGTCCGACAACATCGCCGCGGCGTGGGAATGGGGGGTTCGGACGGGAGAACCATCACTCCTGGAAGGGCTTCTAGATCCGCTTTGCTTGCTCATCTCCTTACGCGCGTGGTACCACGCGGGAGACCGCCTCTGTGGGGATGCGGCGCGTCGGCTGAATGCCCTGCCATCTTCGGAAGGGCTTGCCCGGCTACGCGCACGGCTCATGTCATGGCAGGGATCATTCCAGTTTCGCCTTGGCGAACGAGCGGGCACCCGTTCGCTCCTGGAGCAAAGCCGGCGGATTCAGGCTGACCTCCGCGCAGACCGTGATCTGGCGTTCACCCTCAGGCATCTAGCCTTGGTGGCCACCTCCCAGGGCGATCGAGCCGAGGCCATGGCCCTGCTGGACGAGGCGCTGGCTCTCTGCAAGAGCACGAGTGACCGGGGCATGGAAGCCTATGTACTGGGCGACATGGGCATCATGGCGCAGGAGGCCGGAGACTATGCCGCCGCCGAAGACCATTACGTTCACAGCCTCAGGCTCCACCGGAACGAAGGCGTCGTGGCAGGACTCATGAGCTCTCTCAATACTCTCGGCACCCTCTGCCGCTCCCGGGGTGACTTAGCGCGCGCGAGGGCTTACTTCGAAGAGAGTCGTGACACCAGTCGTCGCATCGGGAATCGCAGGGCCGAGATGGTGGCCATTACGAGCTTGTGCAATCTAGCCCTGGACAATGGAGAACTGGACGAGGCGTTGAAGCGCGCACGGGAGGCGCTGGAAATCGCTCGGGATCTCGGCCACCAGGACCTGATGGCAGTGTGCCTGTGCATCCTGGGGAATGTGCATATCGACCTGCGGCATGGAGATGAAGCCCGGCACGCTCTGGAGGAGAGCCTGGCGATCCGCACCGTCTTGGGCGCGCACCACGAGGCAGCCGTCTCGCGGGCGTGCCTGGCGGATGCCCTCTGCATCACGAACGAATTCGATCGGGCGTCCGCTCTCTACCGGGAGAGTCTACAGGTTTTTGAGCACGATCAGAACCGATGGGGTATGGTCACCTGTCTTCGTGGTCTGTGCGAGGCCCTCGTCTCCAAGGGTGATCTCCCGGCGGCAAGGGATGCTGCCGTGAGGGCATTGGCGGTCTTGAAGGGGAGCGGTGACAGGCGACACGCGCAACAGGTTCTGGGCTCGTGGGTTCGGCTGCTCCTGGCCCAGGGACATCATCGCCGGGCCGCAGAGCTGTGGGGAAGCCTGGCGGCGCACCTGCCGGCTGCGCGGTTGTCCGCTGACTCAGAGCGTGTCCTGAGAATCTTGCACGCAGAGCTTTCCGCCCGGGAGCTCTCTGACGCACTGGCGGCAGGCGGACTCCGTAGCCCCGAAGGCCTGATTGATGAGTTGGCCGATGAACAGGGCCGAGGCTGACCCAACACACTACATGCGGATTTAGTCTCAGGCGTGGCGTCTGAGAGTGATGGTTCGCGTGTGGATGAACGCACGGCCACCGGCGTCATGGGCGGTCAACCGCGAGCGGTAGATGCCGTCGTCCACGGCTCGTTCCGCGTCGTCCTCGCCGTTCCACGAGACGGAGTACTCGCCGGCATCTTGCGTTCCATTGACCAGGAGCCGTATCCGACGTCCCCTTCCATCACAGACTTCCAGCATGACATCGCTGGACCAGGGGAGTCCATACGGGATTGTCGTGGTATCTGAGAAGGGATCTGGATCGCCGGGCCCAAGGAAATAGCGGTAGAACACTGCACCACCTCGCCTTCTCGCGTCATACACTTGTCGGCCAGTCACCCAGAAATGAATGCACGCCTCCGCTCAGATTATTCTCAGACTCGGCCCAGGGCTTTGGAGGCGAAGAGTTCAGGCGGGCATGCGCGGAATAGTCCGCCGTTGTGTGGGGTAGTATGGATTGACTTCTCGCTATCGGCGCTGCTCGTGGTGATAGTGTTGCCTCCACCGGACAGGCCACCCACTTTCACCTCGGGCCGCACACCAACCCCTGCAAGGAGAGTGAGCGATGGCTATGGTGTGGTGGATTTGGTTCGTCGTTGCCGCGGTGTTTGCGGTCGGCGAGATCTTCACGGCGGGGTTCTTCCTGCTCTGGTTCGGCATCGGCGCTGCTGCGGCTGGCGTGCTGGCCGTGCTGGGCCTCAGCACGCCGTGGCAGTGGGGAGCCTTCATCGCGGTGTCGCTGGCGCTGGTCGCATTCTCGCGCCGATTCGCGGAGCGGGTTTCCAAGCCTCAGCCTGACGGGGTCGGGGCGAGCCGGCTACAGGGGCGCCAGGGCATTGTGCTGGAGACTATCGACAATGTGAGGAACATGGGTAGGGTTCGGCTGGAAAAGGAGGAGTGGCGGGCGGAAAGTGAGACAGGAGAACCCATTGAAATCGACACTGCGGTAATCGTATCCAGAATCGATGGCACCCGAGCCATCGTGCGTCCTTACCACGAGGAGGGTTGATCGATGATTTTGCTCGTCATCGCTGCTATCGTCGTCTTCATTTTCGCCTCCAACGGGGTCAAGACCGTTCGTCCCTGGCAGAAAGCGTTGATCGAGCGCCTGGGCAAGTACCAGCGCACCGTTGACAGCGGGTTGACGGTGATCATCCCCTTCATGGAACGGATGCTCAAGGTCGACATGCGGGAGCAGGTCGTCGACGTGCCGCCGCAGGCGGTCATCACCAAGGACAACGTGGCGGTCGAAGTTGATGCGGTCGTCTACTACGAGGTGACCGATCCTGTCAAGGTCACCTACAATGTGGCCAACTTCTACATGGCTGCGACAAAGCTGGCCCAGACGAATCTGAGGAATCTCATCGGTGACCTGGCTCTGGACGAGTCTCTCACCTCCCGAGAACTCATTAACACCAAGCTGCGTCAGATCCTGGATGATGCCACGGACAAGTGGGGAACCAGGGTTACGCGGGTTGAGCTGCAGCGCATCGAGCCGCCTCGGGATGTCACCGAGTCCATGCACCGGCAGATGAAGGCCGAGCGGGAACGCCGCGCCATGATCCTGGAAGCCGAGGGCCACAAGCAGTCGGCGATTTTGAAGGCCGAAGGACAGGCGGAGGCGATCAAGAAGGTGGCCGACGCGGATCGCTATCAGAAGGAAACCGTGGCCTTGGGCGAAGGAGAAGCCATCCAGACCGTGTACAAGGCGATCCACGAAGGCAATCCGACCAGTGATCTTATCGCTATCAAGTACCTGGAGGCTCTGCAGAAAGTCGCTGATGGGCAGGCGACCAAGGTCTTCTTGCCCATGGAAACATCCGGCATTCTGGGCAGCATCGCAGGCATCGGCGAGTTGCTCCGCGATCGTCAGAAGGCTCCCCCCGCGACGTCATAGCTCGGCGCGCCCACCGTTACTTCATGCCGGCCTGCCGCTAGGGGCGGGCCGGCATACCCGTTCCGCGGGAAGGGCTCAGGATTGGGCGCCGATCCCTCCCAACGGAACGCCTTCCCGCCGGACTCAGCGCAGCGCGTCCAGCGTCTCCTTGGCCGCGGGCACCATACCGAAGAATCCGGTGATCTTCTCGCAGGCATAGTCGGCGCACGATGCGCAGGTTACGAGACCCTTCCCATGGCCGCAGGCCTGGATCGGACACTCGGACCAGTGGCCGATATGACGGCCCTTAAGCTCCTGGCACCCATCGCATCGGCAACCCTCGGGCGTCAGCTCGGCATTGTACTCCTTGCTCCACATCTGGGCGACTCTGGCCAAGGCTTCATGATCCTCAGCCTTGGTTGCGAGGTACGCCGGGCACTCCGAGCAGACAAGTCCACATACCGCGATCATCCGTGACATTGGTTCCTCCTTGTGGTTCTGACCATTCAGGGTTCGGGGTTCAGTGCGGCCTCTGAGGACGCCGGGCTCCCTCAGAATTCTCAGGGTTGAGAGTACAGCCGGCAGTTGGCTCTCG
>JAFGKV010000126.1 GCA_016928395.1 Candidatus Fermentibacterota bacterium | reverse complement strand
GTAACCGATCATGTCCATGTTGATCACGCCCTCGATGAGATCTCCTTGCTGCGAGGCCCCGAGGGCATGAATCGACGAACCGACGAGGCCAATCTCCTCAGCTGCCCACGCCGCGAAATGGACGTCTTTCTTCATAGGGAAGTCACGGAGCACTCGGGCTGCCTCCATGGCGCCGGCCGTGCCGGTGGCATTGTCGTCGGCGCCCGGGGCGTTGATTCGGGCCAGAGCCGTGTCAGACCAGACAATGGAGTCGAAATGACCGCCGATGACGAGGCGTGATGCCGCGCCGTGAGTGCCCGTCTTCCGTGCGATAACGTTTCGCTCCCACCCCGTGCCGGGCCAGTTGCCCATCGCCGGGTGCGAAACGTAGAAGCTGTCGAACTCAACCGGGTAGCCCCAAGATTCGTACGTGTCGGCCAGCCATTGAGAGGCTGCCAGTGAGCTGTCTCCCAAGGTGAGCCTGCTTCCGAAGTCCTGCATCCGCTGGATGTAGGCAGTGAGCGAGTCGGTGTTCACCGCGTCCACCACGGCCTGGACCGCTGCGTCCCACGGCAGAGCGCGAAGTGGAACCGCAGTGCCGGCGAACCTCCGCCAGAATCCGGCTTCCAAGGTACGTCGTTCCAGAGGATGGAATCGAGCCGGAAGACCCAGAAGGACGGAGACGTTCTCTTCCGACACGCTGAGCAACACGGTATCGTCGCGCTCCCAGAGCACCTCGCCCGGGAGCGAGTGTCGCATCGCATCGGGGATGATCCCGAAGAAGTAGCGACGGCTCCATGTTTCCCCGTCAAGCACGCGAACCGAGATACCGCGTCGGGCCAGTATAGGAATGTCTGCAGGAGTGAGTTCTGCAAACGCCGTTGGCTCCAGGTAGGCAAAGGTTGAGTGCGCCGATTGAACCCATAGATCGCGGATATCCGGGGTTGGCAACTCGACAGCCACGAGTAGAGGAGCGGCATGGGCAACTGCCGCCATCCCGCACATGAAAAGAAAGCTGTTTCGCACTGGATGCTCCTCGTGCAACGGATGAGGGGAACGCGAGAATGAGTGGTGTTCAACGCAAGGTAGTGCGTACGCCGGCCGCACGCACCTACCGGGAGATAAGCGGTGATACCGGCACCATCCACGACAATCCTCGTCTCCCGTGTCCGCATCCGACGCTCCTCGCTTCACTTGTGCAACACGGCAGGTAGTGCCACCTTCGTTGGGTTCTTCAGTGTCCTGATCCCTCACATCCTTCCAGGAGAGGTTGCTACCATGAGCGCAACGGCCGCCTCACCCAGGCCCATTGGCGACATTGCACGCATGCTTGATCTGTCACCTGACGATCTCGTTCCCTTCGGCAACGACAAGGCGAAAGTGCGGATACAGGCCATTCGTCGAATTCTCGGGGAGGACCCTGCTGCGCAGCCAGCGCGCGGCAGGCTGGTGCTGGTCAGCGCCATGACGCCCACGCCAGCCGGCGAGGGCAAGACCACCATGAGCATCGGCCTCACCCAAGCGTTGCGCCGGGCGGGAAAGAACGCGACGGTATGCCTCCGCGAGCCCTCTTTGGGCCCCTGTTTAGGCCGGAAGGGCGGCGCCACCGGAGGCGGACGGTCCCAAGTGATCCCTGCGCATGACATCAACCTTCACTTCACCGGGGATCTTCATGCCATCACCACGGCGCACAACCTGATCGCCGCGACCATCGATAACAGTATCCACTTCGGCACTGATTCGGGCTTCGCTCCCGGCGAGGTCTTGTGGCGACGGGTGATTGACATGAACGATCGAACCCTCCGTGAGACGGTTATCGGCCTCGGACGGGTGAACCATCCCATTCGTCAAGGTGGCTTTGATATCACTGCATCATCCGAGATCATGGCATCCCTTTGCCTATCACTCTCCTATGCCGAGTTGAAGGAGCGCATCGGACGGATTCTGGTTGGGTTCACCAGAGAGGGAGACCCCGTGGTGGTGTCGCAACTGGGCATCCAGGGTGCGGTTGCTGCCCTGCTTCGCGATGCTCTTCTGCCGAATCTGGTGCAGACTCTGGAAGGCGGGCCGGCCTTTGTGCATGGCGGGCCTTTTGCCAACATCGCCCAGGGGACCAGCAGTATCCTCGCCACCAAGCTGGCGCTCGCCACCAGCGACTATGTGGTGACTGAGGCAGGGTTTGGCTTCGACCTCGGCGCAGAAAAGTTCTTCGACATCGTGTGTCAGTATGGAAAGTTTGCGCCCTGCGCGGTGGTGCTGGTTGCTACGATCCGGGCTCTCAAGATGCATGGCGGCATACCCCTCAAGAAGGCGAATGAACCCGATCCCGAGGCCGTGGAGCGGGGTCGGGGCAATCTGGAGAAGCATATCGAGAACATCAGGAAGTTCGGCATGCGATCGGTGGTGGCGCTCAACCGCTTTCCGTCGGATACCGACGAGGAGTTGGCCGCTGCGGCGCGGATCTGCGCGGATGCAGGAGAGGATAGCTCAGTGGTGACATTCTTCACCGAGGGCGGTGGCGGTGGGCTTGAGCTTGCCCAGAAAGTGATTGATCTGGCGCACGGTAACGCCTGCAGTTTCAAGACCCTCTATGACTGGAACATGCCGGTCAAAGACAAGATCGCCATAGTGGCCAGGGAGATGTATGGCGCGGAGGCCGTGGACTACCGGCCGGAAGCGGAACGCTCGCTTCACAGAATCGACAAGCTCGGGTTTGACAATCTGCCCGTGTGCATCGCGAAGACCCAGCAATCACTTTCGGATAACCCCGATCTCCTTGGCAGACCCAAGGATTTCCTCGTGACTGTTCGGGACGTCGTGATTTGCTCGGGCGCAGGCTTCCTGGTGCCCCTCACGGGTGACATCATGCGTATGCCTGGTTTGCCCCGTAAGCCTGCAGCCCAATCGATCAACATCGACGACGACGGTGTAATCACGGGCCTGGCGTGAGCGGAGGTGCGCGCGGCAAGCCTTTGGGTGGCTGGACTCGGGGAGGCTGGAGAACTCGACCCTCGGAGGATAAGATGGGGCGAAAGCACGGATGGAAACGCGTACCGAAAGGACGCTGCAGACTTCTACATGTGGCATAGAACACAGTACACACACGAAGGAGATTGCCATGGAGAGGATCAACTTGCGATCAGTTCTGGGTAAGGCCATTCAGAGAGAGGAAGAGGCATTCGCCTTCTATACGGCCCTGCACGACAGGATTGAGGATGCCACTGCCAGGGATACGCTGCAGTTCTTGGCTGCAGAGGAGAAGAAGCATCGGGAGTTCTTGGTTGCCTACCGCGACGGGCAGAAGTCTCTCACGGCTCTGCCGGTGGATGCCGTTGTCGACTACCAACTGGCTCAGCACCTGGATGCTCCAGATCCGGATCGTGACATGGAGAGTTCCGAGGTCTACCTCGTGGCAGCGCACCGGGAGATGGCATCGCACAACTTCTACAAGGGTCTCGCCGCGCTCCAACCCGAGGGAGAAGTACGGGAGGTCTTGAAGCGGATGGCCGCCGAGGAATTGCGACACAAGGAAAAGGTGGAATACCTCTACGCCAATACCGCCTTTGTCCAGACCGCGGGAGGCTGACCGAACCGTCCGCCATGCGCTCCGGAACCGGGCTCATCGATATGGGCGCTCACACCGTGGTTCTTGGCCTCTTTCGGTAGCGTCGGCACGGGGCCCTCGGACCCACGCCCCAGCGTGTAGCTGACCACCCCTCCGCCCGGCGGCCACGTTTCTTAGGTGCGGGTGAACAGGTGGTGCACCACCTGCCACTCGCGGCCTTCCCGGTATCCGAAGAGTTCCTCGCACCCCATGAAGAACATGCGCCATCGGTTGTACCAGAGCCGGGCGTCCTTGTGGCCGTAGTGAGCAGCGAACACAGCCCGGACCTCGGCGGCGTGGGCATCCATGCGGGAGAGCCAGGCGCCCAGCGTGCGGGCATAGTGGGTGCCGTCTATTCGCCAGGTTGAGGCAATGGTCAGGTCATCCTGGAAGTGAAGAAGAAGATCGGCGGAGGGCATCATGCCCCCGGTGAAGAAGTGCCTGGCCATCCAGTCGCGTTCGTCCGAGGCGTCCATGACATAGGCGATGTCGCGATGACAGAAGTGGTGGACGAAGAGCGCTCCCCGGTCGACAAGCCAGGATGCCATGCGGCGCAGCAGTTCCGCAAAGTTGCGCACGTGTTCGAACATCTCCACCGATACGATGCGGTCAAATCGCCGGTCGGGAACGAATGAGCCGATATCATCAAGCACTGCACGGATATTGGGGATCCCGCGCCGCTGGGCTTGCGACACCACGAAGTCCCTCTGGAGCCGCGAGTTGGTGAGTGCGGTGATCGAGGATCCGGGATACCGGGCCGCGGCCCACAGGGCCATGGAGCCCCATCCGCAGCCAGCATCGAGAATCCTCATGCCGTCGGCCAGCCCGGCCCGCTGGGCCGTGAGGGTCAGCATGGCCTCCTCTGCCTCGTCAAGGGAGGTCGTGCCGGGCTCCCACAGGCAACAACTGTACTTCATGGCCTTACCCAGCACCAAGGAGAAAAACTCCGGCGGCAGTTCGTAGTGCTGACGGTTCGCCTCGTCGGGAGTGAGTGCAATGGGGGAGGCCTTGAGACCGCGAACCAGCGAACCCATCCAGGCGTCCCGGTCGGTGATCTCGGCGCGGTAGTGCTGCAGCGTCGCGGCGATGAGCCGATGCATGCCCCTCCGCACCAGCACATCAGGCACCCGCCCACTCTCGGCCAGCGATACGCTCAGGTCCCACCTCATGAAATGTGCTCCTCTCTGCCGGCACGCCGCCCGGGCGCTGCGTCGGCTCGTTCGTTCCAGGCATTCTCTTTTCGAAGAGGCTCGCAAGTCGGGACGAGGCATCGCCGCAGTCAAGAGTCATAGGTCGCCAGGAGACGACATCACCGCCCGCCCCTGCCGCGCAGTGCGCCTGACCGTGGGCGCGGGCCCATCCCCTCCGGGTTCCTTTGTCACCGACAGCCCTTGCTTCCGACGCTTCGGGCTAGTATGCACACGCCCATGGGCATACCGGAGGCGATGGCCAAGGCCTACGTGCACCCATAGTCCAGCTCGCAACTTGAGGAGGATTTGCTATGACGCACCACCGGAGTACACTGCCCCCATGGAATCGTACGGCGATGAAAGGGATACTGCTTTCGGCACTGGGACTCTGTGCCTTTGCCGCATGGGGCGAGGCCTCCGACTCAGACTGGCTTCCTGCCGCAGGCGGGGTCGACTCGCTGGCGGTACAGACTCTGGTGCAGGCTCTGGAGTATCTCGATGTCACCCTTTTGGAGCTGGGCTTCGACAAACTCTACGCCGAGGATGACACCTTCCGGCTTGAGATCGTGGAGGCCATTCTGAACGATCCGCTCACGCTGCCCGGGTTTCATAGCGACGCCGTTGCCCGGATCCGGGACACGCTGGCAGACTTCACGGGACTCGGGGGCCTGGCGGCTTCTCTGGGCGAACTCGCCGAGGCGCCGCCGGCTCTGGCCGGGAAGAGGGCCCGGCCCGTGATGCCCTGGGGCCGTGCGGCTTTGCTCTACCCAGCGGGCGAATCGCCATTCCAGGGAGCGGTTGACGTGTTCCTCCACGTGTGCCACCAGGCCCAGGACGGGCTTGACGAGGCCTTCTCAGGCTTGACCCCTGAGGATCGGGCGCATGTCGTGATGGCCGCGTCTGCGTTCTGGGGCGATCAGGACGACCCTGAGGATGCTGCCGCAAAGGGTGCGATTCTTCGAGAGTTCGGCATGCGCGCCGATACCACCGGCCTCTTGAACGAGGATCGCATCCTGGACGCCGGGGCCCGCATGAACCGTGGTGCGCTCACCGAGGCTTCCCGGGTATTCGCGGACGCGGTGGTGCGGCTTCGAGCCGATGTTGAGGCAGTGCGGCATGCCGACATCGGGCAGATCCCGAGCGAACCGCAGCGTGTTGTGGATGGTCTGGATGGGGATGTTCGCGCGGTCTTTGACACGCCGTGGGGGCTCCTGGCGATCTGCGGAGAAGGGCCCAACTCCTACGGGCCTGAGGCTCTGCGGCGCATCGCGTTCGTGGTCGACCTCGGGGGGGATGATGTGTACCGGGGCCGGGTCGCTTCGGCCGTGGGAGGGCTTCTTCGTGCGCTCTCGGCAGTCGTAGACATCTCCGGGGATGATCTGTACGACGCCCAGGGCCGTGCTTTCTGCATCGGAGGCGCGGTGCTGGGCCTTGCGGTGCTCCTGGATCTGGATGGAGACGATGTCTACCGGGGCGGTGACGGCTCTGCGGGCGCGGGTTTCTTTGGAGCAGGGTTTCTGGTAGATGGGGGAGGGCGAGATCTGCTGGAGGGGCGAAACTTCTGCCAGGGAGCGGGCGCGTTCGGCATGGGCGCTCTTGTATCTCTGGTGGCCGACGACCCGCCTCCGGCGCAGGAGATCGAACCTGACAGAGCCTTTGACCTGAGCCTGGTCAAGGTGCCCGGCACTGGCGCGCGCCCGGTGCGCCACGATGACAATGATACCTATCTCTGCGCCCGGCAGTCGCAGGGATTTGCCTCGACATTTGGCATCGGGCTCCTCTACGACAAAGCCGGCAACGATGTGTACAGGGCAGGAGGCCGCTACCTCCACAGGCCGCTGCTTCCTCATGACTTCCAGTCTCTGTCGCAGGGGTTTGCCATCGGCTTCCGGCCCCGGGCCGCCGGCGGTGTCGGCCTGCTCATCGATGAGGAAGGCAATGACTTCTACCATGCCGAGGTCTATGCCCAGGGCGCCTCCTACTGGTATTCTCTCGGCCTGCTCTTCGATGGCGGAGGCAATGATCGCTACGTGGCCACCCAGTATGCCCAGGGGGCGGGCATCCACCTCTCGATTGGTGCATTGTGGGACCGGGGCGGCGATGACCACTACGTGTGCAGGTTCGGCGTCACCCAGGGCACGGGCCATGACCTGTCCGTGGGCATGCTGCTGGAGGAAAGCGGCAATGACTACTATGTGGTCAGCGACGGGCAGGGCATGAGCATCGCCAACTCCGTCGGCATCTTCGTCGACGCCCAGGGTGACGACCTCTACGCGACGACCGGCACTGGCCAGGGCGCAGCCACCTGGGCTCGCGGCTTCAGCGGCCTCGGGCTGTTCCTCGACCTGGAGGGCCGTGACACCTACCCACGGGGCTCTGCCGGAGAGGATTCGGCTGCCTGGTCTTCGTCGCTCTTCTCCATCGGCATCGATCTGCCCCGGGACATCGTGCTGCCCGACGAAGTCATCCCTGACCCGGTGCTGACCGCTGAAGACTCGGCACGGGTCTTGGATGAGCTTTTTGCCACGGCATCACTGTGGGAAGTCGGTAGCGCCAGGGAGCGGGTTCGCCGGGCTCGGGCGGCTTTGATGACCCGCGGTATCGAAGCGGTGAACTATGCCGTGGAGCACAAGATAGGCAGCAGAGACGGCCTGGAGTACCGGACTCTGGTGGAAATCGGCAAGGCATTCCCTGATTCTTTTGCTGCGCGCATCATATCCCGGCTCGACGATTCCGACGATCAGGTCGTGCGGAACGTCATAGGTCTTCTGGGCGAGATGAAGAGGGTTGACGCTCGCCCGCCATTGGAACGCATGCTCAGAGACCGACGCAGGCAATCCCACTGGACCCGGGTTATCACCGCGTTGGGCGCCCTGGGAGACTCTGTGGCGGCCCCCTCGCTTCGTCCCTTCCTGCACGACGAGATGGAACGTCGGCGGATCCAAGCGTCAGCTGCCTTGGGTGCTCTTGGCGACACGACCTCCATACCGGCCCTGGTGGGTCTTTTGGCTGATCCGACCCTCACGGTCAGAGCCGCCGCGTCGAAGGCGCTGGTATCATTCGGACCTCGTGCGGTTTCGGCTGTCAGCGAGGCTATCGGATCGCACATGCCGAACCCAGTATCGCGGGAGGTACCAGGTTCTGGAGCTGGAATCCCCTCGTCCCGCGTGGTTCACATCAGGACACTCGGACAGCTCGTGACTGCCATACCCGATAGCGCGACCGCGGGATGCCTCCGGGCGCGGGCCTTGGGAAGGCGCACCATGATGCACGCGCTGGACGCCTGGAGCGATCCATCGGGTGCCCCTGAACGGATGGCAGCGGTGGAGGCGCTGCTGGGCCTTGGTGATCGCGAAACACGAGACTTCGTGCGCCTACGCATGCACGACGAGACCGATCCTCTCGTGCTGAGGACCTTCAGTCGCCTCGAGGTAGGGGAGGAGGAGGACTAGGAAACAGGGTTTGGTCTCCAGGCAGAGCCTCGAGCATTCAGGTGTGGACCTGGGTGAGGGACGTCTAGCAGGCTGACATAGGACAGCTGAGCGTGGCGTGAATGACGCGACGGAGGCCGGTGGCCCTAGTCCCTGTCGCACTCGGCATAGTGACTGAATTTCATGAACAGCGACGCACGGCCCTGACTGAGCGATCGAAGCTGGGTAGCGTAGCCGAACATCTTCGACATGGGCGCGGTGGACCGAACGGTGTGCCCTGCCGGGTTCGATCCGATCTCGCTGACTTTTCCGCCCCGGGCGTTCAACGACTCGACCACCGCGCCGAGTGCCTCCGGCGGCAGTGCGATCTCGACCCAGACGTGGGGTTCCAGCAGCACCGGCGTTGCCTGTGCGCACGCGTCCTGAAATGCCTTGGCCGCGGCGCCCGCCACGGCGATGGTGCTGACGGCGTCTTCTGCATACTCGATACGGTGGAGACGAACGAGGAGATCGGTCATGGGGTACCCAAGCAATACTCCAGAGGTGACGGAAGACCGGATGGTACCCTCGGCGACATTGCGCAGGTCGTCTGGCAGTGTTGCAGCAGCCTGAGAGAAATCGATGAGCACTCCGCTGCCTTGCGCTCCCCGCGATACCTCCACCACTACGGTGGCCGCGTGGACACGGCCGGCCAGTTGCTTTTCGTAATGGGCGGCGGCTTGGGCCAGTGACTTCACGGTTTCCTTATAGGCGACCTGGGGGGTCCCAGTGCGGGCGTCAACCTGGAAGTTGTCCGCCAGCCGTTGCACGATGACCTCCAGATGCAGCTCTCCCATGGCGGAGATAACCGTCTGCCCTGTGTCTCGGTCTTCCCGAACCGAGAAAGTCGGATCCTCAACGAGCAGTTTCTCCAGCGCTCTCGCAAGACGTTCCTCATCCTTCCGTGTCCTTGGCTCGATGGCTGCCGAGACCACTGGTATCGGGAAGTCCATGCTCTGCGAGAGGACCACCGGCCGCGCTGGCGTGCATAATGTGTCACCGGTGGCCGCTTCCCCGAATCCCGCAACCGCGACCACGTCACCCGCCGTCAGACGATCCAGCTTGAGCCGCTTGTCAGCATACATGCGAAAGAACCGTTTGGGCCGCTCGACAACATCCTTCGTCGGGTTGTAGACATCGTGACCGGGCTCCAGTGTCCCTGAGTACACCCGCACGTAGGTCAGCCGGCTCTGGCTCTCCTGGTACATTACCTTGAAAGCCAAGGCGCAGAATGCCTCCTTCTCGTCTGGCACGAGGGCAATGGCCTCGCCGGTGTCCACCGCCCGGGCCACTACTGGCTCTCGGTCCTGAGGCGAGGGCAAAAATGCCACCACGGCGTCCAGAAGCGGCTGGATGCCCACATTACGCAGAGCGGCGCCGCACACCACCGGGACTGCGGCGCATCGGCAGGTCACCCGACGTAGCGCCGCGAGGATCTCGTCTCGTGGGGGGTTGCCCTGTTCCACCATGAGGGTGAAGAAGTGATCGTCCCGATCTGCGATGGCCTCCAGCATGGCCACCCGGGCCTCGGCTGCCCGATCAGCCTCGGCCTCGGCCACCGGAAGACGGCTGAAAGTGGCGCCCTGGTTCTCCTGATCCCAGACCAGCATCTCCATAGGCACCAAGTCAATGATGCCGGCGAAGGAGTTGCCGGAACCTACGGGAAGCTGAGTGACGATACAGGCCAGTCCAAGACGTTCTCGCACCATTCGAACCGCCCGGTCGAAGTCGGCGCCGATCCGGTCCATCTTGTTGACGAACACGATGCTCGGTAGGTGGTAGCGCATCGCGCGACGCCAGACGTTCTCCGTTTGCGGCTCGACGCCCCCGACACCGCAGAGCACGGTAACCGCGCCGTCTATGGCCATGAGGGAGCGCTCCACCTCCACCGTGAAATCCACGTGGCCGGGTGTATCAACCAGGTTGATAGTATGATTGTTCCACATCAGCGTCGCCGCGGCGGACGTGATGGTAATGCCTCGGTCGCGTTCCTGCTCCAAATAGTCGAGCACAGTGTTGCCATCGTCGATCTTTCCGATGCGGTGGGTTGTGCCGGAGTAGTAGAGGAAGTGCTCGCTCGTGGTGGTCTTCCCGGCATCGATGTGCGCGATAATACCTATGTTGCGAATCATGCCTATGCGGCGGCTCATCTCACTCCTCCCAGGCGTCGGCACGAAAGCCTTGGGGCGCCCCAAAGGAGGCGCCCCAAGGCTCGTGCGTGCGACTAGTCTACGGTCACGAACTCCACCCGCCTATTGAGGGCCTTCCCCTCCGGCGTGGCATTGCTGGCGATGGGCACCGACTCTCCAAAGCCCCGAGCATCGATGCGCATCGGGTCGATGCTGAACCTCTTGGTGAGATAGGCTCGGACGGATTCCGCCCGACGCTGGCTCAGGTCAAGATTGTAGGCATCGGAGCCGTCGGAGTCGGTGTGGCCCTCGATGCGAACCTTCATCTCGGGTATATCCACCAGAAGCTGACCAGCCTTGTCGAGCACCGGCAATGCCTCGGGATTCAGCTCGGCGCTATTGTACGCGAAAGTGACGCCCTCCAGGCGTGTTCGCTCCGGGCATCCCCACTTGTTTACTTTCACCCCCGGCGTGGTGTTGGGGCACTTGTCCAGCCCATCATACACTCCATCGCCATCGGAATCCAGGGGGCAGCCGTTGCGGTCAACCACGGCGCCGTACGGCGTATCCGGGCAGAGATCCAGCCCGTCGGGCACGCCATCCTTATCCTCGTCCAGGGGGCAGCCATTGGCAGCGACCTTGACTCCATAGGGCGTATCCGGGCACCGATCCAATCCGTCGTATACGCCGTCTCCGTCGGAATCCAGTGGACAGCCGAAGCCGTCGACCTTGACTCCATACGGCGTTCCTGGGCACCGATCCACGCCGTCGGGCACGCCATCAGAATCTTCGTCAATGGGACATCCCCGTTCATCCACCACGGTATTCGGGCGGGTTTCGGGGCATTTGTCGATGCCATCGGGCACACCGTCGCCATCGGAATCGAGGGGACAGCCAGACCGATCTACCGGCGCGTTGGGGGGTGTTTCGGGGCACTTGTCGATGCCATCGGGTACACCGTCGCCGTCGCTATCCTCCGAACAGCCAAACTCATCCACCCTGGCGCCGCGGGGCGTGTCGGGGCAGCGGTCCATGCCGTCTGGCACACCGTCGCCGTCACTGTCTTGGGGGCAGCCGGTACGATCCACGAGCGCACCCGGCGGTGAGTCGGGGCACTTATCCATGCCGTCTGGCACACCGTCGCCGTCGCTGTCGGTCGGGCATCCCCAGATGTCAACGATAGCTCCCCGAGGTGTCCCGGGGCAACGGTCGAGGCCGTCATAGACGCCGTCGAGATCCGAATCCGTGGGACACCCGTTGGCATCGACTATCGCGCCACTTGGCGTGTCTGGGCAGAGATCGTGTTCATCCGCCACGCCGTCGCCATCCCGGTCACGCGTGGCCATGAGCGAAGGAGTACCCAATGATACGACCAACTCCCAATCAGGGGCTTTGTAGAGGGCATCATCGCCATTGAGGCCGATACGTACACCAATATCAAGGTAGCTCTCCCCCTGCCCGCCAAAGCGCACGCCGGGCGTGAGCCGCATGGGGGAGTCGGAGAAACCGAGATCACCCTGCTCGAAGAGTTGATCCGTGGACCATTCTAGGAAGAACGACATGGCCGGCGTTGGGAACTCCACGGCGGCCGAAAGGCGAAGGATATCGTTGTCCTCAATCGAAGGGAGGCCGTCGGCAGGTTCGACGTCCTTGTACTTCTCCACCCCCGCGTTCGCGTGCAACCGGATGGGCGCGGTGCCGGGTATATCGGCGAGATCGAAAGTGAGCAGCCCCATGCCGCCCATGACCGGATCATCACTCCCGTAGCCCTTGTCCTCATCGCCGGTGGTGAAACGATAGAATCCCATCCCGCCGAGGCGGATCGCCTCGTTGGGTCCGAATGGAATGGTGAGCTTTGCCCGCGTCTCCAGATCCCCAAAGCCACTCTCAAAATCGTTGGCGTCGCTGTCGACATCGCCCCGGCCAGAAAGATAGGTCATGTGGTACGGCACGAATGCGCCAAATTCCACATAGGTGGCCAAGGCATAGGTCACACTGAGACGAAACTGGCCCTGGTGGTAACGCTCCTGCTCGTTCAGAAGTGTGAGCTTCTGAGACCTATACAGCCCATGGAACCCTAAGGTGAGCGTGCCAGTGCCGTCATTGCCGGCATCAAGGGTCTCGATCAGGCCCCGCAGCCCTCCGGGTGAAACGCCGGCCGAAACGGCGTTTGACGCGACCAGAAACGCAAGCACGGTGAGGGATACCCAACGCATACGCACCTCCATCGGGAAAAGCAACCGGTTGTGACTGCCCAGGGAACCTATGTAGAGGCGTTCGGCGCCGGCGTCAACCCTCATGTTGTGGGGACCGGCCGAGCACGGCGAGAGCCAAGTCAATCCGGCCAAAGGGCGCAGCCACCTGAACTCCTTTGATCATGGGTCGGATCCGTGCCAAAACCTCCCGGGCGATGGCTACTCCCTCGTCCGCCGCAACTCCCCGAGTCTCCGCGCGGGCCATCCGTTCCATGACGGTCGCAGGCACCTTGGCACCGGGCACCTCATTGTTCATGAACTCGGCATTGCGGAGCGAGACCAAAGGCCAGATACCCGCGACGAGATCAATGCCAAACCCACCAATGCGTCGGACAAAGGTCTCGAGGAGGTCGGGATCATAGATCGGCTGCGTAATGGCGAACTCCGCTCCGGCTTCGACCTTGTAGGCAAACCTGCGCAATTCAAATTCCACATCGACCGCACCGGGATTCACACCCACACCGATGTGGAAGGCCGTGGGATCACCGATGGAGTTGCCGCCTAAATCAAGGCCCCTGTTCAGCCGTCTCACCATGTTCGTGAGCCCGATGGAATCTACATCGAATACGGCAGTGGCGTCGGGATAGTCTCCCAGCTTCGGCGGGTCACCGGTGACGACAAGCAGGTTGCGAAGCCCCAAAGCAAACGCTCCGATCAGATCCGACTGCATGCCCACAAGATTCCGGTCGCGGCACGCATAGTGGAGGATGGTCTCCATGCCCACGCTGTTCTTCAGCAGCACCGCCAGGGCAAGAGGCGCCATGCGGGCCGAGGCCCGAGGGCCGTCCGGTATGTTGACCGCGTCAATACCGGCGTCTTTGAGCATCCGGGCGCGGTCCACGAGCTTGGCTAGCAAATGACCCCTGGGAGGAACCAACTCCACGCAGTAGACGAACTCCCCGGAGGATAGCCTGGAGGCCAAGGGACTCTTGCGAGGACGTGGGACCTCTGCTGCGGCGGGGATCTCGGCATGTTCGCGGGGGAGCACCGTCGTACTCGTGACAACCCGGCGTGGGCGTAGGGCCTTGACAGCATTGGCGATGGCGCGAATGTGGACAGGGGTTGTACCGCAGCATCCGCCCACTACCCTGGCGCCTGTGAGAATGAATCGCCGGGCGTACTCGGCCATGTACTCAGGCGATGCCAGGTAGATGTTTCGACCCTCCACGTTTCGCGGCACGCCGGCATTTGGCTGTACCGAGAGTGTACGATGGGTCACCCGAACCATTCTCTCCAGGGTCGCCAACATGGTATGCGGCCCCACGGAGCAGTTGATGCCGATAATATCGGCTCCCCACGCGTCCAAACGCTGGCAGAACACTTCCGGCGTCGTGCCGTAGAGACTGGTGCAATCTTCCTGCACGGTCATCTGTGCAACCACGGGTAAGGTGCACATGCCTCTGACGGCTTGAAGAGCCTGGTGGATTTCGTTGAGGTCACTGAAGGTCTCCAGAACGAAAAGGTCTACACCGCCTTCATACAGGGCAGCAGCCTGCTCTCCGAACGCGTCCCTGGCTTCTTCGATGCTCGTGGGCCCCCACGGCTCAATCTTCAATCCCAGAGGACCAATGGCTCCGGCGACCAGGGCGGCGGCGGCCTCGGCGCGGGCCAACTCCACGGCCCGCCGGTTGATAGCCGCCACCTTGTCGTTTAGCTCATGTTTCGCCAACTTGTATCGATTGGCCCCGAATGAGTTGGTCTCGACCACTTGCGCGCCGGCGCGGATGTACTGCCGATGGATGTCGCGCACGAGAGCGGGGTTGGAGAGGCATAGTTCGTCATAGCAGTGGTTGAGCGGCACGCCCTTGCTGTACAGCATGGTCCCCATGGCGCCGTCGAACACTACGACCTGATCGTCGTCAAGTAAACTCATGAGTGGAGACACGATGAACGCTCCTCGGTTCAAATCGGCAACGCATGAACATGCCGCCTCCGATGGTGCCTCGTCAAGGGCCGAAGGCGTCGCAACTGTCACGGGCATCGCCAATAGAGGGATCGGTGTGGCGCGCGTGGGCGGAAAGGTTGTGTTTCTACCCTTGACGGCGCCAGGCGATCGAGTCGCGTATCGGATCGAGCGCGAAGGGGCGCGCTATTCCGTGGGCCAGGTGATAGAAGTACAGGAGCCCGGGCCTGAACGCGTGACGCCGTTTTGTCCGCTGTTCGGTCGGTGCGGTGGCTGCCAGTTGCAGCACCTCTCGTATGAGGCACAACGGGCACTGAAACGCCACTGGGTCGAAGACGCGTTTCGCCGGATAGGGCGAATGGATGCCGCCGTCGACGAGGTGACCGCAAGCCCGGTTACTGTGGGATACCGCAACAAGGCGAGCATCCACGTGGGCGACGGAAGGGTTGGATTTTTGAGGGCGCACTCTCACGACATTGTCGACGTGCCGGAGTGCCCGGTCTTGGAGCCACGCCTTCAGGAGGCATGGCCTGCGGTGCGCATGTGGGCGCACTCGGTGACCCATGAGGAGCCGTTTCGTATGATGCTCAGGGTCGGACAGGAAGATTCGCCGTTGGTGGTGGCTCATTCGCGGACCCCTGCGAAACGCCTTGCGCAGCTTGCCGCTGCACTGCCCCACGTCCGTGTTGCGGCTGGGGGAGAACGGGAGACCGTGTCATACCTGTGCCGAGGTGTCTCCTTTGACGTGGAGGCAGGGACGTTTTTCCAGGTCAATTCTGCGCAACTCGAGAGCATGGTGGGGACATTGGAGGCGCTGGCTCCTGGCGGGGCGGTGCTGGTGGATGGGCACGCCGGTGTGGGATGGCCCTCATTGTGTCTTGCCCCGCCCTACGAGCAGGTTATCTGTGCGGAGATTGCCCGCCGGTCCTGTGAACGGGGAATCGCCAATGCCCGGCGAGCCGGGTTGGATCACGTGCGTTTTCATCGGGGAACCCTGGCATCCCTTCGATGCCGAGGAGCGCTTCCCTCCCGACCGGATGTAATGCTGATGGATCCCCCACGGGATGGCCTCTTGCCCCGAGACCTTGAGGCAGCGGCCGCCATGGCCGCCCGCTCGATAGTGTATGTGTCCTGTGACCCGGCGACCCAGGCCCGTGATGTTGCCAGGCTGCAGAAGGGGGGATACGACCTGGTTCGAGTCATTCCATTTGACCTCTTTCCTCATACGGCCCACGTTGAGAGCGTCGCCCTACTCACTCGGCGGAGGTAGACAGCGTGGATAATGCGTTGGCGAAGGGCCATCGGAGTCGATTGCGGACGCGTTTTCTCCATGGGTTGGGTTCGGATTTTGCCTCCCATGAACTCCTGGAGCTTGCGCTTTCGTTTGCTATTCCGAGGAAGGACACGAAGTCTGTGGCAAAGAGGCTGCTCCAGCGTTTCGGCACTACCACTGCGGTGCTTGAAGCCGAGCCCAGCGAGTTGCGGCTTGTCGATGGGGTAGGGGAGGTCTGCGTGGTGTTGCTGAAGCTGTTTCACACTCTGGCTCTGAAATCCATGGACCCTGTGGAGCGGGGCGGCGACTATCTGCGGAGTCCCCAGGACGTGGCTGCGTACTTTCGGGCCCGGCTCAGAGGACACCGAGAGGAGAGATTCCTGGTCGCGTGTCTCGATACGAAGAACCGGATCCGTGAGGTGCGCGAACTGCAGCAGGGAACTGTCGACCAGGCAGTCGTCTATCCCCGCCGGGTGGCCGAGGCGGCCCTGGAATCCAAGTCGCGGAGTGTGGTGGTCGTTCACAACCATCCCAGCGGCGACGCGGAACCCTCGGAGGACGATGTGCGACTGACACGAGAACTGAAGTCAACTCTTGCAGCCGTCGGGGTGGCTCTTCTAGATCATTTGGTGATCGGATCCTCGGCGCACTTCAGTTTCCGGGAAGCGGGGCTGCTATGACCAGACAGCCGGATTGTGGGACGAGGGGGGCAGGCCACATGAGTGCGTGGAAGAGGGTTCATGACCACGGAGTGGTGCGCCGGGGAAACGGGCATGGTTTAGGAGGCGCAGGAGCATGAACACGGGCCGTGTGGTGAGCGGGGCCGCCGTGGCACGATTGGTTCTGGCTCTGGCGGTCGCCGCGTTGGTGTCAGCGAGCCTGGCTACCTATCGTCATGAGGATTGGTTTAACCTCCGCCGTGACTCATTGCTCAAGGTGCGCGTCGAGAACACCTGTGGCATCGTCGGGGCCGCAACCGCGCACCTGCTGTCAGTGGGGTTGGGCCGTATCCCTGCGTTCTCTGTGGTGGTCTTCATCACATTGGCGGGCATGTCCGTAGTATGGCGGGACCTCAGGCGGCGACTATGGTACTGGCTTGGGATGGTGACGGTCGCCACCTTGGTGCTCACGACGGCTCTGGCCATGCATCCTATCGGCTCGGTTCCGGCATGGGCCGGCGGCGCGGTGGGCGTAAGAATCTCGACCCTCGGGATGCGGGCCTTGGGTCCGTCTGGCATGACCATCGTGCTCACCGTGGCCGGGCTTTTGCTCCCCTTTCATGCCCTGGGCGGGTTCAAGTTGCATCTTCGGCTTCCCCGACGCCGTCAGCGACCTGTGGCTCGAGGGAGCAGCACTCCAGTTCCCGCTCCATTCATGGAGGGAGTCACTCAGGAAGGAATGGCTGAGCGCACTCCTTCGCCCGTGGTCGAATCAGAGCCCGAGCCGACACCATCGAGAATAAAGGCCGACGCATGGCCCTACAAGCTTCCACCCTCCACGCTGCTGCGTGCCGACGGCCCCATGCATTCGTTCGTCGACCCTAAGGAGATCGAGCGCAGAAGGGTCAAGCTGGAAGAGGCGCTGGGGAGTTTCGGAGTGACGGCAAAGGTTGTCCGGGCCGTGCCCGGCCCTGTCATCACCCGATTCGAGGTGGAACCGGCTCCCGGTATCAAGGTGGCCCGCATCGAAAGCTTGGCAGACGATATCTCGTTGGCCCTCAAGGCTCTGCAGACCCGCGTGGTGGCACCCATCCCAGGTACCGGAGTCGTCGGTGTTGAAGTGCCCAACCGTAGGGCAGCCGTCGTCCGATTGGGCGACATGATGCGCTCGCCGGTGTTTCGGTCTTCGGATGCGCCGCTTCTGCTTCCGGTCGGCCGGGACGCCGTGGGCGAACCGGTGGCATGCGATCTTTCTACGTTGCCGCATCTGCTCATCGGAGGGACAACGGGTTCAGGTAAGAGCAGTTGCATAAACTCATTTCTCTGCGGGCTTCTGGTCAGAGTGACGCCTCATCTGGTTCGATTCCTCTTGATCGACCCGAAGCGAGTCGAGTTGACCACATACGAAGGCATACCCCATCTCCTCTATCCGGTGGTCACCGACCCGAAGGTTGCGCTTCGCAGCCTGACGTGGACGGCGCAGGAGATGGAACGGCGCTATGAACTCCTCTCAACTCTGGGAATGCGTGATATCGGCGAGTTCCATTCCCAGGAAGCGGAGAACGGCAATACGATGCCCTATATCGTCGTCGTGATCGACGAACTCGCCGATCTCATGATGAGCGCTCCGGCAGAGATGGAGGCCGTGATCATCCGGATCGCCCAGAAGGCGCGGGCGGTAGGCATTCATCTCATTGTGGCAACTCAGCGTCCTTCAAAGGAGATCGTCACAGGCGTGCTGAAGTCGAACTTCCCGGGAAGGATCGCCTTTCAGGTCATGCAGCGGGTCAACTCCACCATCATCCTCGACTCCCCCGGAGCCGAACGGCTCCTGGGCAAGGGTGACATGCTCTTTCTTCCGCCTGGCGCACCGGGACCCCAACGGGTGCACGGCGGGTTTATCACCCCGGAAGAGGTCAGGTCGCTGGTGGACTTCTGGCGTAGCCAGGTTCAGATCGCCCCGGCGTCGCGAGACCGGGCGCCTTCGGCGTCGGGATTGCCGCCCAAAGCACCCCCAGTGCCAACCACTATCGACTTGGGCGAGATGGTCGAGCCGGGTGACGACGACTCGCTGTGGGAGGATGCCGCACGATTGGTTATCCTGAATAGACAGGGGAGTACCTCCCTGCTGCAACGCCGCCTCAAGGTGGGTTATGCAAGGGCCGGAAGGCTGATGGATATCCTGGAGAATAGGGGTGTGGTGGGACCTGCGCAGGGAAGCAAGCCGAGAGACGTTCTCGTGGATTCAGCGTGGCTTGAGAATACCGACAATATTGGGTCCTGACGAGAGGGGAGTGGGGGAAGAGAGGAATGATGGAGGAGCGCGATAGAGCAGCGAGCAAAGACGGATGCCATGGAAGGTTGGAGAGGCGGACCGTGAACCCCGTGCCATCTGACGACCATCGGCCGCGAGCGTGGCGAGGTTCTTGAATGGGAATGGCCATAATCGTGGCGATTTCGCTGACTGGTTGTGTCGCAGGAGACACGTTGGGGACGGCGTGGGAAAGACAGATCGAGGAGCCACTTCTGAATTACGTTGTGCTCACTCAGGAGATCGTGTGGCCCTTGACGGGCGACAGCATATCCCGAATGCTGGAGCTATGGTTTGTTCCTCCCAACCGGTTCAAGGCATGCTACGGTGAGCCTGACAGTCAGATCATCGTGGCCGATGGTACGAGGCTGTGGACCTATGCACCGGAGAATCGCCAAGTATTGGTGCAGGAGCAGGGGTCTGAGCTCACCTGGCGTGACAGCCCTTTGGGTCACCTGCTCAAGGTGGAACCGGCAACCGTCCGCACCGACACCACGCTGGAAGGCCGCCTCGGTCAACTGCTTACGTGGCTCGATGAGAGCGGAGAATGCCAGTTCACCAGGGTGGAAGCGTTCGTACCTTTTGGCGAACAGTGGCCCTGGAGGGCGAGGCTTGTCGACGTCGGCGGAAACTCCACGACGTACTCCCTACTGCGGTGGCATCGAGAACCCGCTTCCGCGGATATCGACGGGATCTTTGTCCTCGACATTCCCCGCGGTGTGGAGATCGTACCCCTAGACTGAAACGCCCACTGGTCAGCGTGAAACAACGGTCCGCGCCCCTCTTCTTCCTGACGACCTTTGGTTGCCCAAAGAATCAGGTGGACAGTGAGATGTTGGCGGCGCTCCTGATTCGACACGGTTGGCGACGATCGCGCATTCCCACGGGTGCCGACCTTCTCATAGTCAACACCTGTGCGTTCATCGAAGACGCCCAGAAGGAATCACTGGAGGGCCTGTTCTCAGCATGCGCACTCAAGGATGCGGGCGCAGCCACCCACATAGTAGCCGCAGGCTGTCTCGCCCAGATCGAAGGAGATTCCCTGGCGAGGCAGATCCCGCAGCTCGATCTCATAGTGGGAGTGAATGACTGGCCGCGCGTGCCGGGACTTCTGAAGGCTCTTTCTCATTGCCCCACGAGGCGTCTGTATCGTTCGTCCACCCCACCGCTTCTCGCGCCCGCAGCGCGCGTCCCGCTGAAGGGAAGGCATACACGCTACCTGAAGATTGCCGAGGGTTGTGATTGCGGATGTGGCTTCTGTGTGATACCGAGAATCCGGGGAGCGGCCCGAAGCATGCCGGAAGACGCAGTTCTTCGGGAGGCTCGTGCGCTTCTGCGCAGTGGGGCCAAAGAGCTGGTGCTGGTGGCGCAAGATACCACTGCGTATGGACACGATCGCACGGGTATGCGGGGCTTGGCCCCTCTGCTTGATCGAGTGGCCCAAGAGTGTTCCGCCGGGGGGGTAGGGGAGCGGTGGATCAGGGTGCTCTACCTACATCCCAGCAAGGTGGACGATAGCGTGATCCGCGCCATGACCCAGCGGCCCGTACTTCCCTACTTCGACCTGGCCCTTCAGCACTCCAGCTCCCGAGTACTGCGTCAGATGAGGAGACCGGTGCCGGAAAACGGTTGGGAGCCCCTGATAGACCGGATACGAGCCCATGCCCCGCAGGCCATTCTCCGGGCCACGATTCTCCTTGGCCATCCAGGCGAAAAGCGCTCGGACTTCACGCAACTTCTTAAGTTTCTCGAATGGGCCGACCTCGATCGCGTTGGTCTGTTCAGGTATAGTCCCCAGCCAGGCACTCCGTCCGCGGGTCTCGATGCACCGCCAGCGGCTGAAGTCGGCAGACGGCTGGCCGCCACCGAGGATCTACTGCTGGACCAGGCGACGCGGCATGCGGCCCAGATGCTTGGACGCCAGTTCCTGGTCTTGGTGGATGGACCCTCCACCAGCGGAGGGGTCACTGTGAGACCATGGACTGACGCCCCTGACATCGATTGGCATTACCATCTTCCCATTTGTGCGCGCCAAGGCTCGTTGATCGAGGCAACCGTTGTGGGAGCACTTCCGGGATCAGTAGAACTTGAACCCGTGCAAGATTAGACTAG